>NZ_LFZP01000065.1:0-298495 GCF_002925705.1 Burkholderia anthinoferrum
TCACGACGGTGCAGGACGTCGCGCAGACGGTGCTGTTCCTGTCGGCGTTCCCGAGCGCCGCGCTCACGGGCCAGTCGTTCATCGTCAGCCACGGCTGGTTCATGCAATGAAGCCGCACGCCCGCACCGAAAAGCAGGCCGTGGATGCGGCGGACCTGCACCACGAAGCCGGCGCGCCGGCCGCCGCGCGGTCGCTGCCGTACGAAACGATCGCGCTCGTCCTGCAGGGCGGCGGCGCGCTGGGCGCGTATCAGGCCGGCGTATTCGAAGGACTGCACGAGGCGGGCATCCCGCTCGACTGGATCGCGGGCATCTCGATCGGCGCGCTCAACACCGCGCTGATCGCCGGCAATGCGCCCGAGCACCGCGTCGAGCGCCTGCGTGAATTCTGGGAAACGATCTGCCAGCCGGCGTTCTTTCCGACGATTCCGGCCGCGTTCGAATTCGCGCTGTTCAACAGCATCGATCAGATCCGGACGTTCTTCACCGCGTCGCAGGCCGCCAGCGCGATGATGCAGGGCCAGCAGGGCTTCTTCGTGCCGCGCTTTCCGCCGCCGCTGCCGGGCGTGTCCGACCATCCTGAGAAAATCAGCTGGTACGACACGTCGGCGCTGCGCACGACGCTGCTGAAACTGTGCGATTTCGACCGGATCAACTCGAGCGAGACGCGCGTGTCGGTCGGCGCGGTCAACGTCGGCACCGGCAACTTCGTGTACTTCGACAACTCGCGCATCCGTCTCGCGCCCGAGCATTTCATGGCGTCCGGTGCGTTGCCGCCCGCGTTCCCGCCCGTCGAGATCGACGGCGAGTATTACTGGGACGGCGGTGTCGTGTCGAACACGCCGCTGATGGAAGTGCTCCGCGCGCATCCGCGCCGCGACACGCTCGCGTTCCAGGTCGATCTGTGGAGCGCACGCGGGCCGCTGCCGCGCACGATGGCCGACGTCGCCGAGCGCACGAAGGACGTGCAGTATTCGAGCCGCACGCGTTTCGTCACCGACACGCTGCAGCGCGAACAGCGCTACCGCAACGTGCTGCGCCACGTGCTCGAACAGGTGCCGGAAGCGCAGCGCAAGAACGACCCGTGGTGCGTCGAGGCCGAAGCGATGTCGAGCGGGAAGAAGTACAACATCCAGCACCTGATCTATCAGCAGAAGGCGTACGAGCATCACTACAAGGACTATCAGTTCGGTCTGTCGACGATGCGCGACCACTGGTCCGCGGGTCTCGACGACATCCGCAAGACGCTCGCGGTGAAGGACGGCCTCGCGCTGCCCGTCAACGACGCGGGCTTCGTCACGCACGACATTCACCGCCGCCGGTAATGCCGTGTACGACGGGCCGGTGCGCCGCGTGCGCCGGCCCGTCCTCCTTTCCGATTCGACATGCCGATTTTCATTGCGCTATTCGCGCTCATCGCCCTGGGCTGGGGCGCCGTTCATCTGTTTCACGTCATCGCCGCGCAGTTCGGCCAGCCGGTCGCGATCGCGGCCGCCGTGCTGGCCGCCGCGCTCCTGATCGCGCTGATCGCGTGGTGGCTCAAGCGCCGCCGCGACATCGCGCCGAACACGAAGGAAGAAGGCTGGACGCACGTCGTGCATCGCGCGTGGGGCGAGTTGCGCGTGTCCGCGACGCAAGGGCTGCTGTGGCTCTCGCGTGACGGCGCGGACGGCCGCTATACGCTGTCGCAACTCGACGGTTGCGAGGCCGCGCCGATCGACGGCCGCTGGCATCTCGTCGTGCGCGTGCGCGACGCCGTGCACGGCGAATGGAGGCTGCCGATGATGGACAAGCGCGATGCGCGGCGCTGGGCGCGCGTGCTCACGCTGGCGAAAGACAACCGGCTCTGAACGCGTGCGGGCCGCGCGGCCGGCACGGGCCAGCCGCTCGACGGCCCGCTATCGCGCACCGAGCGCCCACAGCGCATCGAGCACGTGCTGCGTCGCCCGTTCGACCGAGCCCGCCCGATGCGCGATGCCCAACTCGCGCCACAACGCCGGCCGTAGCGGCCGCATGACGATGCGCGCATCCGGCAGCGGGGCCCCGGCCTCGTGCGGCAGCAGCGTCGCGCCGTAACCTGCGGCGACCAGGCTCTTGATCGCATCGTTGTAGTTGAGTTCGATCCGCGGCTCGGGCCGGTGGCCGGCGAGCGCGAACCATTCGGCCGTGAGCCGCGACAGGCGCGTCGTCGCATCGTTGAGAATCAGCGGCCGCGCGGCCAGATACGCCGGCGTCACCCGGGCCGGAAGCGGCCAGTCCGCAGGCAGGAAAGCCATCACCGGGTCTCGACGCCATGGGCGGATCGACAGCCCCGCGACCGGCGCCTGCGGCAGCGCGACCAGCCCGACATCGAGCGTGCCTTGTGCAATGCGCGCCAGCGTGTCCTGCGACGTGAGCACCGCGATCTGCACGTCGATATCCGGATGCCGCGCGCGCAATCCGGCCACCGCCTGCGGCAACAGATGCGCGATCGCACCCGTCGATGCGCCGAGGCGGACACGCCCCGTCAACCCCTGCACCTGTCGCTGCACGTCGTCCAGCGTGGCTTCGACTTCCGCCAGCAGACGCCGCGCCCGCTCCACCAGCACTTCGCCGATCGCCGACGGGCGCACGTTGCCGCGCGTGCGCGACAGCAGCGGCGCGCCGACGCGGCTTTCCAGCTCGGCGACATGCAGGCTGACGGTCGGCGGCGCGAGATGAAGCCATTGCGCCGCCGCCACGAACGATCCGTGATCCGCGATCGCGACCAGCGTACGCAGACGGTCCAGACTGATCTCGCGCATCACACACCTCTTGTTCAGGAAAGCTGAATCGGACGGTCAGTAAATTCAACTTTTCCTATTCTAGACGTTCGGTGGACGATACGGCTTCCCCCGACGATCGAACGCGACGCACACGACCATCATGAGCCTCCCCATTGTCTTCATCGACGGCGACCAGGGCACGACCGGGTTGCAGATCCACGCGCGGCTGCGCGACCGCACCGACGTGCAGCTGCTCACGCTTCCCGCCGCCGAACGCAAGGACGCGGCGCGGCGTGCCGACGCGCTCAACGCGTGCGATATCGCGATCCTGTGCCTGCCCGACGCGGCCGCGCGCGAAGCGGTCGGCTTCATCCGCAACCCGGCGGTACGCGTGATCGATGCGAGTTCGGCCCATCGCACGCAGCCCGACTGGGTCTACGGCTTTCCCGAGATGGCCGACGGACATGCACGGCACATCGCTCATGCGAAGCGCGTGACCAATCCCGGCTGTTACCCGACAGGCGCGATCGGCCTGCTTCGTCCGCTGTTGCAGGCAGGCCTGCTGCCGCGCGACTACCCGGTGAGCATCCACGCGGTGTCCGGTTACTCGGGCGGCGGGAGGGCCGCCGTCGACGCATTCGAATCGGGCGACGCCGCCGCCAACGCGTTGCCGCTGCAGGTCTACGGCCTCGCGCTCGAGCACAAGCACGTGCCCGAGATCCGTCAGCATGCGGGGCTCGCGCACCGCCCGTTCTTCGTGCCGGCCTACGGTGCCTATCGGCAAGGCATCGTGCTCACCATCCCGATCGAGCTGCGCCTGCTTCCGGCCGGCGTGACGGGCGAGCGCCTGCATGCGTGTCTCGCGCATCACTACGCGGATGCGCATTACGTCGACGTGATGCCGCTCGCGGACGCACGCGCGGCAACGCATCTCGACCCGCAAGCGCTGAACGGCACCAACGACCTGCGGCTCGGCGTGTTCGTCAACGAAGATCGTGGCCAGGTGCTGCTGTCCGCCGTGTTCGACAATCTCGGCAAAGGGGCATCCGGTGCCGCCGTGCAGAATCTCGACTTGATGCTCGGTGCGCGACACGCGGCGTGACGCTCCCGCGGGCATCGTCGACGGTGCCTGCGCACGTCTCCCGCAAAAGCTCACCTTTAGCGGGTTTCAGGCCGCATCGTCACCCGCGGCCGCATTCAGGCCGGCCAGCGTCTCCACCAGAAAATCCACGCACACACGCACCTTCGCCGATGCCGCGACGCGTTCCGGATACACGGCCCAGATGTTCGCGGGCTGGATCGCGTCCGGCAGCACGCGGCACAACGCGCCGCGTTCGATCAGCGGCCCGGCTTCCCAGATCGAGCGCAGCACGATGCCGCGCCCGGCCAGCGCCCACTGCACGGCCACCTCGCCATGGTTCGTCGACAGCGCACCGCCGACCTTCACCGTGGCCGTCTCGCCGCGCACGTTCAGCCGCCATACGCCGAACGGATGGTCGCGCTCCTTGATCGCGAGACAATCGTGCGACGCGAGATCCGCGAGCGAGCGCGGCGTCCCGCGGCGCGCGAGATAGTCGGGCGACGCGCACAGCACGCGGTAATTCGCGGCGAGTCGGCGCGCGATCAGATGATCGGCGATGTCGTCGCCGATGCGCACGTCGAGGTCGTAGCCTTCGCCGGCCACATCGACGAGCCGGTCGAACAGATCGAGCCGCACGTTCAGTTGCGGATAGCGCGCGCTGAAGTCGAGCAGCGCCGGCGCGACGACGTGCCGGCCGAAGCCGAAGCTGCTCGACATGCGCAGCGTGCCGCGCGGCACCGTGCGCGTGGTCGACACGTCCTCGACGAGATGATCGACGTCGTCGAGAATTTTTTCCGCACGCGCGAACACGCGCTCGCCGGCCTCGGTCACCGTCATGCGGCGCGTCGAGCGATGCAGCAGGCGCGTGCCGAGCTGCGCCTCGAGCATCGCGATGCGCTTGCTGACATACGCGGGCGACACCGCGAGCTGCTCGGCGGCCGCGCTGAAGCTCATCAGTCGGACAACCAGGCTGAACACGCGCAGGTCGTCGAGGTTCGGCGATTTATTCACGATTCGTGGAAAGTCGATTAACTTTTGCGTGATTTTAATCCAGATTGAAACAAATAGAATGACGTGACGGGCCGCTGCCTTCCCGGCAGCCGGCCGAACAGCCAAGGAGATTTGCATGACCGACAGGACTTACAGGATCGCCGTGATCCCCGGCGACGGCATCGGCCGCGAAGTGATGCCCGAGGGCCGGCGCGTGCTCGACGCCGTGACCGCGCGCTTCGGCATCCGCTTCGACTTCGTCGAGATCGACTGGGCGAGCTGCGACTACTACGCGCAGCACGGCACGATGATGCCGGACGACTGGAAGGCCCAACTGTCGGGCGTCGACGCGATCCTGTTCGGCGCGGTCGGCTGGCCCGCGACCGTGCCCGATCACATTTCGCTGTGGGGCTCGCTGCTGAAGTTCCGCCGCGAATTCGACCAGTACATCAACCTGCGGCCCGCGCGCCTGTTCGACGGCGTGCCGTCGCCGCTCGCCGGCCGCCGCGCGGGCGACATCGATTTCATGATCGTGCGCGAGAACACCGAGGGCGAATATTCGTCGGTTGGCGGCACGATGTTCGAAGGCACCGAGCGCGAAGTCGTGATGCAGCAGTCGATCTTCACGCGGCACGGCACCGAGCGCGTGCTGAAATTCGCGTTCGAGCTCGCGCAGCGGCGCGCGAAGCGCGTCACCGTCGCGACGAAAAGCAACGGCATCGCGATCAGCATGCCGTGGTGGGATGCGCGCGCGGCCGAGATGGCCGAACGCTATCCGGAGATCGCGGTCGACAAGCAGCACATCGACATCCTGTGCGCGCGCTTCGTGCTGCAGCCGGACCGCTTCGACGTCGTCGTCGCGTCGAACCTGTTCGGCGACATCCTGTCGGATCTCGGCCCGGCGTGTACGGGCACGATCGGCATCGCGCCGTCGGCGAACCTGAACCCGGACCGCACGTTCCCGTCGCTGTTCGAGCCGGTGCACGGCTCGGCGCCCGACATCGCGGGGCAATACATCGCGAATCCGGTCGCGATGATCTGGTCGGCGGCGATGATGCTCGACTTCCTCGGCAACGGCACGGGCCGCGAACGCGACGCGCACGATGCGATCGTCGCCGCGATCGAGGACGTGCTGCGCACGGGGCCGCATACGCGCGATCTCGGCGGCAAGGCGGGCACGCAGGAAGTGGGCGAGGCAATCGCCGCGCGGGTTGCGGGTTGACGGTCATGCCCGGCGCTCGCGCCGGGCGGCGTCGCGTGAATCCGGCTGCGGTGAGCGACACGCGATACGGTTGCGCACTTGTGCGGACTCCGTCGATGCGTCGGCAGTCAAATCGAGCGGTGAGCAACGACGCATCGCAACGCGCACTGCTTGCACAGTTTGTCGTTGAAAACCGAAGTCGATCCGACCGGTGAGTTGCACGCCGCTCTCGCACACACCGATCATCAACACACGATCGCATCGACGCGATTGGTGAGATGCCTCACGCGGTGAAGCACACCGCCGCACGTCGCCACATACGCCGCCTCACCGGGCGCAACGCCGCGTCGACCTGTTCGAGGCACACAGCTCGACGCGACATTTCACCTCGTCCCGAAAAATCTCACCTTCAGCGGACGGCTCCCGAATTTCCTCACCATTGAACCCCGGTGATGCGTTCGCCGGTCCGTTTAACGCGTGCTCGCATCACAGCCCGAGGTCGGACAACCCCGGATGATCGTCGGGGCGACGGCCGAGCGGCCAGTGATAAAGACGGTCCGCCTCGCGAATCGGCAGATCGTTGATGCTCGCGTGACGATGCGCCATCAGGCCGTTTTCATCGAACTCCCAGTTCTCGTTGCCGTACGAACGGAACCAGTTGCCTGCATCGTCATGCCACTCGTACGCGAAGCGCACCGCGATGCGATTGCCGTCGAACGCCCACAGCTCCTTGATCAGCCGATAGTCGAGTTCGCGCGCCCACTTGCGCTGCAGCAGCCCGACGATCTCGTCGCGGCCCGTCACGAATTCCGCGCGATTGCGCCAGCGGCTTTGCGGCGTATAGGCGAGCGACACGCGTTGCGGGTCGCGCGTGTTCCATGCGTCCTCGGCGGCGCGCACTTTCTGGCGCGCCGTTTCGAGCGTGAAGGGCGGAACGGGCGGACGAACTTCGGGGGAAGCGGACATGGGTTGCTCCTGTTCAGGGTGACGGCCGCGAACGCACGCGGCCGGTTCGGATTCGCTGCGCCGGCTACCGCGATACGGTATCGAGCAGCAGTTCAGCCGTCGCGCGCGCATCGCGCGCGGCGTTTGCATCGCCACTGACGAGCGCCACGCCAATCGCGCCGTCGATCAACACGAGCCACTGACGCGCGATGCGCGCGAGCCCGCGGCGCTCGATGCCGGTTTCGTCGGCATAGGCGTCGAAGCGCTCGCGCACGAACGCCAGCAGGCGTGCCTTGTGCATACAGGCGACGACGCGCACGGGATCCTCGGCGTCGGGTATCTCGCCCGACGCATTCAGGAACGCGCAGCCGTGAAAGTCGGGCTGCCCGAACCAGTCGCGCAGCACGTCGAACATGCCGAGCAGTTGCGCGCGCGGCGTCTTGCCCCGCGCCAGCGTGGCGTCGACGAACCAGCGCATCCAGCGCTCGTCGCGACGTTCGAGCGCGGCGACCACCAGCGCCTCTTTCGATTCGAAATGCGAATAAAAGCTCTTTCGCGCCGCGCCGGATCGCTTGACGATCGCATCGACACCAGTTGCGTGGATGCCGCCCGAATAGATCAGCGCTTCGGCCGCGTCCAGCAGCCGCTCGCGAACGCCCGGTTCGCCGGAGGAGTCGAGAAGTGGGTTCATGGGTTTACGGTAGAACGATCGTTCTACCTTGTCAATATCCGGATGAAAAAGCCCTGTCGGCGGGAGGGCTGAAACGTGCCCGAAGCGCTGGCTCGTCGGGGTGAGCCTTCCGTTCGAGCCGTGCGGATGGGAAGGTGAACGGATCAGGTAGGGGTCGGCGCACCGATCGATGTCGATAACGCCGCGTATCAGTGAGTCGCAACGCAGCGTGCGGCTCACGGCGGACGTGCCGGGTCGGTACGATCTCGCATACGGTCGCGAGCGAACCCTCGCACGCCAGGCGAAGCGGGGAAGCGCGTGGAAGAGGAGAAACGGGCGCCGAATGCTATGGCGGGGAGAAGCGAAGCAGTTGCCGACAGGTGACGCGAGCCTGCTATTGCGCATCACCTATGCGCGATCGTGTGATGATTCGGCGCACGAACACGGCTCCCGAAAAATCTCACCTCAAGCGTTCAATCGTGCGTCCGCGGCGCGACGGTGCGTGTGTGCAAACGAAAACGGGGCAGCCGGCAAACGTGCCGCGCCGCCCCGTCTCTCGACACCCGACTCAGACCGTCCAGTCGAGAATCACCTTGCCGCTTTCGCCGGACAGCATCGCGGCGAAGCCTTGCTCGTAATCGTCGGCCGCGAAGCGATGCGTGATGATCGGCGACAGGTCGAGGCCGCTCTGCAGCATCGCGACCATCTTGTACCAGGTCTCGAACATCTCGCGGCCGTAGATGCCCTTGATCTCGAGCCCCTTGAAGATCACCTGGTTCCAGTCGATCGCCGTCTGCGCGGGCGGGATGCCGAGCAGCGCGACCTTGCCGCCGTGGTTCATCGCCTCGAGCAGGCTCGTGAACGCGCTCGGCACACCGGACATCTCGAGACCGACGTCGAAGCCTTCGGTCATGTGCAGGTCGGCCATCACGTCGCGCAGCGACTCGCGCGCGACGTTGACCGCGCGCGTCGCGCCCATCTTGCGCGCGAGTTCCAGCCGATAGTCGTTGATGTCGGTGATGACGACGTTGCGTGCGCCGACGTGCTTCGCGATCGCGACGGCCATGATGCCGATCGGCCCCGCGCCGGTGATCAGCACGTCTTCGCCGACCAGGTTGAACGACAGCGCCGTGTGCGTCGCGTTGCCGAACGGATCGAAGATCGACGCGAGATCGTCGGAGATTTCCGGCGGAATCTTGAACGCGTTGAACGCCGGAATCGCCAGGTATTCGGCGAATGCGCCTTCGCGGTTCACGCCGACGCCCACCGTGTTGCGGCACAGATGCCGGCGCCCGGCGCGACAGTTGCGGCAGAAACCGCACGTGATGTGGCCTTCGCCGGACACGCGATCGCCGATCGCGAAGCCGCGCACTTCCTGCCCCATCTCGACGATCTCGCCGACGTATTCGTGGCCGACGTGCATCGGCACCGGAATCGTCTTCTGCGCCCAGTCGTCCCACTTCCAGATATGGATGTCGGTGCCGCAGATCGCCGTGCGGCGGATCTTGATCAGCACGTCGTTGTGGCCGACGTCGGGACGCTTCACGCGCGTGAGCGTGAGGCCGGGGCCGCGTTCGAGCTTTGCCAGTGCTTTCATGGTCGCGCCTCCGTCAGATGATGCCGAGCGACTTGCCGACGCGCACGAACGCGGCGACCGTCCGGTCGATCTGCTCGGGCGTATGCGCGGCGCTCATCTGCGTGCGGATGCGCGCACGGCCGCGCGGCACGACGGGGAACGAGAAGCCGATCACGTAGACGCCTTCGCCGAGCAGCCTGTCGGCCATGTTCGTCGCGAGCTGCGCGTCGCCGAGCATCACCGGGATGATCGGATGCGTGCCGGGCACGAGCGTGAAGCCGGCTTCGGTCATCTGCTTGCGGAACCGCGCGCCGTTCTCGCGCACGCGCTCGCGCAGCTTCGCGCCTTCGTCGCTGCCGAGCAGTTCCAGCACCTTCAGCGACGCCGCGGCGATGCTCGGCGTGAGCGTGTTCGAGAACAGATACGGACGCGAGCGCTGGCGCAGCAGCTCGATCACCTCGCGACGCGCGGCGACATAGCCGCCCGACGCCCCGCCGAGCGCCTTGCCGAGCGTGCCCGTGATGATGTCGACGCGGCCTTCGACGCCGCAGTGCTCGGGCGTGCCGCGGCCATGCGTGCCGATGAAGCCCACCGCATGCGAATCGTCGACCATCACGAGCGCGCCGTATCGATCGGCGAGATCGCAGATGCCCTTCAGGTCGGCGATGATGCCGTCCATCGAGAACACGCCGTCGGTCGCGATCAGCTTGTGGCGGGCGCCCGCGGCGTCGGCTTCCTTCAGCTTCGCCTCGAGGTCGGAAAGATCGTTGTTCTTGTAGCGAAAACGCTTCGCCTTGCAGAGGCGGATGCCGTCGATGATGCTCGCGTGGTTCAGCTCGTCGCTGATCACCGCGTCGTTCTCATCGAGCAGCGTCTCGAACAGCCCGCCATTCGCGTCGAAGCAGCTCGAATAGAGGATGCTGTCCTCGGTGCCGAGAAACGCGGCCAGCGCGCTTTCCAGTTGCTTGTGCACGGTTTGCGTGCCGCAGATGAAGCGCACCGATGCCATGCCGAAACCGTCCTGGTCGAGGCCGGCCTTCGCCGCGTCGACCAGGCGCGGATCGTTCGCCAGGCCCAGATAGTTGTTCGCGCAGAAATTGAGCACGCCGGCACCGCCGGCGAGCCGCACGGCTGCCGCCTGGGGACTCGCGATCTCGCGCTCGGTCTTGTAAAAACCGTCCGCGCGGATCTGGTCGAGCGTCCCGCGCACCTGGGCGAGAAAGGCATCACGCATCGCAAAGCTCCTGACAGGGTTTCGCATTCCGCAGCGCACCGCTCGTGGCGGCGCAACGGCCTGCTACTGTTATAGTCGGTCGTTCGGTTGACCGCATTTATCCGATATTCCGAACTAGAATTCGAAATATCGAACAACTCTAAGCGAACGGAATTCAAATGGCAAGTTCCCCCGGATCGCGGCGCACGCCTGCCGGCGCCGCCCCGCAACCGCCGGCCGCGACCCCGCCGCGCGTGGGCGAGCAAATCCAGCGGCTGCGCAACGAGCGCAAGCTGACGCTCGACGACCTCTCGCGCGCAGCCGGCGTATCGAAATCGATGCTCTCCGAGATCGAACGCGACAAGGCCAACCCGACGATCGCGGTCGCGTGGCGGCTGACGAACGCGCTCGGCATCACGCTCGATGAACTGTTCTCGCAGCCGAAGGCGCCCGACACGATTCGCGTGGACGGCCCGCACGACATTCCGACGCTCGCCGGCCACGACGGCCGGTACCAGTTGCGCGTATGGGGCCCGATCGATCTCGCCGGCAAGTTCGAGTGGTACGAGCTGACGCTGCCGGGCGGCGGCGCACTGGTATCGAACGCGCACGAACCCGGCACGCGCGAGCACCTCACCGTGCTGCACGGCGCGATGGAAATCGAAGCCGCCGCGGCCAGCCGACGCCTGAAGGCGGGCGACACCGCGCGCTATCCGGCCGACGAGCCGCATGCGATCCGCAACCCCGGCAAGACCGAAGCGCGGGCCTTGTTGATCGTGATCCATCGCTGACGGCGCGGATAGTCGGCCAAAAGGCAGAGCGCAGGCCAGTTGCGGAAAATACTGTATGTTTGTACAGTATACGGACATTCCGCCATGCATGGGCCGGAGCCGGCGCACCGAGGCGCCCGCCCGGTCGACAGGAGCCTGCAATGACAGAAGAACAAGATTTGGCCGCGCTCAGCTTCAAGGCTGCCGCGCACGACCTCGAACTGATCGTTCGCCATATCGCCGCGCGCTACATCCGTCAGCGCGTGCCGCTGACATGGCGCCTGCTGCACGCGATCGAAGCCGAAGCGCTCGCCGATCTCGGCTTTGCCAGCCGGCACGACGCCGGCATGCGCCAACTGTTCGAACGACCGTCCGACATGACGTTTCCCGAAACCGACGATCCGATCGACTTCGGGCGCTCGAACGCGCTGCCCGCGGTCTTTTCATTCGCCGTTCTCGCGTACGAAGCCGCAGCAACCACGCACGACACCGCGCGGCCCGTGCGCGCTCACCGCCCGTCCAAGGCGTGGGGCGACTGATGGCCGAGCCCCGGCCGCGATGCATGGCGGCCGGTTCACCCGCGTGCTGCCCGATACGTTGCGAAAAGGGCTACGATATACGCAACTAACGGAATTAACACCATGTCCCTTCCCACCTCTCCCGACACCGCCGCGCGTGTGGAAGAAAAGGATCTGTTCGACCGCGACGCATCCGACTGGGTCGTCTCGCCCGAAGCCGCGTTCGACGCGTGGCTCGCGATGCAGGACTATCGCCGCTCGTCGGCCGATGTCTATCGCGCGCAATGGGGCGCGTTTCTCGCGTGGATGCGTGCGCATCAAAAGAATCTGGCGACGGTCGATACGCCGACCATCGCGAACTTCGTCGGCGAGTTGCCGATCAAGAAGACACAGCGGATGCGCTATTTAAGGCTGATCGAGCGTGTGCTCGACCATATCCGCCGCACCGAATACGCATCGACCAATCCCGCCCGTTTCATTGCTCAGGATGGCGAAGCGAACTGGCGCAAGGCCCGCGACAACGAACCGACCGGCTTCCTCACGCCGGCGGAACGCGCGACGTTGCTCGCGTATCTGTTTTCGCCGATCGGCGTATCGGGCGCCGCGTACTGGAAGGAGCGTCGCGACCGCGCGCTCGTTGCCGCGTTTCTCGGCGCCGGCATCAAAACCGGGGAAGCGCGCGCGCTTACGATTAGTTGCATCAATACGAGCGGCACGTCGCTGCGGATCGAGTCGACGCATCCGGATTACGCGCGCGAAGCCCATCTCGCCTCGTTCGCGATCGCATTGCTCGAAGCCTGGCTCACCGAACGCAAACGCCAGGAGATTCCGGGAGAACTCGTGTTCCCCGCGTCGCATGCCGGGCGGCCGATGCACAAGGCAACGATGCTGCGCGCGATCGACGCGATCGTCGAATCGGCCGGGCTCACGTCGTCACGCACCGCGCGCGCAAGCCCGCAAACATTGCGCAATACGTACGCGGCCGAACTGTTCGAGCACGACGTCCCGCCCGAGCGGGTCGGCAAATGGCTGGGCTTCATGCGGCCGATCTCGTCGAATCGCCTGCATCGCGCATGGAAAAACTGGCGCGACGGGCTGGCCGACGACAACGGTGACGCGTCCGAGCGTGACGAAACTCACTGATCGGGAAACGGCTGCTCACGCAAAACGATCCGTGAGCAGCCTTGCGCGGCGCAGCCTCACCATTTCACAGCTCCCGAAAAACCTCACCTCAAGTCTCCCGGATATTCTCACCTGTGCGGTGTCGCCAGCTTCCGGGTCAAGTCTGCGCGAAACGCGCGGCGGCTTCGAAACGGGACGGCCATGGGCCCGAAGCGTGCTCGCATTCGGGGCACGCGACTTCAAAGCCGTCATCGCCATGTGACAGTTCCGGCTCGCCGTCGCAATGCGGGCACCGGGCCGGCGCCGGAATCTCGTGATCCAGCGAGGTGCCGATCGTGGCATACGCGTTCGCATCGAGTTGTCCGGCATCGGCCAGGCGCCGGAGCAGCGCCGCGATTTCCGGATTCATCCCGCGGTTCGCGCGCAACGCGTTCGCGTCGCGCATCGCGCGGTCCAGTTCGTCGCTCTGGGTACGCAACTGTTCTTCGAGCCGGTCGGCGCGCGCCTTGGCCGAGCTCAATTGCTGCAGGAAATCGAACTCCTTGCGCTGAACGTCGCGCAGCCCGCTCTGGTAGGTCGACGCCATGCTGCGCAACGCGTCCAGTTCGACCAGCATCGGCTTGACGCGGCGTTCGGCTTCGGCCACCGCATCCTTGATTTGCTGCGCATAGTGCTCGGTGCGCTGCTGCAATTCGGCTTGCAACGCATCGATGCGGTCGCGCAACGCGGCATTCTGGGCCTGTTCGGCATCGAGGCGGCCGGCAGCCGCGGCCAGTTCCTTTTCTAGTCGGGCGACTGTGGTGAGCAACGTTGCTTCGCTTGCCGAACCGTGCGTGGTCTGCGACGCAAGCTGGACCTCGAGTTCGGTCACCCGCGCCTGCAATTGCTCGTTTCTCGCTTCGCCGCGCGCGAGCGCTTCTTCAAGCGTTTCCTGTCGGACGGTTGCGTCACGCAACCGCTGTTCGGCCGCGGCCACGTCGGCGCGAACCTGCTCGCGGTCGCCGTCGAGGCTGTCGCGCGCCGCTTTCAACGCCTCTTCATAAAGTGCGCCCAGCAATGCGCCGGCCTTTTCCTCGACGGCCTTCGGGATCGCCGCGCCGTCGAGCCTGATCTTGGAGGCGGAGCGGATGCGCTCCCAAAAGTGATCGATGTCTTTCGGGATGTCGCTGGCGCTGCCGGTCTGGGTGAGATCGCGCACGTTGGCGGCCGACGGCCGGATGCCGAGATCGAAAAACAGGCGCTTGCATGCATGCAGCGACAATTCCTGACGCCGTGCACCACTTGCGCGCAGCGATTCCAGTTCTTCCCGAATGACTTGACGCATTTCGTCCAGGGTCATGACAACACTCGCAGGCAATGAAGTGTTGCAATCATAACGAAACACGTATCCATTGATACTTGTTTCGACGGTCCGTTGTGAATTTACGTCGTTTTGCACCGAAATCAGCGCTGCGAACGCGTTCGGCCGAAGGTGGCCTCGGATTCCGTGAAACAAAGCGAAGAAAATCATCCAAGTCTTTGTTCGGCAAGCGTTTTTCAGCGGACCCCGAATTTTGGCATTTGTTTCACATGACATCGGATCCGATGGGCCGTGGGTGTTCAGGGGTCGGGGTATCTGTGGAAAACTCGTCAACCGACGTCTTGAGAGTATTAGAAGTAAACACCCTTGAACCCTTAGTTAAAAACGTTAACGCCACGGCACAGCCTTGTGGCACAAGGCTTTCCGGCCGACAAGGTGAAGTTTTACGGGAGCCAAGGTGATCTTCTGCGGGAGCTGACGTGATGGGGTTCGGGGAGCTGCGTGAGCCGTTGCAGGAAGGGTCGTGAGCGGATTCGGGATCACAGTAAAACACGAGTTTTCCCAAAGGTGAGGGTTTTCGGGGCCGTGCAGCCATGGAACCCGCGCCGCGCCTGACCGCACAGTTTTCTGCCTGTGCAGACATAGGTGAGAATTTGCGGGACCTGTTTCGCGCCCCGATTCTGCTCATCTTTTGGGCAGATCGGGGGAAAGGTGAGATTTCACGGGACCTCACGGGAATTTGCTGTGAGGATTTCCGGGAAGCGGACGCCATTTTGCACAGCAAAAGTGCTCGCCGGTGCCTGTGATGCCCCAAAGGTGAGGTTTTTCGGGAGGGAAATCCGGGTCTTCCTGCCCCTTTGGGCGCAAGGTGAGCTTTTTCGGGGCATGAATCACAGGCTGCGGCTTGGCTGACAGGTGAGATTTTCCGGGAGAGAGATCTGCTCGAAAAATGGGCAAAGGTGAGGTTTTTCAGGAGCCGGGACCGGTCGGATTCGCCGAAAAGCCCGCCAGGACTGGAAGAAATCCCGTTTTTGCTGTGCCACTTTTTGGCACAGGTGAGATTTTTCGGGGGCGGTCCTACGGTCGTCTGATGAAAGATTTCGGCCTAAAGGTGAGGCTTTCCGGGAGATCGCGACGATGCACAGCCAAATGCCTTCTGTGCGTAAGTATCGGAAGAGATTGGAGTTTTTGATACCGCGCCGGTTACGGTGAGGTTTTTCGGGAGCCAGTTCCGTGCCCACCGCCGTGCCGCATTTGATTGGTAAGGTGAGCGTTTTCGGGAGTCGTTGGCGCTCGGTCCCGCGTCCGTCGGGCATTTATCGGTATCCGGACGAATCGACCTGCTGTGCTCGAGGTGAGTATTTTCGGGACCGGATACGATTTGCGCGCTGTACAATGCGCGCCCGGGCCAGCCAATCACGCGTTGTTCGGGCTGCGCGTGCCGGTTTCCGCGGTGCTTTCCCCTATGTCGGAACCGAATCGGCTTCCTCGCGAGCCGTGCCTGTACATGCATACAGGCCGGTGTGCTTCAGTCGCGGACGGGCGGTGAGGTGCAGCCGCAAGCCTGTGTCGAATTCACGGCTGCGCAGTCGCAAAATTACGACAAATCGAAAGGTGAGCCGATACGGGAGCCAATTCCGCACGTGTCGCGCACAGGGGAAATTCTGTGAATCGGCGCATGCCGCGGCACGTCTGGAAGAGTCCGGAACGCCGCCCTGGCCGACCGGTGAGCGTTTTCGGGAGGGGGTCGGGTGAGTGCCGTTTTGCCGGCGCGCTTCACCGGCTATGGTGAGCATGTCGTTCTGGACGCACATCACCGCAGGCGCTATCCTTCCGGGAAACTTCTCCTCCGACCCGACGTATGGCCACGACGAAGCGCGCCAAGAAAACCGATGTGGATGTGGTGAGTGCCAGTTCAGCCGAATTGCGAAAGGCCGTCGAGGCGATCGCCATTCAGCCGAAGAGCGGCAAGATCACGCTCCTCACTCGCAAGCTGTTCAATGTCCTGCTGGCCGTCGCGCAGCAGGCCGACGATTCGGGCGATACGTATCGCGCGCTGCTGTCGGACATCGTTGCCAACTCCGCTTTCGATTCGAACGACACCGCGTTGGTGAAGGAACACCTACGCCGCATGGTGTCGGTGCAGGTCGAATGGAGCACGGGGACGTCGAGCCAGAAGCCGGGCCGCAAGTGGGGGATCTCCACGCTGATTGCCGACGCGGAAATTCTCGAGGATCCGACCACCCGCCGCGTATGGGTCGAATTCTCGTTCGCGCCGAAGATCAAGAAGAAGCTGCTCGACCCGGTCCAGTATGCGCGCCTGAGCCTGCAGTTCCAGAGCCAGCTGCGCAGCAGCGCGGGGCTCGCGCTGTACGAGATCTGCGTGCGCTACCTGACGAACCCGAGCCATTTGACGATGCGCGAGCCGTGGGAATGGTGGCGGCCGATTCTGTCGGGCACGCCCGACACGGAAGCCGGCGACGAAGCGAAGCGCGAGTACAAGTACTTCAAGCGCGACTACCTGCGTCCCGCGATCGCGGAAGTCAATGCGGTCACCAACATCTTCGTCGAACTGATCGAGCACCGCGAAGGGCGTCGGGTGGCCGAGATCCAGTTTCGCGTGACCGAACGCAAGCAGCCGATGCTCGCGCTCGACGAACACCCGAACGTGTTCGACAGCACGCTGGTCGACCGGATGGTGAAACTCGGGATCCCGCTGAAGGAAGCACAAACACTCTATGCGGACAGCGAGGAAAATCGGATTCGCGCCGCATTGCAGATGACCGAGCAGCGGATGCGCAGCACGACGCTGCCGCCGGTGCGCAGCGCGCCGGCGCTGTTCAAGGACGCGCTGAAGAAGGGTTATGCGCCGCCGGTCGAGTCGGTCGACGCGCTGCCTGCCGGCACGCCGTCCGCGAAGGCTGCGGCTGCGCAGCCGGACGATCTGAAGGCTCGCCTGCTGAGCGAGTTCGCGGCGTTCCGCCGCAAGGAAGCGAAGGTGCTGTACGAGGAGCAGGGCGACGCGGAGCGCGAAGTGGCGCGTGAGTCGTTCGAATCCGAGGCATTGCCGACGATGGGCTCGCATCTGCGCGACGACTGGCGCAAGCGCGGCCTCGATTCCAAGCTGGCCGAGACGGCCTTTTTCGACTGGCTGGCCCAGAAGACCTGGGGCGAGCCGACGGACGGCGATCTGCTGTCGTTCACGCTGAACCAGTCGCGGGCCGCTTGAGGCCTGCTCAGGCCCGCTGACCGGCCGCCGCCGGTCCCATCCATTGGTCGGGCGGGACCGGCGCCCTTGTCAGGCTCTGCCGGCCGCTTCCATTACTCCGACAACAGCATCCGCTCGAGTTGCTCGAGGATCGCGTCGCGCTTGTCCTTCGGCAGGCCGCGCAGGCGCAGTTCGATGCGGTCTTCGCCATACGATTTCAGATCGCCGACCGACTTGCCGTCGAGCTTGATCTCGAGACGCTGCGCGTAGCGCTGACGGCCCGCGGCCTTCGGCGTCTCCTGCGCCGCGACGCGGCCCTTGACGATGTCCGACACCTGGCGCGTGCTGAGGTCGTCCGACACGATCTTGTTGATCAGCCGCAGCGTCGCCTCGGTGCCGCGCGCGTTGTGATAGCGGCCGACCTGATACGCCATGTTCGATCCGAAGCGATCGGGGCGCGCGACCATTTCCTGCATGATCGCTTCCGGCAATTTGCCGATCGACAGCGCGACGGCCACCGTCGACTCGTCGAGGCCGAGATGCTCGGCGAGTTCTTTCTGGCTCTGGAAATGCTTGTCGTCGAGGAAGCGGCGCCACACGACGGCATTGTCGAACACCGTCTGCGAATCGCGCTGAACGTTGAGGTCATAGCCGAGCTTGTAGCTCTGGATGCCGATCGGCACGTCGATCACGATCGCCTTGACCGACTCCTTGTTCGCTTCCTTCAGCGCCCGCACGCGGCGGCCACCATCGCTGACGAAATACGTGCCCGGGTTGTCGTAATCCGGAATCACGTGGATCGCTTGCTGCTGCCCTTGCTTCGCAAGGTTCACCGCGAGTTCGGCAATCGACGATTTCAGATAGAAGTGCCGCGGATTGAACGGGCTATGTTTGATCGCCTTCAACGGCAACTCGATCACCTGCCCCGGGGCATAGCGATTCTCGAGACGCCACGCGCGATATTGCTGCGATTCGTCGATCGACGGGTCGATCGTGAATTCCGGAGCAGGCGGCGGTGCGATGTCCTTCTTCGCGGATTTGGTCGACGCCGGGGTCGGCGTCTCGGACTTGACGATGCCGTCGATCGCATTGAGCCGATCGAGCGCCGTGCGCTTCTCGCTCGTCGTGATATCCGGGCGCGCTTGGAATCCTTTGGCAAATTGGGAGGGTTTCATGTGACTCCTTTGTGCGCATAAAGTCAGGGCAGCATGGCGACGATTTCGTCGGCACATGCGCGAATTTCGGAGGCGGCCAGCTTGCCGCCACGATCGTTCATTTGCAGCACGGTCTGACCGAGCGCCATCGCCTGCTTGTACGCTTCCCGAGTCGGGATCTGCGTCTTCAGCAACGGAAAGCCCAGTTCCTCGAGTGCACGCTTGAGCTCGCGGGTCAGCATGCGTTTCTCTTCGGTCTTGTTCAGCAGGAAGACCGCGCGGAGGTCTTCGTTCATCACCTGCGCTTGCTGAATCAGTTTGACCAGCCCGACGCTCGACCAGTAATCGGCCGGCGACGACGATGTCGGGATCACGGCAATCGATGCGGCCAGCAGGACGACACCCGAGACTTTCTCGGTGATCGACGGCGGGCAGTCCACGACGATGATGTCGTAATCGTTGATGAACTTCTTGATCTCGCGATGGATCTGGCCGTCGGCTTCGGCAAGATTGACGACCGGAAACGGGATGCCGTTTTCGCTGTCGCCGGATGCGCTCGACCAGTGAACCAGCGTGTTTTGACGGTCAGCATCGATGACGAGGACGCGCTTCCCTTTTTCATGGAACGCGGCGCCGAGATGCATGGCAATCGTGCTTTTGCCGACGCCACCTTTTTGTTGAGTGACTGCAATAATTTCCGCGGCCAATTTTCACTCCTGTTTTGGTCGTTGGAATTCTACAGGACGATATTTGAATTTCAATGAAATTGTCGGTCGACAACGACGCATTGGCCATTCGGACGATCGGTTTATGCGCATAAACGAAGTGGCGACGATGGGGAGTTCGTTGGGGCGGTGTGTTGGAGGTGGCGAAGCTGAGATAGAGGGGTGATGGGCTGCGTGGTGGGATGGTCTTCACGCGCTACATCGCCGGGCACCTGTTCGTCACGGGGATATCGCGTTGCTCTGCCCTTTCCGGGGCGGATAGGACTGTCGGCGAGCCGGGGAGTTTGTGCGCATAAACTCCGCAGTGGGCGAAGCGATGAACTCTGTGGGGAGCGTGCGTGTCGGGCATCTGCGAGCGAGCGATCTGCGCGCTCCGAGGCGAATGCGCGACCCTGAGTCGCCTCCGTGAACGGGCATGCCTCAGGGTGACATTCTGTCGGCCCGCAGCGTTTATGCGCATAAACCAGACGCAACGATGATCCGCGATGAAGGGCCGCAGCCGACACCTCACCGAATCAGGCGACCCATGATGTCGTGTCGGGACGGTCTGTCGTTTGCAGCGATCGCCCGGTGCCGTCTCGTGTCGGCATCGCCCAAGGCCCGAGTCAAGCCGTGCGTCGCCCGACAATCGCCGGCATTATGCGCATAAACCTGCCCCAGGCAGGCCGCCGATGATGTCGCGCTGAGTGGCTGATTGATACAGCGATCGCCCTCTGCCGCCTTGTGTCGCATACGTCCACGCCCGGAGCCGCGCGTCGCCTCGGCCAAAAATCGCTGGCTTTATGCGCATAAACCACTCGACGCGCCGGGCCATCACGCCCCCACCATCGGAGATAACCTGTGCGACACATTGCTGGGCAAATTGCAGTCCGCGAATCCTGCGCACCAGATGTTCTAGCTTTATGCGCATAAACAACGGCTCTTTGAAGCGTTTTCGAACACCGGAGACACGCTCTTCCATCACAGCGCGTTGCTAAACCAAACCGTCTCAGCCACTTGTCGAAAGGAACGCCACCCCGGTCTCGGCTGAACCACGCCACCAAGCCCCTCAATGCAGAGTGGCTACAATACAGGGCTCCCCCACCCAGGCTTGAATGATGATCACGATCTACCACAACCCCCGATGCTCGAAGTCCCGCGAGACGCTTGCGTTGGTCGAGTCGCTGAATACCGCCGGCACGCCGTTGACCGTCGTCGAGTATCTGAAGACGCCGCCGACCGTCGAGGAACTGGAAACGATGCATCAGCAGCTCGGCCGGCCGGTCCGCGACATGCTGCGCGACGGCGAGGAGCCGTACAAGACGCTGAATCTTGCCCGCGCGGATCTGACCGACGCCGAAGCCTACGCGGCGATCGTCGCTCATCCGATCCTGCTGCAGCGCCCCATCGTCGTGTATCGCGGCAAGGCGGCTATCGGTCGACCGCCCGAGTCCGTGAAGGCGTTGTTCGAATAATTCTTGTCCGGCGTATTTTTCTTATTGCATCAATGCGGCCCAGCCCGGCACGCGCAACGGCATCCAGGCCGACGCAACCTCCAGGCCGCCTGCTAGCCGTCACCGGAACGATACGCCGACATCGCGGCGCCTCGGGCGTGAACACGCCCTAGCCGCCACCGGACGGCCCGTCATCATCATCCGGCTCCCGCCCCGCGGCCGCTTTCGCGGCCGTCCGCAACAGCGCGATCTGCCCGCGATAGGCGCGGCATCCGCTGCAGGTCGGCAGATGCACACGCACCTGCAGGCGCTCGTGCAGTGTCAGAGGCCGGTCGAGCGCATCCGACAGCAGTCGTGTCACGTCAGTACATTTCCCCGGCAGCATCTTCGGTCGTCAGTCCTTTTTCGCTCAGGCAGGTTCGCAGGCGCGTGCGTGCACGGTACAGCAGCACGCTGCAATGATTCGTCGTCAGCGTCAATTCGCTGCAGATGTCCGGAATCTCGACGTCGAGAAATTCGCGCATCATGAACACGCGTCCGATCTGCTCCGGCAGATGGTCGAGGCACACCTGGAACAGCATCCAGAACTGCTGTTGCTGCAACAGCGTCTCGGGTTTCGGCCACGGTCGCGGTTTCGCATGCGCGGCCCAGTGCCCGTTGTCCTTGAACAGTTCGCGATCGAGCACGGATTCGCCGTCGAGCTCCGCATCGAGCGCGGTCAGGCTCACCATCCGCTGCCGCGCGCGCAGCACGTCGATCAGCTTGTTGCGCAGGATGGCGAACACCCACGTCTTGTGGGCCGATAGCCCCGCGAACTCGCCGGCATGCGACCACGCGGCGGCCAGCGCTTCCTGCACGGCGTCTTCGGCCGCGTCGGCATCGCGAAGCTGGAGTCGTGCGAAGCGCAGCAGATCGTGCCGCAGTTGTGCGAGATAGGCGGGGTCGTCGTATGCGGACGGCATGTGTGGGTTGTCGTGTTTCGAAGCGATCGCGCATGCGTCACGGAACGGGCGCATCGCGGTGCGAGCAGCTTACTGGTTGCGGTGCCGCCCTGCAACGCCATGTTCCGTCGCGATTTCATGAAGCCGGCCGCCGCGCTGCGCTATGCTTGCCGAACCCTCGTCTCGCACGTCGAAGGCGCCGCGCGGCGGGCAAACTGTAACGTCGGAACATAACGGTCGAGTTATCCACAATTTCTGTGGAAAACCTTGTGGAAAGTCGGCCGGATGGCCCCGTCGGACGGCTCGCGGGCTGGCTTGCCTATAAACAGACCTTTGTCGCCCATTCGGAAGCAATCGCTCCGATTCCTCACTTACCGGAAGGAGAATGCCATGTCCTATCGAATTGCGGTCGTCGTCGGCAGCCTGCGCAGCGCTTCGACGAACCGTGCGCTCGCGCACGCCGTGATCTCGCTCGCCCCCGCCGATTTTTCGTTCGAGTTCGTCGAGATCGGCGAGCTGCCGCTGTACAGCCAGGACTACGACGCGAATTTCCCGGAAGTCGCGAAGCGCTTCAAGCAGTCGATCGAAGCCGCCGACGCGTTGCTGTTCGTCACGCCCGAGTACAACCGGTCGATTCCGGGCGTGCTGAAGAATGCGCTCGACTGGGGCTCGCGCCCGTGGGGTTCCAATTCGTGGTCGGGCAAGCCGGGCGCGGTGCTCGGCACGTCGCCGGGCGCGACGGGCACCGCACTCGCGCAGCAGCACCTGCGCAACGTGCTCGCGTACCTCGACGTGAAGACGCTCGGTCAGCCCGAGATGTTCATCAAGCACGACCCGGCGCGCATCGACGACCAGGGGCAGATCGTCAGCGAGGACACGCGCAAGTTCCTGCAGGGCTTCGTCGATCGCTACGCGGGCTGGGTGCGCCTGCTGAAATCGGCGTGACGTCGTTGGCCTGATCGCCGCCGCGCCGGTTCACGCAGTCGCGCCGGCGCCGGCCCGCACGTGGCCGGTCACGCGCCGGCGTGTCGTGCGTCGCGCGCTTCGCGGATGCCCAGCAGGATCTCGTCGAGCAGCGCGATATCGAACGGCTTCGACAGCACGCGGACGTTGACGGTGCGCGTGCGGTCGAGCTCCTCCGCATAGCCCGTGACGAGAATCACCGGCAGCTTCCCCGGTCGCTTCTCGACCGCTTCGGCCAGATCGATGCCGTTCATGCGGCCCGGCATGTGGATGTCCGAAATCACGAGGTCGAACGCGTCGTTCGCCGCGGCGCCCTCGATCAGGCGCAACGCGTCGTCGGCGGTGGGCGCATAGGTCACGCGATGACCGAGCAGCGACAGCAGCGCTTCGGTGCCGGCCGCGACTTCGCCGTTGTCCTCGACGAGCAGCACGTGCAGGCCGGCGAGCGTGCCGTTCCCCGCATCGTGCGCGCCGGCCGCCGGCCGTGCGACGACGTCCTCGGCGCGCGCGCGCGGCAGGTACAGACGCACCGACGTACCCGCGCCGACCGCGCTGTCGATCGTCGCGAGGCCGCCCGAGCGTTCGCAGAACGCGAATACCTGCGGCAGGCCGAGCCCCGTCCCCATCCCCTGCGCCTTCGTCGTGAACAGCGGTTCGAATGCGCGGGCGAGCACGTCGGGCGCCATGCCCGAACCCGTGTCGTCCAGCGAGATCTGCACGAACTCGCCCGTCAGCGGGAAGCCGTCCTCGCGGCGCAGCGTGACGTTGCGCGCACCGACCGTGAAGCGTCCGCCGGTCGTCATCGCATCGCGCGCGTTGACCGCGAGGTTGATCACCGCGAGCTCGAGCTCCGCGACATCGACGCGAATCGGCCAGACGCCCGGCTCGATCGCGACGACCAGCGACGACTTCGACCCGAGCGACGTCTTCAGCAGTTCGCGGCACGTGCCGAGCCATTGCCCGATGTCGATCGTCTCGTTGTGCAGCGGCTGCTTGCGCGCGACGCCGAGCAGTTGGCGCGTGAGCGACTGCCCGTTCTTCAGCGCGCGTTCGATCGCGCCGAGCTCCTTGTCGAGATGCTGGACGCCGCGCCGCCGCGCGATCTGCACGTTGCTGGAGATGATCATCAGCAGGTTGTTGAAGTCGTGCGCGACGCTGCCGACGAGATTGCCGAGCGCCTGCATCTTGCGCGACTGCCGGTACGCCGATTCGATCGAGCGCCGCATCGACGCTTCGGCCTGCCAGCGGTCCCACGCCTCCTCTTCCGCCTTCAGCCGCTTGAGCGACAGCCAGATCACGGACCACAGCGCGACCGACGGCGCGAACATCGAGATGAACAGCACGCTCAGGTGTTCGTACCATTCATGCCAGATCGCCGACGTGCGGTATGCGCAGGTCACGAAGACCGGGTAGCTGCCGACCTGGCGATACGCGACGATCTCGCTGCTCGCACCGTCGTGGCGCACGCGCACGACGCCCGCGCGCGGATCGTTGTGCGCATTGCCGAACGTGACCGAGCGATCGGTGTGCGCGAGCGACGGCGGCGGCGGATACGACGCGATCACCGCGCCGTCCGAGCGCGCGAGCGCCATCGTCATCGGCGTGCTCGCGCCGCCGAGCAGGTCGCGGTAGAACGCGTTGAAATACGACGACTTCAGTGCGATCGACACCATGCCGGCGAACGAACCGTCGCTATGGCGTCGCGCGACGCCCGTGTTGAATACGGGAATGTTCTCGAGCTTGAGCGGCCCCATCATCAGCCGCGAGATGTGTTCGATGACCTTGCCGTCGCGGATGCCGGCGAAGTCGTCGCGGTTCGCGATCGACGCGTACGGCGCCGGATAGTAGAGGCTGTTGGCGAGCAGCATTCCGCTCGCGCCGAAGATCGACACGGCGGCCACCTGCGGATAGCCGCCGCCGATCGTGTTCAGCGCTTCGTGGATGTCGGATTCCCTGCTGCGCACGGCTGCGTCGTCCATGTCCTGCACGAGGTCGACGATGCGCGCATCGAGCGTTTCGCTCAGGTCGAACACCTTGAGCGCATGCTCCTCGGCGACGCGCACGGTGCGCATCGTCACGTCGCTCGCCGCGGCCTCGCGCGCCTTCAGGTCGTTGTACGCCATCACCGCCACGTAGATGCACGGCAGCACGATCGCCGCGACGAGCAGCACGATCAGCGTCACGCGGCGTACCGCGAAATCGTGCTCGGGCGCGCCGGACGCGTAGCTGCCGTCGTCCTGCCAGTCATCGGCGGGAGCGGGGGCGGGAGCGCGGGAGTCGGCAGGCCGTTCGGACGTCATCGAGGAAAGCGGGTGAAGCGGAGGTGTCTGCCATCATAAACGAGTTGCGGCGGCCCGCCGCGCGGCGCCGTACGGGCGCAATCCTGTCGTCTGTGACAGAGGTAAACCGTCAGATTGAAAACGCGACGAATCCGGCAGCGCAAACGTACACAAGGAAAAATTTTGCGTGCTTATCTCGAAAATGGTCGCGCCTGTTTTCGGAATGGCGCACGATCGGATCGATTCTGTTCGAAATGGTGAATATGGCGAGTTGCATCGCCTCCGGTTTACTCCGAGAATCGCGCCTTGCTTTCCCTATGACAGATACATGCGCCCGCCGGCGATTGCCGCGCGGTGCGTCGCGCGCACCTGCGTCGCGGCGCCCCGTGCGCGGCCGCAAGGCGGTTGCCCGCGCCCGAAACGCATGGCACCTAAAGAAGTGCGCCGCGCGGTCGTTAACGCGAGAGAGACCATTCCGTATACCGCATCGCCCCATGCCTTTGCCGATTGTAATTGCCGACGATTCGCTGCTCGCTCGCAAACTGCTGACAAAGGCGCTGCCGGGGGATTGGGACGTTGACGTCGCGTATGCAGCGAATGGTCGCGAGGCCTTGGCGCTCTATCGTGACGGCAAAGCTTCCGTGATGTTTCTGGACCTGACGATGCCCGACATGAGCGGATATCAGGTCCTGGAAACACTGCGCCACGAAGATCTGAACACGTTCGTGATCGTGGTATCCGCCGATATCCAGCCGCAGGCGCAAGCACGCGTGCGTGAATTGGGCGCGATCGCATTCGTTGCCAAGCCCGTGACGTCGGAGGCATTGCTGCCCATTCTCAAGGAGTATGGGTTGTATGCCTGAATCGGTGTTCACGGCGGAGCAACGCGACGCGTTGCAGGAGATCGCCAACCTTGCAATGGGTCGCGCCGCCGCGCGGCTGGCGTTGCTGCTCGGACATTTCATCGAGCTGTCGGTGCCGCGCGTGCGCGTCGTGAAAGCGGCCGACGCGAGCGACGCGCTGCGCGAGATGACAGGCATTCACGACAACGTGACCGCCGTGCGCCAGGGCTTCCGTTCCGACATCAAGGGCGAGGCGATCGTGCTGTGCCGCACGGCGGGTGTCGCGCGGCTCATGTCGGTCGTCGACCGCACGTTCGGCGACGGCGTGTACGGCGGGATGGCGACGCCGGACGAGCTCGTGTTCGACGTCGCGAACGTGCTGATGGGCGCCTGCGTCGCGTCGATCCTGGACGAACTCGGCCGCAAGCCCGTGTTCTTTCCGCCGGGGCTGCTCGGCGCGAACGTGTCGTTCGACGACGTCTTCCAGCCGAACGAACTGGGGTGGAGCGTCGCGCTGCTGCTGGAGGTGAACTTCGGGCTCGAGGACCACACGTTCCGCGCGCATTTCGTGATGCTGATGGCCGAGGATTCGATCCGGCTGATGGGCGACGCGCTCGACGCGTTGCTGTCCGCGCTATGACGGCCGCCGCCCCTTCGCTGAGCGACCTCGTGATCGAGCGGGTCGGCTTCGGCCTGTTCGTGCTCGACCGTTCGATGACCGTCCTGATGTGGAATCGCTTCATGCAGGACCACAGCGGCATTCCCGCCGCCGACGTGATCGGCCGCAACCTGTTCGACCGCTTTCCGGATCTGCCGCGCGCATGGCTGTCGCGCAAGCTCGAGAGCGTGTTCCAGCTCGGCAGCTTCGCGTTCAGCTCGTGGGAGCAGCGGCCCTACCTGTTCCGCTTCGAGCACGACCGGCCGATCACGGGCGGCGTCGACTACATGCAGCAGGACTGCACGTTCATGCCGCTCACGCGCGGCCGCGACGTCGAGGCCGTATGCGTGACGATCTCGGACGTCACGCATGTGAGCGTGATGCAACGGGAGCGCGAGGAAGCGGTCGCGAAGCTGCGCGAACACGCGAATCTCGACGGGCTGACCGGCATCGCGAACCGGCGCTTTTTCGAGGTGCGGCTCGGTGACGAATTCGCGCGCTGGCAGCGCTACGGCGGCGACCTGTCGGTGCTGCTGTTCGACCTCGATCACTTCAAGACGATCAACGACCGCTTCGGGCATGCGGTGGGCGACGCCGTGCTGCGCGAGACGGCGCGCCGCGTCGCGTCGATCGTGCGCGCGCAGGATACGTTCGGCCGCTTCGGCGGCGAGGAATTCGCGCTGCTGCTGCCGTGCACGAATCTCGACGAGGCGATGCGGGTGGCCGACAAGGTGCGCGAGGCGATCGGCAGCGTGCCGGTCGACGCCGAGGGCGTCAGCGTGCCGGTCACGGCGAGCGTCGGCGGCGCGTGCGCGAAAGCCGGCGCGTCGACCTGCGACGTGCTCGTGAACGAGGCCGACGCCGCGCTCTATCGCGCGAAGCGGCTCGGGCGCGATCGGTCGGTCGCGTACGCCGACTGACCGCGCCCGCCCCGCTCAGCTTTTCGCGATGTCGGCGAGCACGCCGGCCAGCACGGCCGGCTGCGACACGAACGGCGAGTGGCTGCTGTCGAGCTGGTGCACGTGGGTCGGGTTGCCGGGCGCGAACGCGTCGGCTTCGTCGATGAAGCGCTGCTGCAGCGCGGGCAGGATCACGCGATCGGCCAGGCACTTGACGTAGTGACGGTCGATCGCGCCCCAGCGTGTGGCAGTCGTCGGGATCGCGGTCGCGAACGGCGCGGCCGGCACGTCGCAACTCATCAGGTTCGCGACCGCATCGAAGTCCGCCTGCGGCACGTCTTCGTACAGCGCGCGCTTCATCAATTCGCGATACGCGGCATCGCCGCTGTGCGGATCGATGCGCAGCGCGCCGGCCACGCGCGGGCTCGCGAGCATCAGCGGGCCGAGCAGCTCCCCGTTGTTTTCCGGGGCGCGCACGTAGTCGAGGCCCGGTACGCCCGACGCGGGCATGAAGGCCGCGAGATAGACGATCTTCGCGATCTTCTCCGGCGCGCGTTCGGCGGCCGCCGTGATCGCGAGGCCGCCCATGCTGTGCCCGACCAGCACGACCTTGCCGCGGCCGAGCGCGTACGCGTCGTCGACGGCCTGCATCACCTGCGTCGCGTAGTCGTCGAGCGTCGTGTTCGCGACCGGCGACGGCTCGGCGCCGAACGCGTCCTTGTCGAGCGGCCGCGCGAGATACGACGCGGGAAAGCGTGCATGGATGCCGTGCGCGGGCAGGTCGCGCGCGATCGACAGGTAGCCGCGCGCGGCGAGCGCGGCCGCCACATGGGCATAGCACCACGCGCCATGCCATGCGCCGTGCACGAGCACGAAAACGGGATGATCGGACTGCGGGGTGGCGGTGTCGTTCGTCTCCATGGTGTCCGTGTTTTTTCGAGAAAGGTGTTCATCTTAGACGAAGCCGCGCGCCGCCCGGCATGAACGCCGGGCCCGAGCCAGCGCCGGTTCGCACCGGCCGTCGCGATACAGGCCATTTGTCTCGTACAGGCCACATTTCGTCCTGATCTGATTTGAATTTGCGCCGAAGCGCGCTAATTTGTCGGTTTGCCTGCGATTGCACCCCATGAACGTCGACTATCTCTTCTATCGGAAGCCGGACAAACCCGGCCCCTATTCGCTCGACGACCTGGGCGACATCGCGCCGCCGATCGGCCCAGGTGAACTCGTGCGCGCGGGCATCGCACGCGTGTTCGAGCAGATCGACTGGCAGGAATCGCCCGACGTGCCCGGCGCGTGGTTCGGCACGGGCGGCGCGGTGTTCCAGTTCACCGCCGAGCCCGACGGGCGCGTGACGAGCTTCATGGGCTCGCGCCTCGAGCGCCGCTCGATGCTGCAGCTCACGCGTGAAATGGGGCTCATCGCGCTCGACCTGCAGCGCGACATCGTCTACGGCTGACGCGCCGCGCGGCATCCCTTCGCGAAGGCCGGCCGCACCGCCCTCGCGGCGGCGCTCGACACCCCGCCAGACCTGGCGCGTGTCCGCCATCGACCTTCAAAGATTGCTATACTTTCGGCCAATTCCGGCTTCCGGCCGGTAATTTGTGCCTGTCTGCGTCGATCGTTCGCATATCTCGCTCGCATTCGACGCCCTGACCATCCCAGCCGGGCATGGCTTCTTCAATCGCCCCGCGTGGGTGTCTCCGTGGAGCTCGTCTTGGCCGTTTCCCATTCCGTCGTGGACGAACAAGAAACCGACGCCGCTGCCGTCACATCGGGCAGTTCTTTCTATCTGGCGATGCGCATCCTGCCGGCCGCGCAGCGCGATGCGATGTTCCAGGTCTACGCGTTTTGCCGCGCGGTCGACGATATCGCCGACAGCGACCTGCCGCGCGCCGAGCGCAACGCGGGCCTCGATCGCTGGCGCGCGGACATCGACGCATGCTTCGCCGGCCGCCCGCCGCGCCACCTGGCCGCGCTCGATCGCGAGATCCGCGCGTTCAACCTGCAGCGCGCCGATTTCCACGCGATGATCGACGGGATGGCGATGGACGCGGTGGAAGACATCTGCGCGCCCGACGAACCGACGCTCGACCTCTTCTGCGATCGAGTGGCGAGCGCGGCCGGTCGGCTGTCGGTGAGGATTTTCGGGATGCCGGAAGCCGAAGGGATCACGCTGTCGCACCACCTCGGCCGTGCGCTGCAACTGACGAACATCCTGCGCGACATCGACGACGACGCGGCGATCAACCGCTGCTACCTGCCGCGCGAACTGCTCGCGCGCGAAGGCATCGCGATCACCGATCCGGCGACGATCGTGCGCGATCCGGCGTTGCCGCGCGTGTGTGCAACGCTCGTCGAGCGCGCGCTCGAGCACTTCCGCCAGGCCGACGCGGTGATGGACACCTGTCCGCGTGCGCAGGTGAAGGCGCCGCGCATCATGTCGGGCGCGTATCGCTGCATTCTCGACGCCGCGATCGCACGCGGCTTTGCCGCGCCGCGCGCACCGCTGCGCAAGCCGAAGGCGCGCATGCTGATGATCGCCGCGCGCTACGCGCTGTTCTGAGTCGACCGACGCGATGCCCAGAACCGTCCACGTGATCGGCGCAGGACTCGCGGGCCTGTCGGCCGCGGTCGAGCTGCAACGTCGCGGGCGGCGCATCGTGCTGCACGACGCGCATGCGCACGCGGGCGGCCGCTGCCGCTCGTGGTTCGACGGGACGCTGAACACGACGCTCGACAGCGGGCTGCACACGGTTTTCGCGGGGCAGCCCGCGACGCAGCGCTACCTGCGCGCGATCGGCGCGGCCGATCAGCTCGCGGGGCCCGCACTGGCGGAATTCCCGGTCATGGACATCGCGTCGCAGCAGCGCTGGACGCTACGCTTCGGCAACGGCCGTTGGCCGTCGTGGCTGTTCGATGCCGCGTCGCGCGCGCCGGGCACGACGCCGCTCGACTACCTCGCGCTGGCTCCGCTCGCGTTCGCCCGCACGGGCCGCTCGCTTGCGCAGACGATGCGATGCGACGGCGTGCTGTGGGATCGCTGGCTGCGACCGTTTTTCCTCGGGGTGCTGAATATCGAGCCGCGCCACGCGAGCGCCGAGCTCGCGCGCGCCGCGCTGTGCGGCACGTTCGCCGCGGGCGGCCCCGGCTGCCGTCCGCTCGTCGCGCGCCGCGGGCTCGGCAGCGCGTTCGTCGAACCGGCGCTGCGGATGCTGCAGTACGGCGGCGCGCAGATCCGCCTGAATTCGCGGCTCGATGCGTTCGAATTCGGCGCGCACGGCAATGCGGTCGACGCGGTGTCGGTCGGCGGCGAGCGCATCGATCTCGCGCCGGGCGACGCGGTCGTGCTGGCCGTGTCGCCCGAGGTCGCGCAGCCGCTCGTGCCCGAACTCACCGCGCCCGACACGTTCAGCGCGGTCGTGACCGCGTATTTCGCGGTCGAATCGTCGGCCGGCAATCCGTTGCAGACGACCGTCGTCAACGGCGTCGTCGACGCGGTGCGTACCGGCGACGGCCAGCTCGTGGCGACGATCCGCGATGCGGGGCGCTGGCTCGACATGCCGCGCGACACGCTCGCGCGGCGCATCTGGGAAGACGTCGCGCGCGTGACCGGCGCGAACCCGCAAGCCATTCCCGCGTGGCAGCTCGTCGTCGAGCCGCGCGCGGGCTTTGCGGCGGTGCCGTCGCAGGAAATGAAACGTCCGGCCGTGCGTACGCGCTGGACCAATCTTGTACTCGCGGGCGACTGGATTGCCACCGGCTTGCCCGCCACGATCGAGGGCGCGATCCGTTCCGGCCAGCTGGCCGCGGACGTGCTCCAGACGCAATAAACAGAGGGACCGATGAACGATCTCACCGAAATGGCTACCCTGTCCGCCGGCGCCGTGCCGGCCGGCGTCGACGCGGCTGTCGCGCGTGCGACCGACGCGCTGCTCGCCGCGCAGCAACCGGACGGACACTGGGTCTACGAACTCGAAGCGGATTCGACGATTCCCGCCGAATACGTGCTGCTCGTCCACTATCTGGGCGAGACGCCGAACCTCGAGCTCGAACAGAAGATCGGCAAGTATCTGCGCCGCATCCAGCAGGCCGACGGCGGCTGGCCGCTGTTCACCGACGGCGCGCCGAACATCAGCGCGAGCGTGAAGGCGTATTTCGCGCTGAAGGTGATCGGCGACGACGAGAATGCCGAGCACATGCAGCGCGCGCGCCGCGCGATCCATGCGATGGGCGGCGCCGAGATGTCGAACGTGTTCACGCGCATCCAGCTCGCGCTGTACGGTGCGATCCCGTGGCGCGCGGTGCCGATGATGCCGGTCGAGATCATGCTGCTGCCGCAGTGGTTCCCGTTCCACCTGTCGAAGGTGTCGTACTGGGCGCGCACCGTGATCGTGCCGCTGCTCGTGCTGAACGCGAAGCGTCCGCTCGCGAAGAACCCGCGCGGCGTGCGCATCGACGAGCTGTTCATCGACCCGCCCGTCAACGCCGGGCTGCTGCCGCGCCAGGGCCACCAGAGCCCGGGCTGGTTCGCGTTCTTCCGCGTGGTCGACCATGCGTTGCGCGCGGTCGACGGCCTGTTCCCGAGCTATACGCGCGAACGCGCGATCCGTCAGGCCGTGTCGTTCGTCGACGAGCGCCTGAACGGCGAGGACGGCCTCGGCGCGATCTATCCGGCGATGGCCAACGCGGTGATGATGTACGACGTGCTCGGTTACGCGGAAGATCATCCGAACCGCGCGCTCGCGCGCAAGTCGGTCGAGAAGCTGCTCGTCGTGCACGACGACGAAGCGTATTGCCAGCCGTGCCTGTCGCCGGTATGGGATACGTCGCTCGTCGCGCATGCGTTGCTCGAGACCGGCGACGCGCGTGCGCAGGCAGCCGTGCTGCGCGGCCTCGAATGGCTGCGTCCGCTGCAGATCCTCGACGTGCGCGGCGACTGGATCTCGCGCCGCCCGAACGTGCGGCCCGGCGGCTGGGCGTTCCAGTACGCGAACGCGCACTACCCGGACGTCGACGATACGGCCGTGGTCGTGATGGCGATGGATCGCGCGCAGAAGCTCACGCAGTCGGACACGTATCGCGAATCGATGGCGCGTGCGCGCGAATGGGTCGTCGGCATGCAAAGCAGCGACGGCGGCTGGGGCGCGTTCGAACCGGAAAACACGCAGTACTACCTGAACAACATCCCGTTCTCCGATCACGGCGCGCTGCTCGATCCGCCGACGGCCGACGTGTCGGGCCGCTGCCTGTCGATGCTGTCGCAGCTCGGCGAGACGCCGCTGAACAGCGAGCCGGCGCGCCGTGCGCTCGACTACATGCTCAAGGAGCAGGAGCCGGACGGTAGCTGGTACGGCCGCTGGGGGATGAACTACGTGTACGGCACGTGGACCGCACTGTGCTCGCTGAACGCGGCCGGCCTGACGCCGGACGATCCGCGCATGAAGCGCGGGGCGCAGTGGCTGCTGTCGATCCAGAACAAGGACGGCGGCTGGGGCGAGGACGGCGACAGCTACAAGCTGAACTACCGCGGCTACGAGCAGGCGCCGAGCACGGCGTCGCAGACGGCCTGGGCGCTGCTCGGCCTGATGGCGGCCGGCGAAGTGAACAACCCGGCCGTTGCGCGCGGCGTCGACTACCTGGTCGCTCAGCAGAACGAAGAGGGCCTGTGGGACGAGACGCGCTTCACGGCGACGGGCTTCCCGCGCGTGTTCTACCTGCGCTACCACGGCTATCGCAAGTTCTTCCCGCTGTGGGCGCTCGCGCGCTACCGCAACCTGAAGCGCGCCAATGCGACGCGCGTGACGGTCGGGATGTAACGCGTGCCGACGACGCAGCACAATGGCACGTTGCCCGTCATCGCGGTTACCGGGATGGCGTTCGAGGCGCGCATCGCGCGCGGTGAAGGCGTCGAGGCGGTGTTCGCCGCGCGGGCCGACCGGCTCGAGCGCGCGCTGACCGAAGCGACCGCGCGCGGTTGCGCGGGCATCGTGAGCTTCGGCACGGCGGGCGGGCTCGCGCCCGACCTGACGCCCGGCGCGCTCGTGATCGCGAACGCGATCGACGGGCCGTTCGGCCGCGTGGAGACCGATGCGGGCTGGAGCACGCGGCTCGTCGCCGCGCTGCACGACACGCCGGTGTGGGCGCGCGTCACGCGCGGCACGATCGCGGCCGTCGGTGCGCCGGTCGTCAGCGAACAGGACAAGGCGTCGCTGCATCATGCGAAGGGTGCACTGGCCGTCGACATGGAGTCGCACATCGCCGCCGCGTTCGCGGCCGCGCGCGGCGTGCCGTTCGCGGTGTGCCGCGCGATCGTCGATCCGGCGTGGCGCACGCTGCCGCGTGCGGCGACGGCCGGCCTGCGCGACGACGGCAGCACGGCGATCCTGCCGATCCTGCGCGAACTGCTGAAGCAGCCGTCGCAGCTCGGCCCCTTGCTGCAGGTCGCCAGCGACGCGCGCGCGGCGCGCACGACGCTGATCCAGGCGCGCCACGCGTTCGAGCGGGCAGGCGCGATGCGGATCGTCTGAGCGGCGTTCGCCGCGCTTTACTTCTTTCTTCCCCATTCGATCGCGCGGAACCGACGCGCTGTCGTTGCCGCGCCGCAGCCGCGAGCGCATGAAGTCGGCGCGCGCCTGCACCGGCATGGCAGCCGCAGCGGAGTGGGTGTCTCCGGAACAGCCGTCCGTATGAGATTCCCGAATCTCGAACGGGAATCGCGCGGGCATCGTACGCAGAGTGTGTTCGCGCTTGTGCGTCGGTATGGTGGGCACTATTTGCCATTGTGTAACCCGTCGGCGCTCAACCATCCGATATCCCGTCGCTCATCGGCAGTCAATACCCCGGTGAGCTTCTTTTGCTCCAGGTTCATCCCGGTATAAGCGCGTGCCCACGGACTCATTCCGGTGGGCTGTGCGTCGACGCAATTGGATCCTGCTTTTCGATTTTGTCTGATTGACGCGTCGGGCCCCATCTTTCATCGTTCGAATTGATTTGGTTTTCTTATTTACCGAGCGAGAGAGGCGAATGGCGCAAGACATTTTCTTGAAGCTGGCGGGCATAGCGGGCGAATCGCTCGATGCAGATCACTCGAATGAAATTGAAGTGCTGACGTGGGATTGGTCGGTGAGTCAGCAATCCAATATGCATATGGGAAGTGGTGGCGGAGCAGGCAGAAGTATCGTCGACGACCTGACTTTCGAGCACTACATCGACCGTGCCACACCGAATCTTATCCAGTGCTGCCTGACAGGAAGGCATATTGAGCGTGCGGTGCTGGTTATGCGCAAAGCTGGCGGTACGCCGCTCGAATACCTCAGGGTCACGATGGAGGACGTACTTGTTACCAAGGTTAGTCAGGTTAGTACCACCAATATGAGAATTCCGCGCGAGGCGGTTCGACTATCCTTCTCCCAAGTGAGACAGGAATATCTGGTTCAGAACTCGCGGGGAGGAAATGGCGGAACGGTGAGCATGGGCTACGACATCAAGGCCAACATGACTATTTAACGACAGGGGGCGCAATGCTGTTTATTTCAAAACAAGGCCATGTCGATGCGGAGCGCATCGAGGTCAGGATTTTTTCGACAATTGAGCGAAGCGCGATGGCAAAGGTGAATGGAATCGTTGTTCACCAAACTGACGGGACCACGGCTGATAGTACATTTAATAGCTATGCAGCAAGTGGGGCAAACGGAGCGCACTTCCTGATAGACAAGAGTGGGGCTATATATCAAACCGCTTCAGTGTACAAGAGAACCAACCATGTCGGGTTGCTCAAATCTCGGTGCCTTATGGAAAGGAAGTGTAGTCCATCCGAATTTAAAAGGGTATCTGATATGGCGGGGAAATATGCAAAATTATCGGGGATGGAGTATAGGAAGGGTTTTCCGGATAGGTATCCGGGAAATGCGGACTCTATTGGGATAGAAATCGTCGGTCGAATGGATAGAGAAACGAAAATATACGAAGTGGTAAATGACAGGCAAAATGATTCATTGAGGTGGCTCGTAAAGGAGCTTTGCGAAACATTAGGAATATCTTTTTCCGAGATATACAGACATCCTGAGGTGTCGTACAAGAGGGAAACTGAAGCGGGAACTGCAAAATGGGATTGATGTGTAGGTATTTTTTTCTTGTGTGTATTTTCTTGTTCTGTTCCTCTTCGCAGGCGAGAGGGGTGAGGGATATCGAGATTCTCGAATCCGGGAAGAGCAGAGAGGCTGATGCGTTGGAGGTCTGTAAGAGATTTCGGCCCACGGTTAAGCAGATCAGGAATTTCTTCACGAGAGCATATCCGGTCGAGGGATATATGTTTTCTCACGAACGGTATTCTTCGTGTTATGCGGCGGGGACTTTGAAATTCGATGACGGCAGTTCGGGGAAGTGGGATCTATCTTCAAGTGGCGTTGCTACATTTATCTTCACGAGAGGCGATGCAGTAACGCTTTTTTATAAAAACAATAAATGGTACGACCCGTTTGCTTGTACTTATGGGCTGGGCGACGTTGGGGAATGCTAGGTTGCCAGGCCCGGTGTGAAAAAAAAGAGCGCTGCATCACGCAGCGCTCTTCGTTTGTGCGCGGCCGCCGTTGCGGCGTTACTGCGCGGCCGGACCGCTCGCGGGCAGCGTCGGCATCGCCGGCGCGATCGGCGCGCCGTTGGCGGCCGGCGCCGTGGTGGCGCCCGACGATGCTGCCGCCGGTGCCGCAGCAGGCGTACTCGCCGGCATCGCACTGTCCGCGCCGGGATCGTCGTACTGCGGCAATCCAGGTGCCGCCGGCGCGTTGTTCGGCGTGGCGCCCGATGTGCCGCCCGCATCGCCCGGATCCTCGTAGTTCGGCAGCCCCGGCACGCCCGGCGTCGCGGCCGGCACGGCGCCCGCTTCGCCCGGCTCGTTGTAGTTCGGCGCCGCGGCCGATGTCGACTGGCCGCGATACGTGAGCGACTTGCGCTGCTGCAGGTACGCGTCGCGCACGAACGAATACGGATCGAGCGCGGCCTGCTTCAGCAGGTCGGTCGCGCCGAGCAGGTCCGAGCGCGCGCTGATGAACTGCGCGATGTACATCGGATTGCGCGCGGCCGGCTCGATGTAGTTCAGCAGGTTGAAGCGCACGTCCACCGCACGGCCGACGCCGTCGCGGATCGTGCTCGGCCCGAACACCGGCAGCACGAGGTACGGGCCGGACGGCATGCCCCAGCGCGCCATCGTCAGCCCGAAATCCTGGTGATGCTTCGGCAGCCCGGCCGGCGTCGCGATGTCGATCAGGCCGGCGACGCCGAACAGCGAGTTCATCGCCACGCGCATCAGATCCTGCGTCGCATCGGTGATGCGCAACTGCAGCAGGTTGTTCGCCATGTTGCCGAGATCGCCGAGGTTCGAGAAGAAGTTGCTGATCGCGGTGCGCACCGGCGTCGGCGTGACTTTCTGGTAACCCTTCGCGATCGGCTGGGCGATGTTCGTGTCGACCGTGTCGTTGAACTTGTACATCGCCCGGTTCATCGGCTCGAGCGGGTCGTTGGGATTGCGGTTCGGTCCCGTCGCGCAGCCGGTCAGCATCGCGCTGGCGGCGACGGTCGCCGCAATGATTCGCACCTTATTCATTGATTCCTTGCGATTGGTTCTTGGCGCGCTTGACGCGCGGTTTGCCCATCAGGACGGGCTGGAACACCACGGCACCGATCAGCGTGCAGGTCAGGGCCAGCGCGAGCAGCTTGCCCATGCTCGACGTGCCCGGATGGTGCGACAGCCACAGGCTGCCGAAGGCGGTCGCCGTCGTCGCGGCGCTGAACAGCACGGCGTGCGTGAGGCTCGAATGCAGCAGCCCCGTCTGCCCCGCGCGCCACGCCATCACGAAATACACCTTGAACGCGACGCCGACGCCGAGCATCAGCGGCAGCGCGATGATGTTCGCGAAGTTCAGCGACATGCCGAGCACGACGCACATCTCGAGCGTCACGATGCCCGACACGAGCAGCGGCACCAGCGTGCGCAGCACGTCGCCGAAGCGGCGCAGCGTGACCCACAGCAGGATCGTGATCGAGATGATCGACCACAGCGCCGCATGCAGGAACGCGTTGATAATCGTGTCGGCCGAATGCAGGATCGAGATCGGCCCGCCGGTCGCGCCCGGCTCCGCGGCCTTCACGGCCTTCGCGAAACGGCGCAGCATCGTGTCGTCGTTCGGGTCGACGCCCTTCGGCACCTTCGGCGAGATCTGCACGAGCGCATGGCCGTCCGGCGCGACCCAGTCGCGCACGACCTGCGGCGGCAGCGATTCGCGCGTGATGTCCTGCGGCTGCAGCAGCGCGGCGAGCTGGTTCAGCGCGATGCGCAGCGTATCGGAGAACGCCCGTTCGGCACGGTCGCGCGTCGCGCTGTCGGCGGCGGCGAGCTTCGCGAGCGACGCGGACAGGTGCTGCGCGGCGGCCGCGCCCGGGCCCGGGTGATCTTCGGCCGCATAGCTCAACAGGTCCGACACGCGCTTGAGCGCGGCTACGCGCTGCGCGTCGGTCGCGGGCGGCGCGGCCGGCTGCGTCAGTGCGGGCAGCAGCTCGCTCGCGGCCGCCGCGATCGCCGCGCGCTTGGCCGGCTGGTCGGCGGGGATGAAGGTCGACAGCGTGGTCGTGCGGCCCACTTCGGGCAGCGCGTCGAGGCGCTTCGCGGCCGCGTCGGCTTCGGCAAGCGACGGCGCGAGCAGCGTGACGTCGTTGACGGCGGCTTCCGGCGAATCCTTCAGCGCGAGCAGCGTCGCCATCGATTCGCTGTTCGGATCCTTCAGGTGCAGCGGGTTGAAGTCGAAATGCAGGAACGCGAGCAGCGGCAGCGCGCCGATCACGACCGCCAGCGTGCCGATCAGGATCGGCTTGCGATGGCGATCGAGATAATCGTCGACCGGCGCGAGCCACGGGAAGCCCGGTGTCTTCGATTCGCCCGGCGGCGCGAACAGGCGCAGCAGCGCGGGCAGCAGCGTGAGCGTGGTCAGCAGCGCGACGAACATCCCGACGCCCGCGATCAGGCCGAGCTCGGACACGCCGCGATAGGCCGTGGGAATGAACGAGAAGAAGCTCGCCGCGACCGCTGTGGTGGCCAGCGCGAGCGGCATGCCCATCGAGTGCGCGGCGCCGATCAGCGCGTGATCGATGCGTTGATCGCGGAAGCGTTCCTCGCGGTACTTCACGCCGTACTGGATCGAGAAATCGACGCCGAGGCCGACGAACAGCACCATGAACGCGACCGAGATCATGTTCAGCGAGCCGACCATCGCGAGGCCGAGCGCGGCCGTCACGACGAGGCCGACGAACAGCGTGACGAGCACCGAGCCGATCATCCGCTTCGAGCGCAGCGCGAGCCACAGGATCACGAGTACGGCGAGCAGCGTGAGCACGCCGTTGAGCGCGGCGCCGTCTTCGACCGACGCGAATTCGTCGTCGGCGAGCGGCTGTTCGCCGGTCAGGCGCACGGCCGCGCCGTAGCGCTTGTCGAGATCGAGCGACCGGGCCGCGTCGCGGATCGCCTGGCTCGTTGCCGCGCCGGCCTTCAGCGCGCCGTAGTTGACCACCGGCTGCACGGTGACGAACGCGCGCGCGGGCTGCCGCGCGGCATCGTTGTCGACCAGCGCGCGCCACGAGAACGCGGCCGGCTTGCCGGCCAGCACGTCGTCGACCGTCGCGGCGCTGCGCGCGAGCAGCTTCGCCATCGCGGGCAGCTTCACCTGGCCGGTCAGGAGCGGCTGGCCGAGCGTGGTGGACAGCGTGGTGGCGAGCCCCGTGAGGCTCGGGTTCTTCGCGAGTTCGTTGACGAGCGGGCGCGCGCTCGCGAGCTGGGCGGTCGTATCGGAGACTTCCTGCGGCGACAGGAACAGCAGCCCGTTGTGCTCGAAGAACGGCCCGCCGCCCGGTTCCGCGACCGGGCCGATGCGGCCGGCGGCGGCATCCTTCTGCAGCGCTTCGGCCAGCGCATGCGCGGCGGCAGTCGCGAATTCCGGCGCGGGCGCCTCGACGACCGCGAGGATCGTGCCGTTGCGTTGCGGGAACGCCTTGTCGACGGCCTGGCTGAGCGCGGCCCATTGCGGTTCCGCATCGACGAGCTTGCTGATGTCGGTGTTGATCTTGAAATGCTGCGCGACGTAGACGCCGCTGAAGGCGGCGATGACGAGCGACAGGACGACGACCCAGACGGGGCGGCGCACCGACCACGCAACGAGTCGGACGATGAGAGATGTCACCATGTGGCGGTGGGGAGCGGCTGGCTAGGGCAAAGTAGCCAAGTATACCGGCGCGGCGCGGCGACGGTCGTGACGGTGGGGAGATTCGGGGCGGGAAGGATATTTGCTTCCGGCGTCGCAATCGGAGTGCGCGGTCGGTTCATTTGTATGGGGATATTTACATAATGGGGCGCGGCGACGCGCCGACATGCGGCCGAGCGCCTGTGACAAACGGCGCTGAAAGGTAACAGTCGGTCACCGGGCGGCACCGGGGCGTCGGGCCCGGTATACTTTGCTCCACCGGCCGATGCAAAGAGCCGGCCGTTTTTTTCCATCGAGTGCGAAATTCGTATGAAACGTCATCTGTTTGCTTTCGTCGCGGCGGCCGCCGTGTCGGTTTCCGCTTTCGCGCAGAGCGCGCCGGTCGATGTCGTCCGCACGGCGGTCGAGGGCACCGTCAATGCGATGAAGGCCGATCCGGCCGCGCGCGGCGGTGACATGGCGAAAATCACGCAAGTCGTCGAGCAGCGCTTCCTGCCCGTGACGAACTTCGAGCGCACGACCCGCATCGCGGTCGGCGACGCATGGAAGCAGGCCACGCCGCAACAGCAGCAGGAGCTGTACAAGCAGTTCAGGCTGCTGATGACGCGCACCTACGCCGCGTCGCTCGCGCAGCTCGGCAACCAGGACGCGAAGTTCTCGTTCAAGCCGGGCGGCGCATCGGGCGCCGACGCGCTCGTGCAGTCGACGGTGACGACGCCCGGCGACAGCCAGTCGGTCGGCTATCGTCTCGGCAAGGTCGGCAACGACTGGAAGATCTACGACATCGACATGTCGGGTGCGTGGCTGATCCAGGTCTACCAGGGCCAGTTCAAGAGCCAGCTCGCGGCGGGCGGGATCGACGGCCTGATCGCGTATCTGCAGAAGCACAACTCGCGGACGAATTGACGGCTGCCGCGCGATGCGCGACTGAAATGTGGCTCGCAAACCATGACGCCCCGGCCGCGGATGCTGCCGGGGCGTTTCACATTGCGCCGTGGCCGGGCAATATCCGCCCGCCTCGGCGCAAGCCGATCGATGCCGGGCCGGACGCTGCGAGTTTGCGGTGACAATCCGTTCGGCAAAGCGCCGGACGGCAGGTTCCGTCATCCAGCAGGCTGCCTCGCCATGGCATGAATGGCCGCCGTGCGGCATGCCCCGCTCACGGCTCGCGTCGTCGATTTTCGTCGGTGATTTGCCGCAGCGCCTTGCGAAGCCTGCGGTTATCGATAAGCAGTGCGAAGACCGTAATTGCCAGGATGATCGTCGGTGCATTCTTTCCCGACATTCGGGCAAACGCGCTCGCCAGCCCGGCGCACAAAAACGCAACCAGCAAAAGCAGTAACCGGTCCTTCCACCACGCGTACGAACCCAGTTTCACGTTGCGACCTCAGCTATATCGGCGGCGAGTACACGCGAGCCCTTTGCGCGCATACGTTGCACGCGCCGGATTTTCCGCGTCGAATATTTCGGGATGCATTTTCAAATGCAATTGAAGGCGGTAGGGCACGTAGATGGCCGTTCGCGTGCCACCGGCATTCGATTCGAATGTCGTGGCCACCGGAATAGTGTCATCTATCCAGCGAGGGGGCGATTGGACAAGTATGAAATCGGACGAGCGAATTGCGCGTGGCGCAAGGCAGACGCGCTGGCGTATTGCGCGCTGCGGGTTTGTGGCCGTTCGCGCGACGGTCTTGGCGCGGGGGTGCAAGCCGCCCCGGTGTCACCCTACCGCCGCCGATGCTCGACCGCGAACTTGATCAGCTCGGCCTGCCCTTCGATCTCCAGCTTGCGCTTCAGGTTGAGCCGATGCGTCTCGACCGTGCGTACCGACAGCCCCGTCTGCTGCGCGATCTGCTTGCTCGATAGCCCTTCGGCCAACATGTCGAGGATGTCGCGTTCGCGCGGCGTCAACCGGTCCAGCGGCGACGCCGTCGCGCTGGCCTGGATCATCCGCGCGGCCAGCCCTTCGCTGAAGAAGGTCTGCCCGGCCAGCACCGCACCGATCGCGCGGACGATCTCGCTCGCGGGCGAATCCTTCAGCAGATAGCCGCTCGCGCCGGCGCGCACCGCCTGCGTCACGTACTCGACGTTGTCGTGCATCGACAGCATCAGCACGCGAATGCCCGGAAAACGCTCGTGGAATACGCCCGCGAGCGTGATGCCGTTCATTCCGTTCATGCCGACGTCCATCAGCGCGAGATCGGGTTCGAGCGACGCGGCGAGCGCGAGCGCCTCGTCCGCGTTGCCGGCCTCGCCGACCACCGACAGGTCGGCGGCTTCGAGCCGCATCCGCAAGCCGTCGCGCACGAGCGGGTGATCGTCGACGAGCAGCAGTCGCGCGGCGGGCCGGGCGGTATCGGGGGCGCTCATGGGCAAAAGTCTCCGGTTAGGGTGCGCGTGCTCAGGCGGCGGCACGCCGCAGCGGCACGCGCGCGGCCACGACGGTGTGGCCGACCTGCGACGTGATCGTCAGCGTGCCGCCGAGCGCGTCGAGGCGTTCGCGCATGTTGCGCAGGCCGATGCCGCGGCTCGCGTCGGCCTGCGAGCGTTCGGCGTCGAAGCCGCAGCCGTTGTCGGCGATGGTCAGCGTGACGGATTGCGCGCCGACGTCCAGCGTGACGGCCGCGCGCGACGCCCGCGCATGATGCACGATGTTGCTCAGCGCTTCCTGCGCGATCCGGAACAGCGCGGTATTGACGGCTTCGGGCAGCGGCCGCGTGCCGCTGTGCGCGACCTGCGTATAGCCGATGTCGATGCCGCTTTCGGCGCCGAGCTCGCGCACGAGTTGTTCGAGCGCGGCCGCGAGGCCGAGATCGTCGAGCATCGACGGCCGCAGCGCATGCGAGATGCGCCGGACTTCGCGCAGCGTGTCGCCGAGCCGCCCGACGCCCGACGCGAGCGCCTGCTCGGCTTCCGGCACGCGCGACGCGCCGCGCTCGAAGCGCGCGAGCGCGGATTCGAGCATCAGCTTCGCGGACACCATCATCTGGCTGATCCCGTCGTGCAGCTCGCGCGACAGCCGCGCGCGTTCCTGCTCCTGCGATTCGACGACGCGCTGCGCGAGCAGCTTCAGCTTCGCGTCGGCGCTGCGCGACTCGCTGACGTTCAGCACCAGCGCGCACACGGCGATCGCCGCCGCGCCGGTGAGCGCGATCGCGGTCAGCCAGCTCATCGTGCGCTCGATGTTCGCGGACGCGCGCGCGTCGATGCGCTGCAGCGCGGTGTCGACGTCGTCGAGATAGATGCCGGTGCCGACCATCCAGCCCCAGCGCTCGAGCGCGACGACGTAGCCGAGCTTCGGCGCGACGCGGCCCGTCGACGGCCGCTGCCATGCGTAGCGCACGTAGCCGCCGCCCTGCGACGCCGCGCCGATCAGCTTCTGGATGGTGAGCGCGCCTTGCGGGTCGCGCATCGACCAGAAGTTGTGGCCGACGCGCTCCGGCTCGCGCGGATGCATCAGCGAATTGCCGTGCAGGTCGTAGACGAAGAAATAGCCGTCGGGGCCGAAATCCATCTTCTGCAGCATCGCGAGCGCCTGCGTGCGCAGCAGCGCGTCGTCGCGCGCATTGCGGCCGCTCGCGTCGTAGAGCGGCATGATCGCGCTCGTCGCGAGCTCGACGTAGTGTTTCAGCTCGACTTCCTTGCTCGACAGGTACGCGGCCTGGATCGTCGCGTGCTGCGTGCGCGCGAGCGACGTCGCCTGGTGGCGCACACCGAAGCCGATGCCGGCGATCGTGAGCAGAAACGGCACGATGGCCAGAAGGAAGATCTTTGCCTTGAGTCTCATGGTGGTGCGAAGCGGCCGTGAAGCGGCGCGGCCGGCCAGGCGCGGCCGGCTAGGCGCGGCCGGGGCGCTGCCGACAGGCGCGGGCCGGCCGGGCGCATCGGCCGCGCGGCGGCGTATCGAGCCGATATTGTCGGCGATTTTGCAGGCGGGCGGCGGCTGCCTCGCCGCTGCCCGTACGCTCAGGCCCGCCGCGATTCGAGATCGACGGGCGGCGTGGCCGCCGTCTGCACGACGACGCGGTTGCGCCCGCCTTCCTTCGCCCGATACAGCGCATCGTCGGCGAGCTTCAGCGCGGCCTGGATGTTGTCGTCGCGTTCGGGATAACTGGTCGTCACGCCGATGCTCACGGTCAGCCGGCCGACCGTGCCGGCGTCGTGCCGGATGCCGAGATCGAGGATGCCGGTGCGGATCGTTTCGGCGATCGTCGCCGCGCCGTCGCTATCGATATCCGGCAGCACCACGACGAATTCCTCGCCGCCGTAGCGCGCCGCATAGTCGGCCGGGCGGCGCAGGCAGCCGGCGATGCAGTGGCCGACCGCGGCGAGCGCGTCGTCGCCGGCCTGGTGACCCTGCGTGTCGTTGTAGTGCTTGAAGTAATCGACGTCGATGAACAGCAGCGACAGCGGATGTTGCGAGCGCGCGGCGCGCCGCCATTCGCGCGCGAGCGTGACGTCGAGCATCCGGCGGTTGTCGAGGCCCGTCAGGCCATCGGTGCGCGCGAGCGCCTGCAGCTCGGTTTCGGCGCGATGGCGTTTGCGCAGTTGCACGTCGAGCAGCAGCGACAGGCCGACGAAGCCGATCGCAAGCGCCACCATCGCGGAGCCGATCGGGATCGCACGGTCGTACCACGCGGCGTAGGTGTCCGCTTCCGAGCGCGCGACCATGACGATGAGCGGCAGGTGATCGAGGTGCCGGAACACGTACAGGCGCCGCACGCCGTCGATCGACGCGGTGTCGGCGAAGCTGCCTTCGCTGGCGGTCATGAATTGCCGGAACGTACTCGCGCGGCTGATGTCGCGGCCGACGATCCTGGGGTCGTACGGCTCGCGCGCGACCATCCTGCCGTCCGTGTTGATCAGCGCGACCGAGCCGCGATCGCCGAGCGACAGGCGCGAGAACAGGTTCTGGAAATATTCGAGCCGGATCGACATCACCGCGACGCCGCCGAACGACCCGTCGGGCCGCGTGATCCGCCGGCTGAGCGCGATGCTCGGCGAGCCGCCGCGCAGCCGCGAATGATACGGGGGGCTGACGTACAGGCCGACGTCGGGGCGGTCGCGGTGCACGGCGAAGTACGGCTCGTTGCCGAAGTTGGCCTTGCGCGGCACGTCGCTCATGCCGTCGACCGCGATGTCGCCTTTCGCGTCGAGCACGTAGATGCCGCCGAGGTACTTGGCCGTCGTCGAGCGGTCGAACAGCACCTGGCGGCGCAGCGGCATCGGCAGCCTGGCGACCTCGGGGTCGTTCGCGCCGTCGACGACCGCCTGCAGCGACAGCGAATAGATCTCGATGTTGCGTTCGATGTCCCACGCCGCCATCAGCGCGAGGTTCTGCTGCATGCTGCGCGAGCGGTCGCGCGCGTCGATACGGCCTTCGTACAGCACGATCGCGCACAGGAGCAGCAGGATCAGCGCGATCAGCAGCCCCGTGTAGAAGATCAGGTGCGGCAGCAACAACCGGCGCAGATGAGCGGCGATACGGCTCGTCACGCCGGATTCGCTGGGCATTGCGTAGTTGGTTTCGGCCATGGTCCGTGGATCGGGGGCATCGTCGCCGGGCGGCGTGCCGATGCGATTGTTCGTATGGCTACCGGTGGCGACCCGGTGCGCAGCCCTGCCCGTGCATGCCTTCCGTCCAGCGGAGAAAACGGGCACCGATTATCGACAATCGCGGCCAGATAAACCCGATATTCACAGGTAACATCGGCTGCAATTCGACGATCTGACAAATCGCGCGATGCGAATGCCACGGAGTATAACGCGCGTGTTTGCGTGCGCGGAAAATGTTGCGACCGGTTGATCGGGGTCAAATTATGGGGTAATCCCGCGCTTGCAAATATCGGGCGGATCGTTGCTGAGCAAGGCATTGCGGTGCGGCGGGAAAGTCCGCGCGGCTTCCGGCCGCGGATACCGGCGGATCGGCGGATTAACGGCGGGCGGGCGTCGCACGCGAAAGCGCGCGATATGCGCCGATTATCGGTTTCAACGGTCGGGTGAATACCCATGTGAAAACGGGCAGCCGCGAGGGCCGCCCGTTTCGCAAGGCCGGAGTACCACTGGCATGCGGCGCCCGGCATGCGGGACGAGCCCGCATGCGCAGGTTCATGCGCCGTGCTGCTGCGCCTTGAACGCGAGCCGGAACCGGTGCAGCAGCGGCTCGGTATAGCCGCTCGGCTGCGACGTGCCTTGCAGCGCGAGCGCGCACGCGGCCTTGAACGCGGTCGACTGGTCGTATTCGGGCGCCATCGGGCGATAGTTCGGATCGCCGGCATTCTGCTGGTCGACGACGCGGGCCATCCGCTTGAACACGTCGAGTACGAACGCCTCGGTGATCACGCCGTGGCGCAGCCAGTTCGCGATGTGCTGGCTCGAGATGCGCAGCGTCGCGCGATCTTCCATCAGGCCGACGTCGTGGATGTCCGGCACCTTCGAGCAACCCACGCCCTGTTCGACCCAGCGCACGACGTAGCCGAGGATGCCCTGCGCGTTGTTCTCGACCTCGCTCAGGATCTCGGCCTCGCTCCACGCGGCGCGCTCGACGACCGGCACGGTCAGCAGCCCTTCGAGCAGCGCGTCGCGCTCGCTCGCGTACGGCGTTTTCTCGAGTGCCTGCTGGACGGCCTGCACGTCGACGAGGTGGTAGTGCAGCGCGTGCAGCGTCGCCGCGGTCGGCGACGGCACCCATGCGGTGTTCGCGCCGGCGCGCGGATGCGCGATCTTCTGCTCGAGCATCGCGTGCATCAGGTCCGGCATCGCCCACATGCCCTTGCCGATCTGCGCGCGGCCGCGCAGGCCGGCCGACAAGCCCGCGAGCACGTTGTTGCGCTCGTACGACTGGATCCACGCCGACGATTTCATGTCGCCCTTGCGGATCATCGGGCCCGCTTCCATCGCGGTGTGCATCTCGTCGCCGGTGCGATCGAGGAAGCCGGTGTTGATGAACGCGACGCGCGCGGCGGCGGCGGCGATACACGCGGCGAGGTTCACGCTGGTGCGGCGCTCCTCGTCCATGATGCCCATCTTCAGCGTGTTGCGCGGCAGGCCGTACAGATCCTCGATGCGCGCGAACAGCGTATCGGCGAACGCGACTTCGGCCGGGCCGTGCATCTTCGGCTTCACGATGTAGATCGAGCCCGTGCGCGAGTTGCGCTTCGCCTTCAGGTCGTGCAGCGCGCACAGCGTCGTGACGACGCCGTCGAGGATGCCTTCCGGAATCTCGTTGCCGTCGCGGTCGAGCACCGCGCCGTTGGTCATCAGGTGGCCGACGTTGCGCACGAACAGCAGCGAGCGGCCGTGCAGCGACAGCGTGCCGCCGGCGGGCGTCGTGTACTCGCGATCGGCGTTCAGCCGGCGCGTGAAGGTCTTGCCGCCCTTCGCGACTTCCTCGACCAGCGTGCCCTGCATCAGGCCGAGCCAGTTGCGGTAGAGCTGGACCTTGTCGTCCGCGTCGACCGCCGCGACCGAATCCTCGCAGTCGATGATCGTGCTGACCGCGGCCTCGAGCACGACGTCCTTCACGTTCGCGAGATCGGCGCGGCCGACCGGCGTGGATGCATCGATCTGGATCTCGAGGTGCAGGCCGTTGTGCTTGAGCAGGATCGCGGACGGCGCACCGGCCGCGCCCTGGTAGCCGACGAACTGCGCCGGCTGCGCGAGCCCGACGTCGCCCTTCGCGGTTTCCACCGCGAGCTGGCCGTCCTGCACGCGGTAGCGCAGCGCGTCGCGGTGCGAGCCGCTCGCGAGCGGCGCGGCGTTGTCGAGCACGTCGCGCGCGTAGTCGATCACGCGCTGGCCGCGCGTCGGGTTGTAGGCCGCGGTGCGTTCGGCGCCGCCGTCTTCCGGCAGCGCGTCGGTGCCGTACAGCGCGTCGTACAGGCTGCCCCAGCGCGCGTTCGCGGCGTTCAGTGCATAGCGCGCGTTCGACAGCGGCACGACGAGCTGCGGGCCGGCCTGCGTGGCGATCTCGCTGTCGACGTTCGCGGTGGCTGCCGTGACGTTCGACGGGACCGGCACGAGGTAGCCGATTTGTTCGAGGAATGCGCGATACGCGGCATGGTCGCGTACCGGGCCGGGGTGCGCGCGATGCCACGCGTCGAGTTCCTGCTGCAGGCGGTCGCGTTCGGCGAGCAGCTCGCGGTTGCGCGGCGCGAGGTCGTGCACCAGGGCCGAGAAACCGCTCCAGAACGCGGCCTTGTCGATGCCGGTGCCCGGCAGCGCTTCGTTTTCAATGAACTGGCTCAGCGCTGGCGCGACTTGCAGTCCTGCTTGGTCGATCATCGTGAATCCTCCCGGGGAAAATGCGCGCGGTTTGGCTGGTTATTCCGCGACGCTCTGTGTGCCGGCGCGGGCGATCTGCGCGTCCTGTTCGGACTTTACGCCAGACACGCCGATCGCGCCCGCGATCCGGCCGCCGACCGTGACCGGCACGCCGCCTTCGAGCAAGCCCGTCAGCGGCGCGCTCAGAAACGCGGTGCGGCCACCGTTGATCATATCCTCATACGCCTTCGTCTCGCGACGGCCGAGCGCCGCCGCGCGCGCCTTGTCCTGCGCGATGCAGCTGCTGGCCGGCGATGCGCCGTTCAGCCGCGCGAACGCGAGCAGGTGGCCGCCGTCGTCGACGACGGCGATCGACACGGCCCAGCCGTGGCGTTCCGCTTCCGCGCGGGCCGCGGCGAGCATGCGCTCGGCATCGGCCAGTTCGAGTTCGGGTTTCGTTTGCATGGCGTTCCTCGGGAATAGGCGGTCAGTCGACCAGCCGGTTGTCGACGCGCTCGATCCAGTGGCGCACGGGTGTGCGGCTCGCGCCATTCCGATGAGTCTGGCAGCCGACGTTGGCGGTGACAATCAGGTCCGGCCGTGCGCGCGAGCGCGCCGACGCCCGCGCGCCTTCTCCGCACGGACGGGGTCGGAGCGCGACAGGCCGCCGTATTCCTTCATGAACTTGCCGCAGCCGCTTGCGGTCGGCGGCGATCGCTGCCGCACCGGCTTCGATCGCGGGCCACCACGCGTCGACGTTGCGGCTCGACGGCCGGACCTGAGCGGGCGGGGCTTGGCCGGCGCGGTAACCGCTAGAATTGCGGTTTTAGCCCGGAACACGTCCATGTCTTTTGCCTCGCTTGGCCTGATCGAGCCGTTGCTGCGTAATCTGCAGGGCCTCAATTACCAGACACCCACGCCGGTGCAGGCCAAGGCGATTCCCGCCGTGCTCGGCGGCAAGGACGTCATGGCCGCCGCACAGACCGGCACCGGCAAGACGGCCGGTTTCGCGCTGCCGCTCTTGCAACGGCTGGCGCAACACGGCCCGGCGGTATCCAGCAACCGTGCGCGCGTGCTGGTGCTGGTGCCGACACGTGAACTGGCCGAGCAGGTGCTGCAAAGCTTCGTCGAGTACGGCAAAGGCCTCGATCTGCGATTTCTGGCCGCCTACGGCGGCGTGAGCATCAATCCGCAGATGATGAAGCTGCGCAAGGGCGTCGACGTGCTCGTGGCGACGCCCGGCCGTTTGCTGGACCTCAATCGCCAGAACGCCGTGCAGTTCGATCAGGTGCAGACGCTCGTGCTCGATGAAGCCGACCGCATGCTCGATCTCGGCTTCGCGCGCGAACTCGACGCGGTCTTTGCCGCGTTGCCCGCCAGGCGCCAGACGCTGCTGTTCTCGGCCACGTTTTCGGACGAAATCCGCAAGATGGCGGCCGGCATTCTGCGCAGCCCGGTCGATATCAGCGTCAGCCCGCCCAACGCCGCGGCCAGCAAGATCAAGCAGTGGGTGGTGACGGTCGACAAGCGGAACAAGCCAGAGCTCTTCATGCACCTGGTGGCCCAAAACAAGTGGGAACACGCGCTGGTGTTCGTCAAGACCCGCAATGGCGTCGATTATCTGGCGCTCATGCTGGAGAAAGCCGGCTATGCGGTCGATACGATCCACGGCGACAAGCCGCAACCCGCGCGTTTGCGTGCGCTGGAGCGCTTCAAGACGGGTGAAGTGCAGATGCTGGTCGCCACCGATGTGGCGGCGCGCGGGCTGGATATCGACGATCTGCCGCTGGTGATCAACGTCGATCTGCCGATCGTCGCGCAAGACTACGTGCACCGTATCGGCCGTACCGGCCGAGCGGGCGCGAGCGGCGTGGCCGTGTCCCTCGTGTGCGCCGATGAAGCGCCGCAACTGGCCGCGATCGAAGCGCTGATCCGGCAGACGCTGCGTCGGGAAGAAGAGCCGGGTTTCGAAGCCGAACACCGCGTGCCGGAAACCAGCGCGACGGGTCAGATCATCAAGAAACCCAAAAAGCCGAAGAAGCCCAAAGTGCCGCAAGCCGTGCCGGTCGCCAGGCAGGCGCCGGGCAAGAAGCCGCCTACGCAAGGGAGCGAAGGCAAGCGCAAGCCCGCGGCGCAGCATGCGAAGCCAGCCGTCGGCACGGGAACGGACTACACCGTCGGCAGCCCGTTCAGCGTGCACAAGCCGCGCGGCAAGCCGGCGGGCAAGCCGGCGGCGGGAAAGGCTGCGGGCAAAACTGCGGGCAAAACTGCGGGTGGTCGCGGCAAACCTGGCAAACCGTCCAGATAGCCCGATCCTTCGCTTTCGACGTGCCCGATACGATCGAGCTGTCCGATGCCGTGAACGCATACGGGTGGTTCGGAACAGCGCTGCCGGGTTTCTCGTGAGCGACCTGAAACCGCCCGCGATAGAAGCTTCGCGGCGTGACCGATGATGTGCGATGACTGAAGTGAGAGATGGAATGACGACGACATTCGACGAGGCGACAACGGCGGCGATCGCCGCGTTTGCCCAACTGGATTTCTACACGGCCGTGCAAGCGATGCGCGCCGAAGCCGATTACGACCACGAACGAGACCAGTGGATCTCGCGCTATATCGACGAGCACGGCGGCGGCGTGGACGATGCGGAATACGACGCCCTGCACGCGCGAGCGCAGGCCACGCCGGAATACGCGCAGTTCATCGATGGGGTTCGGCGGGAAATTCTGGAGTACTTCGGCGTGACCGACGATCAACTGGACTGGATGGTCGTGCTGCGCGACGACGACAGCGATGAACTGTGGGCGGAAGTCAACCGGCAGCGGAACGCGCTGGGAACGGGTGAAGTGCGCGGAGATCTCTGACCGGGCCTGTCATTCGCCGGTACGTTGGGCGCGCCGTTGTGAAGGTCGGCTCCGCACCACGTATCGGACGCTCGCCGTTCATATCGGTCTTCTCGCTCATCCGATTCGTGGACGGTGTTGAAGCTGAACGGCGGGCCAGGGTTGCCAAACGAGATCCACCGAACCCGCGACGCATGAAAAAAGCCCGCCGAAGCGGGCAACCTCACGATGCGGAGGGGGAGATCCGAAAACGCGATCGGCGCGCGCTCAGCCTTTCGTCGCGCCGAACGTGAGCCCCGCGACGAAATGCTTCTGCATCGCGAAGAACATCGCGACCGACGGCAGCGCGGCGAGAATCGACCCGGCCGATACGAGATTCCACGACGTCGTCCATTGCCCCTTCAGCGCCGCGACGCCCGCCGTGATCGGCGCCGCCTCGTCGCCCTGGGTGAGACACAGCGCCCAGAAATAATCGTTCCACACGAACGTGAACACCAGAATCGCGAGCGCGGCCAGCGCCGGCCGGATCAGCGGCAGCACGATGCGCCAGAACACCGTCCATTCGCCCGCGCCCTCGATGCGCGCCGCCTCGATCAGCTCGAACGGCAGCTGCTTGATGAAGTTGCGCAGGAACAGCGTGCAGAACCCCGTCTGAAACGCGACGTGGAACAGGATCAGCGCTTCGACGGTATTGAATACGCCGAGCCGCAGCGACAGGTCGCGCACCGGAATCATCAGCACCTGCACCGGCACGAAGTTGCCGGCGACGAACGTGCCGAACAGCGCGGTATTGCCGCGAAACCGGTAGGTCGCGAGCGCGAAGCCGGCCATCGCCGCGAGCGCGATCGAGCCGATGACGGACGGCACGGTGATCTGCACGCTGTTCCAGAAGTAATGCAGCATCGGCGACGTGGTCAGCGCGTCGCGATAGTTCTCGATCATCGAGAAGTGCCGCGGCCAGCCCCAGTAGTGGCCTTCGACGAGTTCCTCGGTCGAGCGCACCGACGTGATGAATACCGCGATCATCGGCAGCAGCCAGATCACGAGCGCGACGGGCAGCGACAGCTTGTACAGCCGGCGCGATATCGGCTTCCAGTGGGCAACGGGTGTCGGAAACATGATGAGTGAACTCCCGAAAGGTCACTGTTCGTTGCGCAGCATGCGGCGCAACTGGAACACGATGTAGACGAGCATGATCGCGAACAGCACGACGGCGATCGACGCGGAATAGCCGAGCCGGTAGTACTTGATCGCCTGGTCGTACATGTAATACGCGAGCACGGTCGAGCTTTCGAACGGGCCGCCGCCCGTCATCACCGAGATCAGGTCGAAGCTGCGCAGCGCGCCGATCACGGTGACGACGATCGCCATGAACGTGGTCGGCCGCAGTTGCGGCAGCACGACGTGCCACAGCAGCGCGAAGCCGCGCGCGCCTTCCATCCGCGCGGCCTCGATCTGTTCCGGGTTGACCGACGTGAGGCCGGTCAGGTACAGGATCATGCAGTACGCCGTTTGCGGCCACAGCGCGGCGAATACGATGCCGAACGTCGCGTAGCGCGCGTCGCCGAGCACCGGGATCCCATGCCCGGCGAGCAGCGCGAGCAGGCCGAAGGTCGGATCGTAGAACCACGAGAAGATCAGGCCGACCACCACGCCCGACAGCACGAACGGCGCGAAGAACAGCGACTTCACGAGCCGGATGCCGCCGACCGCCTGGTTCAGGTACAGCGCGAGCGCGAGGCCGAGCGGCGGCGCGAGCATGAACAGCAGGAGCCAGATCACGTTGTTGCGCAGCGCCGTGTAGAACGTCGGCGCATGCAGCAGCTCCGCGTAGTTCGCGAGGCCGACGAAGGTGCGCTCGGTCATCCCGTCCCAGTTGTACAGGCTCAGCGACAGCGTCGACAGGATCGGCCAGATCACATAGACGGCAACCATCGCGCAGGCCGGCGCGAGAAAGAGCCACGCGGCGCGCCGTTGCCGCCGCACGGCGGGCGACGGGCGGCGCGCGCGCAATGCGCTGGCGGACGAGCCGCGCGACGGCGGCGCGGTGCCGTCGCGCGGGGTGGACGTGGTCGGACTGGACACGGCAAGCCTCCTGAACGGACACGGCGGCCCGCGGCCGCCGGTTGGGTCACGCGGTCACTTCTTGTAGATCCGCTTGCGGGTCTGTTCGAGTTGCGCGAGCACCGTATCGAGCTGCGCGGGATTCGCGACGAACTGCTGCATGCCCTTCATCCCCTCGTCGGCCATTTCCTTGGTCATGTCGCGGTCGTAGAACTGCGCGACGCCGCCCTTCGTGTCGGCGAGGATCCGGAAGCCGATGCGCGAGATCGGATCGGCCGGCTCGGGCGACTTGCTGTTGGCCGACAGCGAGCCGAGCCCTTCGGCGAGCTTCGCGCCGATCTCGGGCGTTTCGACGAATGCGAGGAACGTGTGCGCGTCGGCCTTGTTCTTCGCCTTGGTCGGGATGTGCAGCGATTCGACCGGGCCGTCCTCGGCGGTCGGCACCTTCGGGTCGATGATCGGGAAGCGGTAGTAGCCCATTTCCGGTTTCACGTTGGGCGGGAAACCCGCCGCGATGAAGGTGCCCATCAGCATCATCGCGGCCTTGCCCTGGAACAGGAACGGCTGCGCGCCGTCGAGATCGTAGGACAGCGCGTTGTCGATGAAGTAGCCGGCATCGATCAGCGATTTCCACGTCGTGTAGACCTTCTTCACGCGCGGGTCGGTGTACGGCACGTCGCCGGCCATCAGCTGCTGGTGGAACGCGTTGCCGTTCAGGCGCAGGTCGAGATAGTCGAACCAGCCGGCGAGCGTCCACGCGTCGCGACCGCCGATCGCGATCGGCGTGATGCCGGCCGCCTTCAGCTTCCTGCACGCATCGAGAAACTGGTCCCACGTCTTCGGCTCGTCGGCGATGCCGACCTTGCGGAACAGGTCCTTGCGGTAGAACAGCCCCCACGAGTAGTAGACGGTCGGCGCCGCGTATTGCTTGCCGTTGTACGACGAGGCGCTGCGCGTCGACGCGTACATCGCGTCCCAGCCGTTTTTCGTCCAGTCGCCGCTCAGGTCCTCGAACAGCCCGCGCTTCGCGTAGTACGCCATCCGCTCGCCCGCGTGCCAGTTCACGACGTCCGGCGCGACGGTCGTGAGCCACGCGGGGAGCTGCACCTTGTACGCTTCCTCGTCGACGAAGGTCGGCTTCACGTCGATGTCGGGATGGGCCTTGTGGAACGCTTCGATCGTCGACTGCCACACGGCGCGCTGGCTCGCGCCCTTGAACGCGATGTTGATCGTCAGCGTGCCGGCATCGGCGGGCGCCGCGGCGCCGAACGATGCGGATGCGATGGCGGCGACGGTCGCCAGGCGGGCAGCGACGCGAAGGGGGCGATGGGTCATGAGTGTCTCCAGTCCTGTGTGTCGTTGTTTGTGCGTGACCGGCGCGTCTTCGCGCCGGGGCGGTTGCTACGAACGGCTTCGATACACGGCGATGCCTTGCGGCTCGACCTGCGCGGCGCCGAGCACGAACGCCGACGGCGGTACCGCGTCGATCGCGTGCGGTGTGTCGCCGTAGTTGAAGACGTAGGTCAGGCCGCCGCGGCGGCTCACGCGCACGGCGTCGCCGAGCGGCGTCGGGGCCAGGCCGGCTTCGGCCGCGATATCGGCGAACAGGCGCACGGTGGTCGCATCGTCGAACAGCGCGGCCCAGTAATGCAGCGTACCGTGCGATAGGCAGGCCGGATGGCCGTCGGCGAAGCGCGCGTGCACGACGCTGCGCGTGTCGTCGTGCAGCTCGACGAAGTCGCGCCAGTGGCGCGCCGCGCCCGTGAGCGGCGACCCGTCGCGTAGCGTGCCGTCGATCCGTTCGGTCAGGTTCGGCCGCAGCGATTCGACGCGCCACACACGCACCGGCAGGATCGACGCGAGCGGGCCGGGCGGCAGCGCCGGCGGAATCTGCAGGTCGGCGGTTTTCGAGCCGGTGCGCGGGCCGAACACCGCGTGCGCACCCGATGCGGCGAGCCGCGACGCGAAATCGTCCGGGACGATCGGCAGCGGCGGCACGACGACGAGCCGATAGCCGTCGAGCGGTGCATGCGCGGACACGATGTCGACGTCGAGGCCGAGCGAGCGCAGCGCCGAGTAGTACTCGAACGCGAAACGCGGGTAGTGGAAATCGGCGCCCTGCGGCTGCACTTCGAACAGCCACTTCGCTTCATAGTCGAACACGAGCGCGACGGGCGCACGCACCGCACCGTTCGCGTCGGCATCCGGGCCGGCGTCGAGCACGGCGGCGATTTCCCGCGCGACGCGCTGCGCTTCGCGCCCGCCTTCGTCGAGCCTGTCGTCGGGCGTGTGCAGGCCCGCATGCATCTGCTCCTGCGCGAACGGCGCCTGCCGCCAGCGGAAGTACGACACGCAGCCCGCGCCGTGCGCGAACGCTTCCCAGCTCCACAGCCGCACCATGCCCGGCAGCGGCGCGGGGTTCCAGTGCGCCCAGTTCACGGGGCCCGGTTGCTGTTCCATCACCCAGAACGGCCGCTTCGACATGCCGCGGTACAGGTCGTGATTGAACGATGCGAAATCCGGATGGCCGGTGCGCAGCCAGCGCGCCTTCACGTCGGGCGCGAACCATTGTTCCTCGAGCGCGCCGAGCGGGTAGCTGTCCCACGTCGCGATGTCGAGGTCGCGCGCGACCTCGTAGTGATCGAACTCGGTGAACAGCTGCATGAAGTTGTGCGCGACCGGCCGGCCCGGCGAATGCGCGCGGATCACGTCGACCTGCATCCGGTGATAGCGCGCGAGCTCGTCGGACGCGAAGCGCCGGTAGTCGAGGCGATGCGACGGATGGGCTTCGGTCACGGTGCCCACGGGCGCGTCCACTTCGTCGAAATGGCGATACTCCATGCTCCAGAACACGGTGCCCCACGCGCGGTTCAGCGCATCGATCGTGCCGTAGCGCGCCTTCAGCCATGCACGGAAGCGCACGAGCGCGGCCGGCGAATAGCTGACGACCGTCTGGTGGCAGCCCAGCTCGTTGTCGGTCTGCCAGTAGCGCACGGCCGGGTGGCGGCCGTAGCGTTCGGCAACCGCCGTGCAGATCTGGCGCGACGCTTCGAGATAGGTCGGCGACGAGAAATCGTAGTGGCGGCGTGAGCCGAACGCGCGCGGCCGGCCGTCGGCGCCGATCGCGAGAATGTCGGGATGGCGGTCGACCAGCCATTTCGGCGGCGTGGCGGTCGGCGTGCACATCACGATCTCGAGGCCGGCCGCGCCGAGCACGTCGACCGCACGGTCGAGCCAGCCCCAGTCGTATTCGCCGGGAGACGGCTCGATGCGGCTCCACGCGAATTCGGCGATCCGCACCTGCTCGATGCCGAGCGCTTTCATCCGGCGGGCATCGTCGGCCCACATCGATTCCGGCCAGTGTTCCGGGTAGTAGCAGACTCCGAGGCGCATGCCGATCCTTATGCGTAGTGGTGAACGTGAACGTCGGCGCGCGCGGGCACCGCGCGGCCGTCTTCGGTGAACAGGTGGCAGGCCGCGGCCGGCGCGTGCACGTGCACGCGTTCGCCGGTGCGGACCTGCGCGTCCCCGGGCACCTTCGCGATCAGCGGCGTGGCGTTGGGCTGGCCGGGCTGGTCGAGGTGCACGTAGGTCTGTTCGCCCAGGCGTTCGACGAGCGCGACGTCGCGCGCGAGCGTCGTCGCGTCGGGCGCGGCGCCGAGCGTCAGGTGCTCGGGGCGGATGCCGAGCGTGACGGCGGCGCCGGCGCCCAGCGCCGAGCCGTCTCGCGGCAGCACGAAGGTTTCGCCGGACGGCACGAGCGTGACGGTCGTGCGATGCGCGTCGCACGCGGCCACGACGGCCGGCAGGAAATTCATGCGCGGCGAGCCGATGAAGCCGGCGACGAAGCGGCTGGCCGGATGGTGGTAGAGGTCGAGCGGCGCGCCCACTTGCGCGATGCTGCCGTGCCGCGCGGTATCCGCACCGGCGTGCAGCAGCACGATCTTGTCGGCGAGCGTCATCGCCTCGGTCTGGTCGTGCGTCACGTAGACGACGCTCGCGCGCTCGAATTGCCGATGCAGCCGCGCGATCTCGATGCGGGTCTGGCCGCGCAGCGCCGCGTCGAGGTTCGACAGCGGCTCGTCGAACAGGAACACGCCGGGCTCGCGCACGATCGCGCGGCCGATCGCGACGCGTTGCCGTTGGCCGCCCGACAGCGCCTTCGGCTTGCGCTCGAGCAGCGTGTCGAGCTGCAGGATGCGCGCGGCGTCGCGCACCTTCCGGTCGATCTCGGCCTTCGGCACGCGCGCGAGCTTCAACCCGAACGCCATGTTCTCGTACACCGTCATGTGCGGAAACAGCGCGTAGCTCTGGAACACCATCGCGACGCCGCGCTCGGCGGCCGGCACGTCGTCGACGCGGCGGCCGTCGATCGACAGCTCGCCCGCGCTCAGATCCTCGAGCCCGGCGATCATGCGCAGCAGCGTCGATTTCCCGCACCCGGACGGCCCGAGAAACACGCAGAACTCGTGCGCGCCGATCTCCAGATCGACGTCGCGAATGACCGGCGCGTGCTCGCCATAGGCTTTCTGCACGCGCCGCATCGAGATGCTCGCCATTGTCTCCGCTCCATGTTTTAATGCGCCATCCTGCTTGATTAAGCGCTTAATCACCGCGATCAAAAAAAGAGGCGATGCGATCGCGGCCGAGTCGCGCCCGTCGGTCGGGCGGCAAGGTGTGCGGCGATAGTGCGCCGCTTCGGTGAGCGAAGCAAATACTGGATCGACGTCTCATATAGTGGGCAAACGATGGCAACACTGGAAGAAGTGGCGCGCCGCGCCGGCGTGACGGCCGCGACGGTGTCGAACGTGCTGCGCGGCCGCGGCCGGGTCGGCGACGCGACGCGGGCGCGCGTGCTCGAAGCGGTCGACGCGCTCGGCTACCGGCCGCATCTCGCCGCGCGGGCGCTGGCCGAAGGCCGTGCGCCGACGGTCGCGCTGATGGTATCGAGTATCGCGAACCCGTTCTATCCGGAGTTCGCACTGGCGGTCGAGCGCGCGGTGCGCCGCAACGGGCAGTTCCTGATCGTCTGCAATACGAATGAAGACCCGTTGCAGGGGCGCGCGTATCTCGACCAGATCGCCGGCACGGTCTCCGAGGGGATTCTCGTGACCAATGCGAACCTGCACCTGCCGGATCTGCTCGACGTCGCGCGGCGCGGCGTGCCGGTCGTGCTGTGCCTGTGGGAGCGGCCCGACGCGCCGCCCGACGGCCTGCCGTGCGTGGCGATCGATTTCCGCGAGGCCGGACGGATCGCGACGCGGCATCTGCTCGAGCTCGGTCACGAGAAGATCGGCGTGATCGTCGGCGGTGCGGCGAGCGGCGTGCAGGCGGCGCGCTACGACGGCTTCGTCGACGTGATGCGCGACGCGGGGCTCGACGCATCGATCGTCGCGGCCGAGCATGATTCGATCGAAGGCGGACTGCGTGCGGCGGGCCGGCTGCTCGATGCGCACCCGCGGTTGACCGCGCTCGTCGCGACCAACGACCTGCCGGCGATCGGCGCGATGCATGCGGCCGCCGATCGCGGCCGGCGCGTGCCCGACGATCTGTCGATCGTCGGCATCACCGACATCCATCTCGCCCGCGACACGCGGCCCACGCTGACGACCGTCGCGATCCCGACCGCCGAGGCGGCCGGCCTCGCGGTCGAATTGCTCAATACGCTGCGCGAGGCGGGCGGGCAGGGTGGAGACGCATCGCGCGTGCGGGTCGCGTCACCGCCGACGCTGGCGGTGCGCGGGACGACGGGGCCGGTACCGCACGCGGCATAGCGAGGCGCGGGCGGTCGTGCGCCGCCTCAGCCGCCTTCGACGAGCCGCAGCACGATGTTTCTTGCCGACTCGAGATGCGCGACCGTCATCGCGCGTGCCGCGCGTGCATTGCGTTCGCGACATGCCTGCAGAATCGCTTCGTGCTCGACCTGGAACGACGGTGTGTCCGCGAGCAGCGTGGCCTGCAGGCGCTCGTAACGTTCGACCTGGCCGCGCAGTTCGGCGATCGACTTCAACTGCCGCGCGTTGCCGCAGCACGAATACAGCAATGCGTGGAATTCACGGTTCAGCTCGCCCTGCCGGCGCGGCGCGGTTGCATCGCCGAGCAGCCGATGCACGAGTTCGGCGCGCGCGAGCGTTTCGTCGTCGAGCCGCTTCACGCTGCGGTAGATTGCATCGCCTTCGAGCAGCACGCGCAGATCATAGATTTCCTGCACGTCCGATGCGCTCAGCATCCGCACGACGGCGCCGCGATTCCGGAAGATATCGAGCAAACCTTCGCGCTCCAGCCGCTGGATCGCCTCGCGCATCGGGATCCGGCTGATGCCGAACCGCTCGGCCAGGTCGCGCTCGACGAGCCGCTCGCCGGCCGCCAGTTCGCCGTTGATGATCATGTCGCGCAGCGACGCGGCGATCGCGTCCGCCGTGGAGTCGAGTTTGGCTTCCATGCGTGCCTGTTCGTTGATTTTGGAATAATGGTATACCAAACGGCCATCCAGTGCCACAATGGCGACCATCGACGGGCTGCACGCAACGGTGTTCGGCCCGGTGGGGCAACCAACCTCAATGGAGAGCGAAATGGCATCTGGCGAACACCGGTATCGCGTCGCGGTGGAGTGGACGGGCAATCGCGGCACCGGCACGTCCGGCTATCGCGAGTACGGTCGCGATCATGTGATCCGGGCCGGTTCGAAGCCGGATATCCCCGGTTCGTCGGACCCGGCGTTCCGCGGCGACGCCGCGCGCTGGAACCCCGAAGATCTGCTGCTCGCGTCGGCATCGGCATGCCACGAGCTCTGGTATCTGCATCTGTGCGCCGAGGCCGGCATCCGCGTGCTGGCCTATGTCGACCACGCGGAAGGCACGATGGTCGATAGCGCCGAAGCCGGGCGCTTCACCGAAATCGTGCCGCGCCCGCGGGTGATGATCCGGGCGGGCGACGATCGCGCGCTCGCCGAGCGGCTGCATCACGATGCGCACGCGAAGTGCTATATCGCGAATTCGGTCAATTTTCCGATTCGTTGCGAGCCGGTGATCGAGGTCGAGGCAGCCTAGCTCGGAGCAATCAGTCCTCGTTCGTAGCCGGACATTTTCGAGCAGATCAATGCGCCTGCATGGACGCTCGGGATAGCGATGCGAGTCGTGCTTCCGATATACGCCCGTTTATTGTGACCGAGTGGGCTACGGGCGCGCCATCGATGTCGAATGCCTCTTGTTTAATTGACTGCATACGATAACGATTATTTTCGCACGGGAGTCGTGCGAGAGAAATCGGAAAACAAAATTTATGCGAAAAGTCAGTCCGATTGTCCGTCAGTATGCCTTACGTATCTGACAGGAAATGTCCACGGCGCATGTCAATCAGACGCATCCGAAATTCACAATTTGTGGTGTTTCTTCAACGGCTTAGCAATTGTTGACAGTGATTTACCAGTGCTTTGGTACGCTCACGCTCGATAATCCAACGAATGGACGCGGGCCGCGTCAACGAGAGTGAACAAAAATACGCATCGCCTGGTGTATTCCAGGCTTCGGGGTATCGTGGTGGCCGTCGCGGAGACGGCGATCGCCGAGGGCAAATCCGCAACAGCCGACGCACGCGCACGTCGACGCTCGTCGATATCCGGTGTGCACGTCGTAGCAGCGGGCGTTGCTGCGCTTGGCATGTTCCCCACCTTGTCCGATGCGCAGATCGTGCCGACGCCGGGCACGAGCACCCACGTGATCCAGACACCGAACGGCTTGCCGCAGGTCAACGTGGCCAAGCCTTCGGGCGCCGGCGTATCGGTCAATACCTACAATCAGTTCGACGTACAAAAGGCCGGCGCGATCCTGAACAACTCGCCGACGATGGTTCAGACCCAGCAGGCGGGCTGGATCAACGGCAACCCGAACTTCGGCGCTGGGCAGGCCGCGCGGATCATCGTCAATCAGGTCAACAGTCCGAATCCTTCCCAAATTCGTGGCGCTTTGGAGATCGCCGGCTCCCGGGCGGAGCTCGTCCTCGCGAATCCGTCGGGCATTTATCTTGATGGCGCGTCCTTCATCAACACCAGTCGCGCAACCCTCACAACGGGCGTGCCGTACTACGGCGCCGATGGTTCGCTCGCCGGTTACAACGTTAACCGCGGGCTCGTGACCGTCTCGGGCGCTGGCCTGAACGCAACCGGTACCGATCAAGTGGACCTTATCGCCCGCGCGGTGCAAGTAAACGCTGCGGTTTACGCGAAGAACCTGAACGTGATCGCCGGCGCGGCCCAAGTCAACCACGACACGCTTGCCGCGACGCCGATCGCCGGCGACGGCCCCGCTCCGTCAGTCGCGATCGACGTGAGCCAGTTAGGCGGTATGTATAGTAATCGGATCTTCCTGGCGTCCAACGAGTTCGGTGTCGGGGTCGCCAATGCCGGTACGATCGCTGCGCAGGCCGGTGACCTGACGCTGCAATCAAACGGCCGGCTCGTGCTCACGGGCAAGACCACGGCGAGCGGCAACCTCGCACTATCGGCTACCGGCGGAATTCAGAATAGCGGCACCACGTACGCGCAGCAATCGGCGTCGGTGAATACGGCCGGCGATTTGAAGAATAGCGGCACGCTCGCGGCACGCCAGAATACGATCGTGAACGCCGGCACCGTCAATTCGACGGGTACGCTCGGCGCGGGTGTGAACAACGATGGCTCCGTCGGCCGCGGTGGCGACCTGAACGTCTCGACGTCGGGCCAACTGAGCGCAACCGGCCAGAACGTGGCAGGCGGCAATGCGTCGCTGTCCGGCAGCAGCGTGAATCTCGCCGGCAGCCAGACCGCAGCAAACGGCAATCTGTCGCTGAACGCGAGGGCCGGCGACATGAACCTGTCGAACGCGACGACGAGCGCGCAAGGCGACGTCCACGCGGATGCTTCGGGCACGATGATCAACGATCACGGCAACCTGTCGAGCGGCGGCAGCACGACGCTGACCGGCGGTGCCCTCTCGAACCAGAGCGGCAAGGTTTCGTCACAGAGCGCGTTGTCGGTGAATGTCGCCGGCCAGATCGCCAACCAATCGGGCGAGCTCGTATCCGAAAGCACGGCCGACCTGCGTGGCGGTGATATCGCGAACAACCAGGGCACTATTCAAAGCGCGGCCGGCATGACGGTGGCCGGCGCGTCACTGGACAACACGGCGGGGCGGATCACGTCGCTCAACGCAGACGGCCTCTCGGTCACGACGAGCGGCCAATTGATCAATGCGGCAGGTACCACCGCGAACGGCGCGCAAGGCGGTGTCATCGGCGGCAACGGCGATGTGTCGGTCGGCGGCGCAAACGTTGTCAACCGCAGCACGATCACATCGAACACGAATTTACGTATCGCGGGCCAGTCGGTCGACAACGGCGGCGGCACGCTGCAGGCTGCGCAAAAGATAGCGGTCGATGCGGGCGCGCGCTTGATCAACAACGGCGGCTCGATCGTTGGTCAGACGGCCACGGTCAGCGCGACGACGCTCGACAACAGCGCCGGCACCGTGCAGGCCGACCAGATGTCGCTGACCGCGACCGACCTCGTGAATCACAGCGGCACCATCACGCAGACCGGCGCCGGCGCGATGAACGTGAACGTGTCGGGCACGCTCGACAATTCGAGTGGCGGTACGCTGCAAACGAACAGTACCGCCCTGACGCTCGCGCCGACGGCACTCGTGAACGACGGCGGCACGATCACGCATGCTGGAACCGGCACGCTGACGCTCGGCAATGGTTCGGGCTCGGTATCGAACGTCGGCGGCGCAATCGCGAGCAACGGGCGCGTGGTCGCGCAAGCCGGCACGCTGAACAACACGTCGGGCTCGATCAACGCGCAGAACGGACTGGCGGCAACCGTCGCCGGCACGCTGAACAATGCGAGCGGCAAGCTGTTGTCGAACATGGATCTGAGCGTCACCAGCGGCACGCTCGCGAACGACGGCGGCCAGATCGGTGCCGGCACGAATGCGACGCTCCGCACGGGCTCCATGACGAATCAGGGCGGCTCAGTCGTCGCACCGAACCTGTCGGTCCTCACCGATTTCACGCTCGACAACAGCGGCGGCAAGCTGGAAGCCAATCAGCTCGCGCTGACGGCCGCGAACCTCGTGAATCACGGCGGCACGATCACGCAGTACGGCTCGTCGGCGATGGGAATGAACGTCAGCGGCACGCTCGACAACTCGGCCGCCGGCGTGATCCAGACCAATGCCACGGATCTGACGCTTGAGCCGGCCGAGTTGAACAACGCAGGCGGCACCATTACGCATGCTGGCACCGGCACGCTGACGATTGCGCCGGGCAATGGCGCCCGCGCGCTGAACAACGCGTCCGGTACCATCGTGACGAAGGGACAAGCTATCGTCAACGCGGCTTCCTGGAATAACGCGAGCGGTATTCTTGCCGCGCAGCGCGGTATCAACGCCACGATTGCGGGTGACGTGAACAACGCACAGGGCCTGCTGCAATCGGACGCGTCGCTGTCGTTGAAGAACGGTGGGGCGCTGTCGAACCGAAGCGGCCACATCCAGGCAGGGCAATCGGTTCCAGGCGACACCAGCACGCTCGCCATTCAATCCGCGTCGATCGACAACGCGGACGGCGCCATTGTCGGCCTCGGCACCGGCAAGATGACCGTGCAAGGCGGCAGCCAGATCGCCAACAGCGACGCCGGCGGCGTAGCGGGCATGGGCGCGATTACCGGCAACGGCGATGTGACGGTCAGCGCCGCGTCGATCAGTAACACGCAAGGTGGCCAGCTCAGCGGCGCGTCGCTGCATGTTCAAGGCGGCACGTTGGACAACAGCGGCGGCACCATCGGCAACGTCACGAATTCGAACGGCGACGTGGACGTCACGACGACCGGCGCGATCACGAATACGAACGGACAGATCAGCTCGACGCACGATCTGTCGGTGTCGGCGGCCACGCTGCTGGGCGGCGGCACGTACAGCGCAACGCACGACGCCAACGTGAACCTGCAGGGCGACTACACTGCGGCGGCCGACACCCAGTTCAACGTCGGCCACGATCTCGCCTTCACGCTGCCCGGCACCTTCACGAACATTGCGAACCTGCAATCGGTCAACAATCTGAGCGTCAACGCGGGCAACATCGTCAACGTGGGCGCGTTGACTGCCGGCGGCCTGCTGCACACGCAATCGATCAATCTGACGAACACGGGTGCGCTCGTGGGCGCCAGCGCGTCGCTTAACGCCGTCAATACGATCTCGAACCTCGGCCCGACCGCGCTGATCGGCGCATCCGACAGCAACGGCACGCTCGAAATCCTCGCACGCGACATCGAAAACCGCGACGACACGACCGCGACCGATTCGATGGCGACGACCGCCATCTTCGGGATGGGCAAAGTCGTACTGGGAGGCGGCAAGGACGCGAGCGGCAACTACACGAACGCGGGGCTCGTCAACAATGTGTCGGCGCTGATCCAGTCCGGCAGCGACATGGAACTGCATGCGGACAAGGTGACGAGCACGCGCCGCGTGATGAAGACGTCCACCAGCCAGATCGATCCGGCATTGCTCGCGCAGTTCGGCATCAGCATGTCCGGATGCGTGGCGGTGTACATGGATGCCTGTGCCGGCCGAGACGTGCACTGGGTCGACCTGAGCAAGCCCGAACAGCGAGAGCTCTTTCTGGATTTCGTGGGCGGGGTTCCGACCGATCCACCTCACGGTGGGCAGTGGAATAGCGGCTACCAGAAGACGACGTACTATGCCGACAGCGCGACAGCGACGACCGTGACGGACATCAGCCCGGCCGCGCAGATCGTGTCGGGCGGCAAGATCGATGCGTCGTCGGTCGGCACTCTGCAAAACTACTGGAGCAATATCGCGGCGGTCGGTGACATCAAGGTGCCGGGGCACTACGACGCCGATGGCTGGGCGGCGTCCGGCCAGAAACTGCCGGGCGTGACGGTCTCGTACTCCGGGCAGTACCACTACAACAACTACGACAACACCGAACACGATTGGCAATTGCCATTCGGCAATGCACCGTTCGTGACGGGGCGCCCGGGCGGCTATACGCAGGCGGCGCCGGCGTCGATCAAGGATTACACGCTGCCGGGCTATTTTTCGACGCTGAGTTCCAACGGCACGATCTCGGGTACGGGTGTGAGCGTCAACAACTCGGCGGCCAACACATCGATTCCGTCGCACGGCTTGTTGCCGGGACAGTCGGTGCCGGGCCTCACGCCCGCCAATCTGAGCGGTAACGCGAGCGGCGCGAAATCGGGGGCGTCGTCGGTGCACGGCGGTCCGCCGGCGCCGGTCGATCCGATCATCGCCAGTGCAACGGCGCTGAACGTCCTGAATAACCTCACCATTCCGCAAGGAGGCTTGTTCAAGCCGACCACCGCGCCGAACGCGAGCTACGTGATCGAGACGAACCCGGCTTTCACGAACCAGAAGAACTTCATTTCGAGCGATTACTTCTTCGGCCAGCTCGGCATCGATCTCACGCATATTCCGAAGCGTCTTGGCGACGGCTTCTATGAACAGCAGTTGGTGCGCAATCAGGTGACGGCGCTCACCGGCAAGGCGGTGCTCGGCCCGTACGCGGACCTGCAGACGATGTATCAGTCGTTGATGACGGCAGGCGCGGATCTGTCGAGGTCGCTCGATCTTCCTATGGGCGCGAGCCTGTCGGCCGAGCAGGTGTCGAAGCTGACCGGCAACGTGATCATGATGGAGACGCGCGTGGTCGACGGCCAGTCGGTGCTGGTGCCGGTCGTATATCTCGCGCAGGCGAATCAGCAGAATATCAACGGCCCGCTGATCAGCGCGACGAACATCGATTTCCAGAATGCGCAGTCGTTCACGAACAGCGGCACGATCAAGGCCGACAACACGCTGGAGATCCAGGGCAAGCAGATCGACAGCGCGTTCGGCGCATTGCAAAGCGGCGGGCTGATGTCGCTGAAGACCGACAACAACATCGATCTGACGTCGGCCAACGTGAAGGCTGGCAGCCTGCAGCTGGATGCCGGGAAAGACCTGATTCTCGACACGGCGACGAAGACGAACACGCGCGTGAGCCGGGACGGCGCGACGAGCGTGGTGACGACGCTCGGGCCGACCGCCAAACTCGACGTGGTGGGCAATGCGTCGATCACGACGGGCGGCAACTTCCAGCAGAACGCGGGCAACGTGTCGGTCGGCGGCAATCTCGGGATGAATGTCGGCGGCAACTGGGATCTCGGCGCGGTCCAGACCGGCGAGCACAAGATCGTGCAGCGCGCGAACGGCGTGTCGAATACAGACATCAACAAGGTCACCGGCAGCACTGTGCAGGTTGGCGGTGCTTCACTGATTGGCGTCGGCGGAGATCTAACCGCCAAGGGTGCGCAGATCGACCTCGGCCAAGGCGGGGCGATCGCAGCCAAGGGCAACGTCACGCTCGGCGCAGCGAGCGCGACGTCGACCGTGAACAGCAACAGTTCGGGCAGCGATAGTCACGGCAGTTACGCGGAGACGCTGCACACGTCGGATCAGGCGCTGACCGGGACGACGCTTAAAGGCAGCGACACGGTCACGATTGCGTCGGGCAAGGATCTCACGATCAGTGGCAGCACGGTTAGCCTCGACAAGGGGAATGCGAACCTGATGGCGGCCGGCGACGTGAATATCGGCGCGGCGACCGAAACGCATGAGCTGAACTCACACGAGACGCATAGCCACAGCAACGTCGTGAGCGGCGTGAAGGTCGCGAGCGGGATCGACCAGACGATGACGCTGAATCAGGGTAGTCTGGTATCAGCGGACGGCGTGAACATCGTCAGTGGAAAGGACGTCAATGTTCAGGGCAGCACCATCGTCGGAACGAATGACGTGACGCTCACGGCAGCGCGTAACGTAACGGTAACGACGTCGCAGGATACCTTGCAGTCGTCGAGCTACTACAACAAGAAGGAATCCGGGCTGATGTCGGGCGGCGGACTGTCGGTGTCGGTGGGCAGCAGTTCGCTGAAGACAACCAACCAGAGCGCCGAGGTGTCGAACAACGCCAGCACGATCGGCTCGCTGAACGGCAACCTGAGCATCGCGGCTGGCAACGATCTGCACGTGACCGGCAGCGACCTGATCGCAGCGAAGAATCTCAGCGGGACAGGCGCGAACGTTACGATTGACGCCGCGCAGGACAAGAACCACCGCGGCGAGACGCAGGAAGTGTCGAAGAGCGGCCTGACGCTGGCGCTGAAGGCGCCGGTAATCGACGCGGTGTCGAATGCGGTGGGTCAATCGCGTGCGTCCAGTAATAGCCAGGATGGCCGTGCAGCAGCGCTGCACGGGATGGCCGCGGCGAGTGCGGCGTGGGATGCGAATGTGGCTGCAGGCGACGTGGTCAACGCGCTGGGAGCAGGCCAGACGCCCCAATTCAAGGTCGAACTCAGCGTCGGCAGCAGCCATAGCAAGAGCGCGTTTACCGAGAACAGCGTGACGAATCGCGGCTCGAATGTGAACGCCGGCGGAACGGTGGCATTTGCGGCAACCGGCAACGATCAGCCGGGCAGCGGCAATGTGACGATCGCCGGCTCGAACGTGAACGCGAGCGATGTGATTCTGGCGGCGAAGAATCAGGTCAATATCGTCAATACGACGGACACCGATTCGACGCGCAGTACGAACGACTCGAAAAGTGCGAGCGTGGGCGTGTCGGTCGGCACGGGCGGCTTTGGTATCTCGGCGGCGATGTCGAAAGCCAATGGCGACGGCAACAGCGATCTGGCCACGCAGAACAACAGTCACGTGAATGCGGCAAACGGCGTGACGATCATTTCGGGCGGTGATACGAACATCATCGGCTCGAACGTGAACGGCAACCAGGTGAATGCCGATGTGGGCGGGAACCTGAACATTGTGAGCGTCCAGGACACGTTGTCGAGCGCGGCGCATCAGTCGAGTTCGGGTGGCGGTTTCAGCATCAGTCAGGGCGGCGCCAGTGCGAGTTTCAGCCAGAGCAAGGGCAACGCGTCGGGCAGCTATGCGGGCGTCAACGAGCAAGCCGGGATCCAAGCGGGTGATGGCGGCTTCAATATCAACGTCACCGGCAATACCGACCTGAAAGGCGGGCTGATCGCGAGTAGCGCGGATGCGGCGAAGAATTCGCTGACGACGGGTTCCCTCTCGTTCTCGGACATCCAGAACCAGTCGCACTACGACGCGAGCTCGAGCGGCTTCAGCGCGGGCGCGACGACCGGCGACGGCGGGATGAACTACAGCACGCACGGTAGCGCGTCGGGCAAGAATGCAGGCGGCGCTGCGCCGATGCTTGGCCAAAACGACAGCGGTAGCGACAGCGCGACGACGAAGAGCGGCGTCAGCGCCGGAACAGTCGCGATCACCGATTCGGCGAACCAGAAGCACGATGTGGCGAGCTTGAATCGTGATACGGCGGACACGAATGGTACGGTCGCCAAACTTCCCGACATGCAGAACCTGCTGGCCAATCAAGCGGACATGATGGCCGCAGCCAGCGCGGCCGGCGAAGCGGTGTCGCGCCGGATCGGGGACTACGCGGACAAGATGATGAAAGACGCCGCCGCGAACGGTGATCAGGCGGGAGTCGACGCGTGGAAGGAAGGTGGAGCAAATCGCGCGCTGATGCAAGGTGCCGGTGCGGCGCTGGTGACAGGGCTGGCGGGCGGTAATGCGGTAGGCGGTGCCGCCGGTGCCGCGATTGCATCGATAGCGTCGGGCAAGCTGAACGAGCTGAGCAGCGCGATCGCAGGCAGCGATCCGACCGGCAACGCCAATATGAATCAGGCACTGGGCAACATCGTGGCGAACGCGCTTGCGACGGGTGCCGGCGCTGCTGTGGGCGGTGAAGCGGGAGCGTTCTCGGGGTACAACGTTGATCGGTTTAACCGGCAGCTTCACCCTGATGAAAGACAGTGGGCGAAGGACAAGGCGAAGGACTTCGCGAAGTTCTATGAAGAAAAGACCGGGAAAGCACTCACCGTGGAACAAGCGCGGAATATGTTGCTGGCGAACGGCTATCGTTTGGTGGACGCGGCGGCAAGCAAGGGGCCGGGAGGGGACGCAACCGCGGTCGCCTATATCAGTCAGAATGGTGGCGGACTGTTCCATGCGACGCCGGCGGAGTACAACAGTCCGTTCTTGTCTGGGAACAAGGATGGTTCACTGACGCCGGAGCAGAAGGCGTTGCCGGGCGCAGTGGCTAATCCAAAGGCCGGACTCGTCATTGCCGGCGGGCTGGTAACTGCTGGGTTGGCGCCAGAGATTGCTGCAGGGTTAGCTGCTATCCCGGGCGCGCCAATTTTTGGTTCAACTGGAGCGTTGGGATCCAGCGCGTGGACGTCGCCTGTTGGGATTGGCGTCCTAACTGGTGGTGTAAATGCGACTTCACAGTACATTCAGAATGGCACGGTCAATCCAGTCGATGTTGGGTATGCCGCAATGGCTGGCGGAGCCGGCACCTATACCAAGTTCTTTGGGAACGTCGTAATAAATTCTGTAACAGGTGCTCTTGATACTGTCACAAACAATGCGATTTCCGGGAAACACGACAGCATTGCAACCGGCGCGGCAGTGAACGCAGGTGCGGCGGCTATCGGCTATGTGACGGGGCTCGCCATGCAAAATCTAATTTCTGCGTTGGCGAAATCCGGGATGGGTAGCTTCGGTTGGTCCGGAACTGGAGTTTGGTCGGGATCATCGGGACAAAATCTGTTTAACCCGAACAATGTTCCTGCAATTGGTGCTGGTATCGGTGGTGCAGCCGGCGCTGAAGCAGGAACGAAAGCGATAAACGATGCCAAATCTCGAATTGGGAAGTGAAGAAATGCTTAGATTGATTGCCTTGTATTTAGTGGCTTTCTTGCTTTCATTTATATGCTTTGCCTCCATAAAGGCATTTGTAATGATTTTTGTGGCCTATTTTTATGGCGGTGGCTTCTTGTGGGCGAGCAACGATACGAGATTCGTTTTGGTGAACGGAACTCTGTTGGGGCTTGTTTTTTGTATCTTCGCGACGGTGGCTTTTGTGCGAAAAAAATGATCCTCGATGGCGATACGAACATCATTGGCTCGAACGTGAAGGGCAATCACGTGAATGCCGATGTGGGCGGGAATCTGAACATTGTGAGCGTCCAGGACACGTTGTCGAGCGCGGCGCATCAGTCGAGTTCGGGTGGCGGTTTCAGCATCAGTCAGGGTGGCGCCAGCGCGAGCTTCAGCCAGAGCAAGGGGAATGCGTCGGGCAGCTATGCGGGCGTCAACGAGCAAGGACGCGGTTTGGCACCTGACTACATGACGGTCAATGTGGGCGCGCTTTCTGGAAACGTAAGTGGTACGGTGAATCTGTACGACGGTTCGACGTATGTTTCGGGAGGCGTTTCCATGACCAACCCATCTTCGGTGTCGTACAGACCCGGGGTCAGTTCGACTATCGGCTACATACTCGGGGCAGACACCGTGACGAAAGCAGGAAACTTCTTGACAGGGGATGGAAATCAGGCGTTCATTTCTGTGCCTACCCCATTTGGCGTCAATGTGATTGGTGCAATAACTCACGCCTATGGCGGAAGTACCGCAGTTGAATTTGGTATTGGTCAGCCGGGTTCTATTTCCTTCGGCGTAATGCCGTGGGGCCATTCATCCGAAGTAACTGGGCATGGAAAATAGGAGGCTTAAATGGCTGCAGTCGGCGGAGGACCGAATCCGGATCAGTGGGCCAAGATGACGCGTGGACAAAAAATTGCTTACTGGGTTAGTGTAACCGCTGCTTGCGCATTTATTGGCGGACGTCTGATAAGAAAATGGTTTTATTAGGCGCTTGGCATACTGATCAGATTAATAGCGGTCGATAAGCTGAACGAGTTGAGCGGCGCGATTGCAAGCAGCGATCCGACCAGCAACGCCAATATGGGAGCAGGCCGCTTTGTCGAGCAACTCGGGAAAACCGGCAGGCCCTGGCTTCCGGGCTCCGGACTATTCGTCCGCGAATGGGTCCGGTATGAGTGTCGCCTACGGAACATCTGTGAACTTGCAACGGTATCGAAGCCTGTCGGGGGTTCCTATTGGTGAAACTTAAAATGTGGTTGCAATTTTCGGTAATTGCAATTTTTGTGGTGGCAGTGATCAGCCTTGTTCGATCCTGTCAAGCTGATCCTACGCAGACTCAGTTATTCGATCAGCTGGCGATGATGCGCGACGATATGCAGGCGATTATTAACGATGGCGGACGCGTTGTTCGTTATGATAATAATGGGAAAACAACGTTTTCGAGAGTTTATCTCCTGCTGAGTATTGAGCGGAAAACGTGGAGCGTTGATCTACAGAGAATCTACGGCAATACATTGCTCGCGCGCGGATGGGTGATGGTAAAAACGAGGCTGGCGAACGATCGTTTTGTAAGGGCGGTGCCTTTGCATCAGTAACTGCTCCGGCAACTGACAGGAATGGTTCAATAGCGATGGTTTTCGACGCCGCGAGTATTTCTAAGTGCCAGAAATTGCTGCGTACAAGCGAGGCGCGTTGACTAGCTTATCAACTGATATTCAATCATGAAATTTCAGTGCGCGCAGGATGTGGAGTTGGTTGGGGTCTGTAATATGTTTGGTTTATTATTTTTTATTTTTATGATTTTTATTCTTTGCATTCGTCAAAGTATTTGTCATGATTTTGGCGGCTTATTTTTATGGTGACAGTTTCTTATGGGGGGAGGCGACGCCAGATTAATTTTGGTGGGCGGCGCACTATCTGGGCTTGTATTTTGCATTTTCGCGACGGTGGCTTTTGTGCGAAAAATGATCGTGATGCCATTGTGAAATTCGATTCAATCGGCATCTGCATGATGTTGGTGTGTAAATCAATCGGGGCAGACCGGGCTGAAGATTCCATGCAAATTGATTGGAAGTGATGCATTGATAGCACGTACGTCTCAGTCCTAGTACGCGATCGCATATCTAGAAATACATATGAGAACTATTTGCCGGGGGAATTCTGCTGCGGCAGTACTACTGCTTATCGCGACTAGCGTGTCGGCGCAAGAGACTTCGCGTCCGATCATTCCGGGCAACGACCAACAATCCCGACAACAAGAAGAGGCACGTGAACGCGAACGGTCCGTCTCCGCGCCCGGAGTGCGTTCAGGCGTGACAGCGAGCGCTGGGTATCCGACGCTGCTGTCGGAGTCGCCGTGCTTCCGGATCGATCGTTTCGCGATCGATGTGCCCGACGCACTGCCCACTTCCGTGAAAGCGCAAGGAGCGTCTGCTTTGCCCATGGATCGTTTTGCCTTCGTGCGCGAATGGCTCGACTACTACGCCGGTCAGTGCGTCGGCAAACAGGGCCTCGATATCCTCGTCAAGGGCCTGTCGCAAGCGATCTTGGCACGCGGCTACGTCACGACACGCGTGCTGTTGCCCGAACAGGATCTGTCGACCGGCATGCTTAAATTGTCGCTGATCCCCGGCGTGATTCGCCACGTGCGCGTCGCCGACGAGAGGCTGCACGGCGCCTGGAAAACGGCCTTTCCTACCCGCGACGGCGAGCTCCTGAACTTGCGCGACCTTGAGCAGGGCCTCGAGCAGATGAAGCGCGTGTCGAGCCAGGACGTGTCGATGCAAATCGTGCCGGCCGACGTGCCGGGCGAGAGCGACGTCGTGCTCGACGTGCAGCGCGGCAAACCCTGGACCGTCGTCGCGTCGATCGACAACTCGGGCACGCGCGCGACCGGACGGCTGCAGGGCAACTTGTCCCTCGGCATCGACAATCCGCTGGGCCTGAACGATATTTTCAACATCGGCGTGAGCCAAGATCTCGAGCTAGGCGACAAGCGGCTTGGCTCGCACGGCTGGAACGGCTTTTATTCGATCCCGTGGGGCTACTGGACCGCGACGCTGTCGGCGTACACGAACACGTACTACCAGCAGATCGCCGGCGTGAACCAGACGTTCGTCGCGAGCGGCAACTCGAAGACGGTCGACTTCAAGCTGAACCGTGTGCTGTCGCGCAGTCAGAACGACGTGTTCGGCGTGCAGTTCCGGCTGTCACGCCGGTTCGGGCAAAGCTTCATCGAAGACACCGAAATCCCGCAGCAGCGCCGCAACAACACGTTCGTCGAGTTCGGCCTGACCGATCGGCACTACTTCGGCAACGCGCAGTTCGACGGCACGCTCGCGTACCGGCAGGGCGTCGGTGCGTTCGGCGCACAGGACGACAGCGTGGCGGCCGACGGCGGCCCGACCTACCGCTACAAGATGGCGGTGCTCGATGCGAACCTGTCGGTGCCGTTCGCGATCGCGCAGCAGCCGTTTCGTTACGTGACGACCCTCCACGGCCAATTCACGGGCAACACGCTGTACTACATCGACGACATGACGATCGGCAGCCGCTACACGGTGCGCGGCTTCGACGGGGAGACGATGCTGGCCGCCTCCCGTGGTTTTTACTGGCGCAATGAACTGCAGGCGCCGATCGATCAAACCGGGCAGGCGGTGTATGCGGGCATCGACTACGGCCGCGTGTGGGGCCCGCAGCCGGTCACACTCGTGGGCACGCAACTGGCAGGGGCCGTGATCGGCGTGAAGGGGAGCGTCGCGACTCGCTTGGGTGCCTACGGTTACGACCTGTTTGCCGGCACGCCAATCTACAAGCCGTCCGGGTTTCCTACGGCACGCGTGACCGTTGGCTTTCAGCTCACCGCACAGTTCTGACGAAGTGGGCGCAATCCGCTACTTTGCCCGCCGTCGTTTGAGACGACGGCGGCGAGGATCGAGAACTGACGGCTTTTTCGATCGTATGGTGCATGGCTCTCTTGTCGGAGGGCCACGTGTGGCGACCATGCTATCCGCGCTGCGGCGGCAAAGCCCGAAATCGCCGCCTCACAACCCCACTCCGTAAACCTCCCCCGCCGCCGCCCGAATCGCCTCGACCATCACCGCCACTGCCGGCGAATGCAGCCGGTCGGTGCGCGTGATGATCCCGAAATCGTCCATCCGGCAATCCATCTCCAGCGGCAGCACCGTGACGATCCCGTGCCGCGCGTAGTAGTGCGCGACGTCCTCGGCGAGCACCGCGATCATGTCGCTCTGTTCGAGCAGTTGCGTGATGAACAGCAGCGCCGAGGTTTCGACGAGGTTCGCCGGCGGCGCGAGGCTCGCGCGCTGGAACACGAGCTCGAAGCGGTGGCGCAGCACGCTGCCGGCCGGCGGCACGACCCACGCGGCGCGTTGCACGTCGGCGAGCGCCAGCGGCGCGTGCGCGAGCAGCGGGTGGCCGGGCCGCACGACGGCGGCCACCGACTCGCCGGTCAGCGGCTCGTAGCGCAGGCGCAGCTTGTCGTGTTCGGCGGACAGCCGGCCGAGCACGATGTCGATCTTTTCCTGCGCGAGGTGTTCGAGCAGCACGTTGCTGGTATCGATCTCGACCGACACGTGCAGGCCCGCATGCGTCCCCTTTACCGCCGCCACGGCCGGCGGCACGAGCCGCAGGCCCGGCGACGTGATCGCGCCCACCGCCACGTGGCCCAGATGGCCGGCCTTCAGCGCGGCCAGTTCCTCGCGCGCCTGATCGAGGCTGCCGAGCGCCGCGCGCGCGTGGCGGATCAGCGCGTCGCCGTACAGCGTCGGCCGCATCCCGCGCGGCAGGCGCTCGAACAGCACCGCGCCGATCGATTCCTCGAGCTCGCGCAGCAGCTTCGACGCGGCCGGCTGCGTCATGTTCAGCGCGGCCGCCGCGCGGTGAATGCTGCCTTCGTCTGCGAGCGCGACGAGCAGCAGCAACTGGCGCGTCTTCAGGCGGGCGCGGTTGCCCCACGGGCTGGCTTCGGTCATCGTACGGGTTTATATCGATATCGGAATCGATATCGTAATCGCCTAAATCGTCATTAGCCAGTTATCAAAATTCTGCCTAGACTGCGCCGGTATCCCGTCACCACAGGACTGACGATGTCGGCAACAAAACCCAGGCTGCGCTCCGCTCAATGGTTCGGCACGAACGACAAGAACGGCTTCATGTACCGAAGCTGGATGAAGAACCAGGGCATTCCCGATCACGAATTCGACGGCCGGCCGATCATCGGCATCTGCAACACGTGGTCCGAACTGACGCCATGCAACGCGCACTTCCGCAAGCTCGCCGAGCACGTGAAGCGCGGGATCTCGGAAGCGGGCGGCTTCCCGGTCGAGTTCCCGGTGTTCTCGAACGGTGAATCGAACCTGCGGCCGTCGGCGATGCTCACGCGCAATCTTGCATCGATGGACGTCGAGGAAGCGATCCGCGGCAACCCGATCGACGCGGTCGTGCTGCTCGCCGGCTGCGACAAGACGACGCCCGCGCTGCTGATGGGCGCGGCGAGCTGCGACGTGCCGGCGATCGTCGTGTCGGGCGGCCCGATGCTGAACGGCAAGCTCGAAGGCAAGAACATCGGTTCGGGCACGGCCGTGTGGCAGTTGCACGAAGCGCTGAAGGCCGGCGAGATCGACGTGCATCACTTCCTGTCCGCCGAAGCCGGCATGTCGCGCTCGGCCGGCACCTGCAACACGATGGGCACCGCGTCGACGATGGCGTGCATGGCCGAGGCGCTCGGCGTCGCGCTGCCGCACAACGCGGCGATTCCGGCCGTCGATTCGCGCCGCTACGTGCTCGCGCACATGTCGGGCATCCGGATCGTCGAGATGGCGCTCGAAGGGCTCGTGCTGTCGAAGATCCTGACGCGCGCGGCGTTCGAGAACGCGATCCGCACGAACGCGGCGATCGGCGGCTCGACCAACGCCGTGATCCACCTGAAGGCGATCGCCGGCCGCATCGGCGTGCCGCTCGAGCTGGAAGACTGGATGCGCATCGGCCGCGACACGCCGACGATCGTCGACCTGATGCCGTCGGGGCGCTTCCTGATGGAGGAGTTCTATTACGCGGGCGGGCTGCCGGCCGTGCTGCGCCGGCTCGGCGAAGGCGGGCTGCTGCCGCACCCGGACGCGCTGACGGTCAACGGCAAGTCGCTGTGGGACAACGTGCGCGAAGCGCCGAACTACGACGAAGAAGTGATCCGCCCGCTCGACCGGCCGCTGATCGAGGACGGCGGCATCCGCATCCTGCGCGGCAATCTCGCGCCGCGCGGCGCGGTGCTGAAGCCGTCGGCGGCGAGCCCCGAACTGCTCAAGCATCGCGGCCGCGCGGTGGTGTTCGAGAACCTCGACCACTACAAGGCGACGATCAACGACGAAGCGCTCGACATCGACGCGAGCTCGGTGATGGTGCTGAAGAATTGCGGGCCGCGCGGGTATCCGGGCATGGCCGAGGTCGGCAACATGGGGCTGCCGCCGAAGCTGCTGCGCCAGGGCGTGAAGGACATGGTGCGGATCTCGGATGCGCGGATGAGCGGCACCGCGTACGGCACGGTCGTGCTGCACGTCGCGCCGGAAGCGGCGGCCGGCGGCCCGCTCGCGGCCGTGCGCAACGGCGACTGGATCGAGCTCGACTGCGAGGCCGGCACGCTGCATCTCGACATCACGGATGAAGAACTGCAGCGCCGCCTGTCGGACGTCGATCCGACCGCGGCGCCGGGCGTGGCCGGCCAGCTCGGCAAGGGCGGCTATGCGCGGCTGTATATCGATCACGTGCTGCAGGCCGACGAGGGGTGCGACCTCGACTTCCTGGTCGGCACGCGCGGCGCGGACGTGCCGAGCCATTCGCATTGAGCGGCGGGCGGCGCGACGTGCGCCGCCGCCGATGGCGGGCCTTCCCGGCCCGCGCTTCATGAAACCATGAACGCATGACGGCCGGCGACAACCGGGCCGAAGCAGGACGCGAACCATGACATCGAGCAGCACGCCGCGCTATCGCGGCATCTTTCCCGTCGTCCCGACGACGTTTACCGACACCGGCGAGCTCGACCTCGCGAGCCAGAAGCGCGCGGTCGACTTCATGATCGATGCGGGGTCGGACGGCCTGTGCATCCTCGCGAATTTCTCCGAGCAGTTCGCGATCACCGACGACGAACGCGACGTGCTCACGCGCACGATCCTCGAACACGTCGCCGGCCGCGTGCCGGTGATCGTCACGACGTCGCACTACGGCACGCAGGTGTGCGCGGCGCGCAGCCTGCGCGCGCAGCAGCTCGGCGCGGCGATGGTGATGGCGATGCCGCCGTATCACGGCGCGACGTTCCGCGTGCCGGAGGCGCAGATCTTCGAGTTCTATGCGCGCGTGTCGGATGCGATCGACATCCCGATCATGATCCAGGACGCGCCCGCGAGCGGCACGCCGCTGTCCGCGCCGTTCCTCGCGCGGATGGCGCGCGAGATCGAACAGGTCGCGTACTTCAAGATCGAGACGCCGGGCGCCGCGAACAAGCTGCGCGAGCTGATCCGGCTCGGCGGCGACGCGATCGAGGGGCCGTGGGACGGCGAGGAAGCGATCACGCTGCTCGCCGATCTCCATGCGGGCGCGACCGGCGCGATGACGGGCGGCGGCTTTCCGGACGGCATCCGGCCGATCCTCGAAGCGTTCCGCGAAGGCCGGCACGACGATGCGTTCGCGCATTACCAGACGTGGCTGCCGCTGATCAATCACGAGAACCGCCAGTCCGGGATCCTCACCGCGAAGGCGCTGATGCGCGCCGGCGGCGTGATCGCGTGCGAGCGGCCGCGGCATCCGATGCCGGAACTGCACCCGGACACGCGCGCGGAACTGCTCGCGATCGCGCGCCGGCTCGATCCGCTCGTGCTGCGCTGGGCGCGCTGAGCGATTCGCGAAGGAGAGACGCACGATGAGCAATCCAATTTCGCTGGGCGTGATCGGGATCGGCAAGATCGCCCGCGACCAGCATTTGCCGGCGATCGCCGCCGAACCGGGCTTCGCGTTGACTGCCTGCGCGAGCCGTCACGCGGAAGTCAACGGCGTGCGCAATTATCCGGATCTGAACGCGCTGCTCGCCGCCGAGCCCGAGCTCGACGCCGTGTCGCTGTGCGCGCCGCCGCAGGTGCGCTACGCGCAGGCGCGCGCCGCACTCGAGGCCGGCAAGCACGTGATGCTCGAGAAGCCGCCGGGTGCGACGCTCGGCGAAGTGGCCGCGCTGGACGCGCTGGCGCGCGAGCGCGGCCTCACGCTGTTCGCGACCTGGCATTCGCGCTGCGCGAGCGCGGTGGAACCGGCGCGCGCGTGGCTCGCAACGCGCACGATCCGCGCGGTGCAGGTGCGCTGGAAGGAAGACGTGCGGCGCTGGCATCCGGGGCAGCAGTGGATCTGGGAACCGGGCGGCCTCGGCGTGTTCGATCCGGGCATCAACGCGCTGTCGATCGTCACGCGGATCCTGCCGCGCGAGCTCGTGCTGCGCGAGGCGACGCTCATCGTGCCGAGCGACGTGCAGACGCCGATCGCGGCCGAACTCGATTGCGCGGATACCGACGGCGTGCCGGTGCGCGCGGAATTCGACTGGCGGCACGGCCCGGTCGAGCAATGGGAGATCGCGGTCGACACGGCCGACGGCGTGCTCGCGATCAGTCGCGGCGGCGCGCAATTGTCGATCGCGGGCGAGCCGGTCGAGATCGGGCCAGAACGCGAGTATCCGGCGCTGTATGCGCACTTTCGTGCGCTGATCGCGCGTGGCGAAAGCGACGTCGACGTGCGGCCGCTGCGGCTCGTCGCCGACGCCTTCCTGTTCGGCCGACGCGTGCAGACCGACGCGTTCGGCCGCTGAACCTGCGTGCGCGCGCGGCCTCGGGCGCGCACGACGAACGATTGATTACGGACACACATCACGGCATCGGCCGACACAAAGGAGACACCACATGAACCGCACGACTCACACGATCCGTCGACATACCCTGCGCGCGCTGCTGGCCGCGCTGTGCATCGCGCCGCTCGGCATGCAGGGCGCCGCGCACGCCGACGCGCCGCTGAAGATCGGCTTCCTCGTGAAGATGCCCGAGCAGGCGTGGTTCATCAACGAGCAGAACGCGGCGTCCGCGCTCGGCCAGAAGGAGAACTTCTCGGTCGTGAAGATCGGCACGCCGGACGGCGAGAAGGTGCTGGCCGCGATCGACAATCTCGGTTCGCAAGGTGCCCAGGGCTTCGTGATCTGCGCGCCGGACGTGCGCCTCGGGCCGGCGATCGCGTCGCGCGCGAAGCGCTACAACATGAAGTTCGTGACCGTCGACGACCAGCTCGTCGATTCGAGCGGCAAGCCGCTGCCGAACGTGCCGCACCTCGGGATGTCGGCGACCAAGATCGGCAACCAGGTCGGCCAGGCGATCTCCGACGAAATGAAGCGGCGCGGCTGGAAGCCCGAGGAAGTCGGCGCGCTGCGGATCACCAATTACGAGTTGCCGACCGCGAAGCTGCGCACCGACGGCGCGACGCAGGCGCTGCTCGCGAACGGCTTCCGCAAGGAGAACATCTTCGACGCGCCGCAGAAGACGACCGACGACGAAGGCGGCTTCAGCGCGGCGGCACCCGTGCTCGCCCGCCATCCGAACGTGAAGAAATGGGTGATCTACGCGCTGAACGAGGAAACCGTGCTCGGCGCGGTGCGCGCGACGGAACAGCTGCACATCCCGGCGGCCGACGTGATCGGCGTCGGCATCAACGGTGCGGGCGAGGCGTTCGCTGAATTCCAGAAGAAGGAGCCGACCGGCTTCTACGGGACGATCGCGGTCAGCTCGACGAACCACGGCAAGGACAGCACGCAGAACCTCGTCGACTGGATCCGCAACGGCAAGGTGCCGCCGGCCGACACGCAGACGAGCGGCAAGCTGATGACGCGCACGAACTGGCAGGCCGTGCGCGCCGAGCTCGGCATCTGAGCGGGCGAGGCGAGAACGCGATGACGATGCAGACGATGACGGCCGCGTCCGCCGGCCACGGTGCCGAAGCGGGCACGCCGCCGAGCGGTGCGCTGCTCGCGCTCGACGGCATCACCGTGACGTTTCCGGGCGTGCGTGCGCTCGACACGGTGTCGCTGTCGGTGCGCGCGGGCGAAGTGCACGGGCTGATGGGCGAGAACGGCGCGGGGAAATCGACGCTGCTGAAGGTGCTGTCCGGCGTGAACCAGCCGCAGGCCGGCACGTTGACGCTGAACGGCACGGTGCAGCGCTTCGCGTCGACCCGCGCGGCGCTCGAGGCCGGCATCGCGATCATCTACCAGGAGCTGCATCTGGTGCCCGAACTGACGGTCGCGGAGAACCTGATGCTCGGACAATTGCCGAGCCGGGCCGGCGTGGTCGACGAGCGCGCGCTCGCCGCGCGCGCGCTCGATGCGCTGGAGCGGCTGGGCGAGCATATCGATCCGGGTATTCCGGTGAAGTATCTGTCGATCGGCCAGCGCCAGATGATCGAGATCGGCAAGGCGCTGATGCGCGACGCACGGGTGATCGCGTTCGACGAGCCGACGAGCTCGCTGTCCGCGCGCGAGACCACGCAACTGTTCCGGATCATCCGCGCGCTGCGCGCGGAAGGCCGCGCGATCATCTACGTCACGCACCGGATGGAGGAAGTGTACGAACTGTGCGACCGCGTGACCGTGTTTCGCGACGGCCGCCGCATCGACACGTTCGATTCCGTCGCCGATCTCGACCGCGACCGGCTGATCGGCTGCATGGTCGGCCGCTCGATCGAGGACGTGTACGGCTACCGGCCGCGCACGGCCGGCGACGTGCTGATCGAGGCGAAAGGGTTGACGGGGCCGGGGCTCGCCGAGCCCGTGTCGTTCAGCGCGCGGCGCGGCGAGATCGTCGGCTTCTTCGGGCTCGTCGGCGCGGGCCGCTCGGAACTGATGAAGCTGCTGTACGGCGCCGCGCGCCCGAGCGCGGGGCACGTCGAGCTGAACGGCAAGCGGGTCGCGTTCGGCAGCCCGCGCGACGCGGTGCGCGCCGGCATCGCGCTGTGCCCGGAAGACCGGAAACAGGAGGGCATCGTCGCGATCGCGTCGGTGGCCGACAACCTGAACATCAGCGTGCGCCGTCATTTCAGCCCGGCGCGCGTGCTGCTCGACGGGCGGCGGGAACGCGAGCTCGCGCAGAAATACATCGAGCGCCTCGCGATCAAGACCCGCGACGGCGACACGCCGATCGGCGCGCTGTCGGGCGGCAACCAGCAGAAGGTCGTGATCGCGCGCTGGCTGGCCGAGCGCATCGACGTGTTCCTGATGGACGAGCCGACGCGCGGCATCGACGTCGGCGCGCGCGCGGAAATCTACAACCTGTTCTACGAACTCGCGGAAGCGGGCCGCACGGTGATCCTCGTGTCGAGCGATCTGGCCGAGGTGATCGGCGTGTCGGATCGCATCATCGTGATGAAGGAAGGACGGATCGCGGGCGAGGTCGACAAGGCGCACGCGACGCCCGACGCGCTGATCAAGCTCGCGCTGCCGCGCTAGCGGCGAGCAGTCAACCGGAAAGCAACTGATATGAGCCAGGCAATGCAACCCCAACGTACCTCCCCATCCCCGGATGCCGCCGCCGCGGCCACGCCCGCGCGTCCGCGTGGCGGCGTGTGGCAGCTGATCAACCGTTCCGGCATCGTGATGGTGTTTCTCGTGCTGTTCGCGGTGCTGTCGCTGACCGTGCCGGACTTTCTCACGCCGCGCAACATCCAGGGCCTGCTGCTGTCGGTCACGCTGATCGGCTCGATCGCGGTGACGATGATGTTCGTGCTCGCGTTAGGCGAGGTCGACCTGTCGGTCGCGTCGATCGTCGCGTTTTCCGGCGTCGTCGCGTCGACGCTGATCACCGCGACGCACAGCGTCGTGCTCGGCATCGCGGCCGGCGTGCTCGCCGGCGGCGCGGTCGGGCTCGTGAACGGCGTGCTGATCGCGCGCTGGCGGATCAACTCGCTGATCGTCACGCTCGCGATGATGGAAGTCGTGCGCGGCCTCGCATTCATCACGTCGAACGGCGACGCGGTGATGATCTCCGAGGAGCGCTTCTTCGATCTCGGCGGTGGGTCGTTCCTCGGCATCTCGTTTCCGATCTGGAGCAACATCGTCGGCTTCGTCGTGTTCGGCTTCCTGCTGCGCAAGACGGTGTTCGGCAAGAACGTGCTGGCCGTCGGCGGCAACGGCGAGGCCGCGCTGCTCGCGGGGCTGCCGGTGATGCGCATCAAGATCACGGTGTTCGTGCTGCAGGGGCTCGTGACCGGCTTCGCGGGCGTGATGCTTGCGTCGCGGATGAGCCTCGGCGATCCGAAGACGTCGGTCGGCCTCGAGCTCGGCGTGATCTCCGCGTGCGTGCTCGGCGGCGTGTCGCTGACGGGCGGCGTCGCGACGATCTCCGGCGTGCTGGTCGGCGTGCTGATCATGGGCTCGGTGCAGGACGCGATGAGCCTGTTGAACGTGCCGACCTTTTACCAATATCTGATACGCGGCGGAATTCTGTTGCTCGCGGTGCTGTTCGACCAGTATCGTCGCAACCAGCGGCGCGCGATGAAGATCTGATGTCGACCACGCGCGGCCGCCTGCAAATACGACGAATATCGGGAGACGGCATGCAACAGACTCATCCGGCCGCGTCGGCGACGCTGCTGGCCGACAGCCGCAACACGCTCGGCGAAGGCGCGACGTGGTGCGACAGGACGCACGCGCTGTACTGGGTGGACATCGAAGGCGCGCAGCTGTGGTGCTGCCGCGCGGACGGTTCGGACCTCGTGCAATGGGCGATGCCCGAACGGCTCGCGTGCTTCGCGCTGACCGACGATCCGGATGTGCTGCTCGTCGGGCTCGCGACGCATCTTGCGTTCTTCGATCTGCGCAGCGGCACGTTCACGCGGATCGTCGACGTCGAGCCCGAACTGCCGACGCGGCTGAACGACGGACGCTGCGATCCGTTCGGCGCGTTCGTGTTCGGGATGAAGGATGAGGGGGGCGATCCGCCGCGCGCGGTCGGCGGGTTTTATCGGCTCAATGCCGATCTCGCGCTGGAGCGGCTTGCGCTGCCGCCGGCCGCGATCGCGAACAGCATCGGGTTCTCGCCGGACGGCACGAAGATGTATTTCTGCGATTCGCTGGTGCGCGAGATTTTCGTGTGCGATTACCGGGCGGGCGGCGATGTCGCGAACGTGAGACCGTTCGCGCGGCTGACCGATGCCGATGGCGATCCGGACGGGTCGATCGTCGATCGCGACGGCGGGCTTTGGAATGCGCAGTGGGGCGGGCGAAGGGTGGTGCGTTATGGGGCCGACGGTGTCGAGACGGACCGCGTGGCGGTGCCGACTGCGCAGCCGAGCTGTGTGGCGATCGATGGGGAAGGCAGGCTGTATGTGACGAGTGCGCGTGTTGACCTGAGCGATGACGCGCTGGCCGGCGATGCGCACGCGGGTGGTGTGTTCGTCGCGCAGACGCGCTATGCGGGGTTGCCGACGACGCGGTTTGCGGGCACGCGCCCGTCGGACGGCTGACCGTCGCGGCTGACCGCGCGTACCGGGCGCGTGTCGCATACAACCGGACAGAGCGACGTTTCGCGTGCTGGTAAGATGGCCCGCAATTCCATCCCGCCCGCACCATGAGTTCCACCCCGACCAAGCCCGCGAACCCGAAAACCGCTGCAAAAGCCGCCGCGAAGAACGACGCCGCCCGCGCCCCGGGCGACAAGCCGAAGCCGCGCGTGCAGCAGCGCCTGACCTACGTGATCGGCGGCCTCGACCGGCTGCTGCGCCGTCACATGACCGACGCGCTCGCACCGCTCGGCATCACGCTCGCCCAATACACGGCGCTGTCGGTGCTCGAGGCGCGCGGCGCATCGTCGAACGCGCAACTGGCCGAACGTTCGTGGATCACGCCGCAATCGGCGAACGAGGTGATGAGCGTGATGGCCGCGCGCGGTTTCGTCACGCGCGAAGCCGACCCGTCGCACGGTCGCATCATCCTGCTGAAGCTGACCGACGCCGGCGCGGCGATGCTGCGCGAATGCGAAGCCGTGCTGCGCCCGCTCGAAATGCGCATGCTCGGCGACATTTCGGCCGACGACGCCGCGCACGTGCAGCGCGCGCTCGAACTGTTCTCGCGCAACCTCCGCGGCTGATCGGCTCCGACCCTTCACGACGCGCGGCCCGGGCGGCGCGCGTCCGCTTCGCTTCCCCGCCTCCCGGCGGCTGACCGTTCCCCGATTCCTCCGTTTTCCCGCTTTTCGCTCCGGGTTTACACCGGCGCTCGTGCCGCTTGCAATATCAGGTAGCCTGATATTAAATGAAGTCGTCCGCAGCAGGAATGCTGCGCACCGAATCGCACAGGAACGAACGACAGGAACAGACATGAGCAAGTACGACAACCGCTGGCAGACCGTTGAGCTGAAAGTGGAGGCCGGCATCGCGTGGGTGACGCTGAACCGCCCGGAGAAGCGCAACGCCATGAGCCCGACGTTGAACCGGGAGATGCTGGAAGTCCTCGACGCGGTCGAGTTCGACGACGAAGCGAAGGTGCTGGTGCTGACCGGCGCGGGCGCCGCGTGGACGGCCGGCATGGACCTGAAGGAATACTTCCGCGAGATCGACGGCGGCTCCGACGCGCTGCAGGAAAAAGTGCGCCGCGACGCGTCGGAATGGCAGTGGCGCCGCTTGCGGATGTACAACAAGCCGACGATCGCGATGGTGAACGGCTGGTGTTTCGGCGGCGGATTCTCGCCGCTCGTCGCGTGCGATCTCGCGATCGCGGCCGACGAAGCGGTGTTCGGGCTGTCGGAGATCAACTGGGGCATCCCGCCGGGCAACCTCGTCAGCAAGGCGATGGCGGACACCGTCGGGCATCGCCGCGCGCTGCACTACATCATGACCGGCGACACGTTCACCGGCGCGGAAGCGGCCGAGATGGGCCTCGTGAACAGCAGCGTGCCGCTCGCCGGGCTGCGCGACGCGACGATCGCGCTCGCCGCGCGGCTGATGGACAAGAACCCGGTCGTGCTGCGCGCGGCGAAACACGGCTTCAAGCGTTCGCGCGAGCTCACGTGGGAGCAGTGCGAGGATTACCTGTATGCGAAGCTCGACCAGGCGCAGTTGCGCGACCCGGAGCGCGGCCGTGAACAGGGGCTGAAGCAGTTCCTCGACGACAAGACGATCAAGCCGGGCCTGCAGGCATACAAGCGTTGATACGGCGCGAACGCAGCCGCCGATATAACCGCGGACGTAACCGCAAGAGACAGGCAGGGCAGGAGACGACATGACCGACAGACGGATGCTGATCGGCGGCGAGTGGTGCAACGCTCGCGACGGCCGCACCTTCGACCGCTTCAACCCCGCGACGGGCGCGCTCGCATCGCGCGCTCCGGCGGCCGGCCTGGCCGATGCCGACGCGGCAATCGACGCCGCGCACCGCGCGTTCCCCGCATGGGCGGCGCTCGCGCCGACCGAGCGCCGCCGGCTGCTGCTGAAGGCGGCCGACCTGATGGACGCGCGCATCGACGCGTTCGTCGCGGCCGGCGTGGCCGAAACCGGCGCGACGCCCGGCTGGATCGGCTTCAACGTGACGCTCGCGGCGAACATGCTGCGCGAGGCCGCGTCGATGACGACGCAGATCGCCGGCGACGTGATCCCGTCCGACGTACCGGGCAATCTCGCGCTCGCGATGCGCGTGCCGTGCGGCGTGGTGCTCGGCATCGCGCCGTGGAACGCGCCGGTGATCCTCGGCACGCGAGCGCTCGCAATGCCGCTCGCGTGCGGCAACACGGTCGTGCTGAAGGCGTCCGAGGCGTGCCCGGGCGTGCACGCGCTGATCGGCGCGGTGCTGGACGAAGCGGGGCTCGGCGCGGGCGTGGTGAACGTGATCACGCACGCGGCGGCCGACGCGCCCGAGCTCGTCGAGCGGATGATCGCGCATCCGCATGTGAAGCGGATCAACTTCACCGGATCGACGCACGTCGGCCGGATCATCGCGCGCCACGCGGCCGCGCACCTGAAACCGGTGCTGCTCGAACTCGGCGGCAAGGCGCCGGTGCTGGTGCTCGACGATGCCGATCTCGATGCGGCGGTCGACGCGATCGCATTCGGCGCATTCTTCAACCAGGGGCAGATCTGCATGTCGACGGAGCGCGTGATCGCCGCGCGGCCGATCGCCGATGCACTCGTCGAGCGGCTCGCCGCGAAGGCGCGCACGCTGGTTGCCGGCGATCCGCGGGCCGGCCATCCGCTCGGCACGATGGTCGATGCGTCGGCCGCCGCGCGCGCGGCGTCGCTGGTCGAGGATGCGCGCGCACTGGGCGCGCAATTGCCGCTCGGCTGCCGCGTGGAAGGCGCGACGATGCAGCCCGCGATCGTCGACGGCGTCACGCGCGACATGCGCCTGTATCGTGAGGAATCGTTCGCGCCGGTGGTGGCGATCCTGCGCGCGGACAGCGACGACGAAGCGGTCGAGCTCGCGAACGACAGCGAGTTCGGCTTGTCGGCGAGCGTGTTCAGCCGCGATATCGCCCGCGCGATGGCGGTCGCGCGCCGGATCGAATCGGGGATCTGCCACGTCAACGGGCCGACCGTGCACGACGAGGCGCAGATGCCGTTCGGCGGCACGAAGGCGAGCGGCTACGGCCGCTTCGGCAGCCGCGCGTCGATCGCCGAATTCACCGAGCTGCGCTGGATCACCGTGCAGACCACGCCGCGCCACTATCCGATATGAGCGAGCCGACGATGAAAGCAGAGAAGGCGCCGCTTCAGGCTGGCCAACACGCTGGCGGCGTACGCTATCGCGCGGCCGCCGTCGCGGTCGGCGCGGCCGAGATTCGCCGCGCCGACGACGGCACCTGGTACCTGCGCTCGCGCGAGCCGCTCGGCGATTACCCGACGCGCATCACCGACTGCCTCGTACGCGGCGCGCAGGCGCACCCCGACCGCGTGCTGGCCGCGCGGCGCGGCGCCGACGGGCACTGGATCGAGATCACCTACGCGCAGATGCTCGAACGCGCCCGCGCGCTCGGCCAGGGCCTCGTCGATCTCGGGCTGTCGGCCGAGCGTCCGCTCGCGGTGCTGTCCGGCAACGATCTCGAGCATCTGCAACTGATGTTCGCGGCGATGCTGGCCGGCGTGCCGTACTCGCCGATCTCGCCCGCGTATTCGCTGGTGTCGACCGATTACGGCAAGCTGCGTCACACGCTCGGCGTGCTGAAGCCGGGCGCCGTGTTCGTCGCCGAACGCGCGCCGTTCGCGCGTGCGCTCGACGCGACGTTGCCGGCCGATGCGGTGCTGATCGTCGCGCGCGATGCCGATGCGGACGGAAAGGCCCGCGCGGTGCCGCTGTCGCGCCTGCTCGCCACCGTCCCGCGCACGATCGACACGATCCACGAGGCGGTCGGCCCCGACCATCTCGCGAAGATCCTGTTCACGTCCGGCTCGACGAAGCTGCCGAAGGCCGTGCCGACCACGCACCGGATGCTGTGCAGCAACCAGCAGATGCTGCGCCAGACGATGCCCGAGCTCACGCGCGAGCCGCCGGTGCTGGTCGACTGGCTGCCGTGGAATCACACGTTCGGCGGCAGTCACAACCTCGGCATCGCGCTGTACAACGGCGGCACGCTCTACATCGACGATGGCCGCCCGATGCCCGGCCGCTTCGACGAAACCGTGCGCAACCTGCGCGAGATCGCGCCGACGATCTACTTCAACGTGCCGAAGGGCTGGGAGGAGCTGACCACCGCGCTCGAACGCGACGCCGAACTGCGCGACACGTTCTTCTCGCGCGTGAAGCTGTATTTCTTCGGCGGCGCGGGGCTGTCGCAGGCCGCGTGGGACCGGCTCGACCGCGTGACCGAAGCGCATTGCGGCGAGCGCATCCGGATCATGGCCGGCCTCGGGATGACGGAGGCGTCGCCGTCGTGCCTGTTCACGACCGGGCCGCTGATGCGCGCGGGCTATATCGGGCTACCCGCGCCCGGCTGCGACGCGAAGCTCGTGCCGTGCGGCGGCAAGTACGAACTGCGCTTCAAGGGGCCGAACGTGATGCGCGGCTACTGGCATGCCGATGTCGATCCGCGCGACGTGTTCGACGAAGAAGGCTACTACCGCAGCGGCGACGCGGGCGTGTTTGCCGATCCGGAGCGGCCGGAGCTCGGGCTGATGTTCGACGGGCGGCTGACCGAGGATTTCAAGCTGAGCAGCGGCACGTTCGTCAGCGTCGGGCCGTTGCGCGCGAACGCGGTGTCGAGCGGCGCGCCGTACGTGCAGGACGTGGTCGTGACGGGAATCAATCGCGACGACATCGGCTTGCTGGTGTTTCCGCGCGTCGATGCATGCCGTGCGCTGGCGGGGCTCGCCGCCGATGCGTCCGTGACCGACGTGCTGCGTGCGCCGGCCGTGCGTGCGGCGTTCGCGGCGTGGCTGGCCGCGCTGAACCGGAACGCGAGCGGCGGTTCGACGTTCGTCGCGAGGATTCGGTTGATCGACACGCCGCCGTCGCTCGATCTCGGCGAAGTGACCGACAAGGGATCGCTGAACCAGGCGGCCGTGCAGAAGCATCGCGCGGCGACGATCGACGCGCTGTACGACCCGGCGCGGCGCGATCCCGACGTGATTTACGCGTAAGCAGCACGCGCGAGCAGTTACAGCGGTAAGCAGCACGCAGGTACAACGACCGGCCGGCCACGACACCGGCAGGCACTTTCGCGGCCAGTGAATCAGGCTGCCTGATAAAGGCGGCCGTTCATACGACACCTCGCGCGCCGAACCGCCACTGGCCGGCGGCGGCGCGCGGCGGCCGTTGCAGGGCCGACCGACCACAAAGACATGGGAATGGAGACATGAACACTTACGTTGCCGAAAAATCCACGGTCGCGACCACGCTCGCGCTGTGTTTCGCGATCGCCCTTCTCGAAGGGCTCGACCTGCAGTCGGTCGGCGTCGCCGCGCCGCGGATGGCGCGCGAATTCGGATTGAGCGTGTCGCAGATGGGTTTCGCGTTCAGCGCGGGCACCTTCGGGCTGCTGCCGGGCGCGATGCTCGGCGGGCGGCTCGCCGACCGGATCGGCCGCAAGCGCGTGCTGATCGCATCGGTCGTGCTGTTCGGACTGCTGTCGATCGCGACCGCGCAGGTCTCGACGTTCGCGATGCTCGTCGTCGTGCGCGTGCTGACCGGCATCGGCCTCGGCGGCGCGATGCCGAACCTGATCGCGCTGTCGTCCGAAGCGGTCGAGCCGCGCTCGCGCAGCAGCGCGGTCGCGACGATGTACTGCGGGATTCCGTTCGGCGGCGTGATCGCATCGCTGATCGGCGTGCTGCTCGCCGGCGACACCGAATGGCGGCACATCTTCTACGTCGGCGGGGTGGGGCCGCTGCTGCTCGTGCCGCTGCTCGTGTGGTGCCTGCCGGAATCGCGCGCGTATCTCGACGTCGCCGGCACGCAGGCCGCGCGCATCAGCGTCGCACGCACGCTGTTCGGCGACGGCCGCACGACGTCGACGGTCGCGCTGTGGGTCAGCTACTTCTGCACGCTGATCGTTCTGTACTTCCTGCTGAACTGGCTGCCGTCGCTGATGGCGTCGCGCGGGCTCGATCGCGCGCACGTCGGCCTCGTGCAGATCGCGTTCAACGTCGGCGCGGGGCTCGGCGCGCTCGGCATCGGCGCGGCGCTCGACCGGATGCGCGCATCGCGCGTGGTCGGCGGCATGTACGTCGGGATCGTGCTGTCGCTCGCCGCGCTCGCGGCCGCGCCCGGCTTCGCGTCGCTCGCGGCGGCCGCGTTCGCCGCCGGGATGTTCGTCGTCGGCGGGCAGTCGGTGCTGTACGCGCTTGCCGCGATGTACTACCCGACCGCGATGCGCGGTACCGGCGTCGGCTCCGCGGTCGCCGTCGGCCGGCTCGGCTCCGTCGTCGGGCCGCTCGCGGCCGCGACGCTGCTGGCCGCTGGCCGCAGCGCGCCCGTCGTGATCGGCGCGAGCATCCCCGTCACGCTGGTCGCCGCCGTCGCCGCGCTGGTGCTGATCCGGCGGCCGCAGGCACACGACTGAATTCCGTTGCATTCAACCCACCAGCGCCGACAGAGCGCGATATCGACACAGGTCTGGAGACATTCATCATGAAGCACACCAAAGCCTTGCTGGCGGCCGGCGCATGCGCGCTGGCCGCGACCGGCGCGCACGCCCAGTCGAGCGTGACGCTGTACGGGATCATCGACACGGGCGTCGAGTTCGTGTCGCACGCGAACGCGGCCGGCGATCACGTGGTGCGGATGCCGGGCGTGACGGGCGAACTGCCGTCGCGCTGGGGGCTGCGCGGCACCGAGGATCTCGGCGGCGGCTACCAGGCGGTGTTCACGCTCGAAAGCGGCTTCAACGTGCGCGGCGGCGATCTCGGGCAGGGCGGCCGGCTGTTCGGGCGGCAGGCGTTCGTCGGGCTGAAGAGCGGCTTCGGCACGCTCGCGTTCGGCCGCCAGTACACGATGACCTATCTCGCGCTGCAGGGTGCGGACATCATCGGCCCCGACATCTACGGGCTCGGCTCGTTCGACGCATACGTGCCGAACGGCCGCGCCGACAACGCGGTGACCTACGTCGGCACGTATCGCGGCGTGACGCTCGGCGCCGCGTATTCGTTCGGCCGCGACGGCGCGGGCACCGGCAATTCGCCGGGGCAGGGCACGTGCGCGGGGCAGGTGCCCGGCGACGCGGTGCAGTGCCGCAACTGGTCGGTGATGCTCAAGTACGACAGCGCGTATTTCGGCGCGGCGGCCTCGTACGAGGAACAGCGCGGCGGCACCGGCGCGGCCGCCAACTTCTTCGACGGCGTGGCGCCCGTCCCGTTCACGAGCAGCGGCGGCAAGGATGCGCGCACGCACGTGAGCGCGTATGCGCAGGCGGCCGGCGCGAAGATCGGCGCGGGCTGGATCGGGCGGCGCGTATCGACCGGTTCGCCGGCCGCGCCCGGCGCGCATTCGGATCTGTTCTTCGTCGGCGCGTCGTATGCGGTGAAGCCCGATTTCATCGTCGACGGCGAAGGCTACCGGATCGTCAACACCGCGCACGACACGCGCGCGACGATGGCCACGCTGCGCGCGACTTATCTGTTCACCAAGCGCACGGCCGTCTACGCGCAGTCGTCGTATCTGTGGAACAGCGCGCACGCGCGCTACGCGGTCAGCGGCGGCGGGCCCGGCACGACGCCCGGCGCGGGGATGGGGCAGCTCGGCGCGATGGTCGGCGTGCGGCACATGTTCTGATTCACCGGCGTGACGAACCGAACGGGAGTTATCTTGAACACGAAATCTGCATTCCTCTGTATTGCGCCGCTGTCCGCCGCCGCGATGCTCGCCGGGTGCGGCGGCGACGATTCGATCGGCGCCGCGCCCACGCACCTGAGCGCCGCGACGCCGGCCGCGATGACGCAAACGTGCGACGCGCTCGTCGCGAAGCTCGCGTATGCGAACACGTCGTTCACGTCGGTGACGACCGCGGCGGCCGGCGCGCTGACGGTGGCCGGCAAGCCGGTCGCCGAGCACTGCGTGATCGCCGGCAAGATGAATCAGCGCGTGAGCGCGGTGGACGGCAACACCTATGCGATCGGCTTCGAGATGCGTCTGCCGAAAGCATGGAACGGCCGCTTCTTCTACCAGGCGAACGGCGGGCTCGACGGCAACGTCGTGACCGCGACCGGCGAGATCGGCGGCGGCGGGCCGCTGACCAATGCGCTGAACCAGGGCTTCGCGGTGATCAGCTCGGATTCCGGGCACAGCGCCGCGCAGAATCCGCTGTTCGGCCTCGATCCGCAGGCGCGGATCGACTACGGCTACGGCGCCGTCGATGCGCTCACGCCGATGGCGAAGCAGGTGATCCGGCTCGCGTACGGCAAGGCGCCCGATCGCAGCTATTTCGGCGGTTGCTCGAACGGCGGCCGCCACGCGATGGTCACGGCGGTGCGCAACCCGGCCGACTACGACGGCATCATCGCGGGCGACCCGGGTTTCCATCTGCCGAAGGCGGCGATCGGCGAGATGTACGGCGCGCAGCAGTTCGCGAAGATCGCGTCGGCGACGGGCTCGAACGGGTTGCCGGATATCCGCAGCGGTTTCAACGATGCGGAGCGCCAGTTCGTCGGCGCGAAGATCCTCGACAAATGCGACGCGCTCGACGGCGCGGCCGACGGGATGGTGCAGGACGTCGCCGCGTGCCAGGCGCACTTCAGCATCGACGCCGATATCCCGACCTGCGCGAACGGCACGCGCACGGGCGCCTGCCTGACGCCCGCGCAGAAAACCGCGCTGGCGAACGTGTTTGCCGGCGCGCGCAACAGCGCGGGCACGGCGCTGTACGCGAGCTTTCCGTACGATCCGGGCGTGGCCGGCAGCGGCTGGGCCGCGTGGAAGCAGTCGAATTCGATCGCGCTCGATCCGGCCGCGATGGCGTTCACGTTCATGACGCCGCCGAAAACCGCCGCGACGCTCGCGAACCTCGCCGGCTTCGCGCTCGGTTTCGACATGGACAACGACGCGCCGGCGATCTTCGCGACGAACGGCACGTACACGCAATCGTCATGGTCGTTCATGACGCCGCCCGACGAGACGAACCTCGCCGCGCTGAAGGCGCGCGGCGCGAAGCTGCTCGTCTATCACGGCACGGGCGACCCGGTGTTTTCGTTCAACGACACGCGCGACTGGTACACGCAGGTCGCGCAGGCGAACGGCGGCGATGCGTCGAGCTTTGCACGCTTCTTTCCGGTGCCGGGGATGAACCACTGCTCGGGCGGGCCGGCGGCCGACCAGTTCGACATGCTGACCCCGCTCGTCGCATGGGTCGAACAAGGGCAGGCGCCGGCGGCGATCGTGGCGACCGCGCGCGACGCGACGAACGCGGTGCCGAACGCGGAAGTGCCCGCATCGTGGGGCGCGGGGCGCACGCGGCCGCTGTGTCCGTATCCGCAGGTTGCGCGCTACAACGGCGCGGGAGACGTGAATTCGGCGGCGAGCTTCAGTTGTCGTTGACGTAGCCGTCGATGGGAAACGGCCGGCGCACGGTGTCGCGCGCCGGCTGTTTCATCGCCGCAGTCACTCGCCGGCATCGACCGGCACGTCGAGCCCGACCTTCACGCGGCTCATGCTCACCAGCGTCTTGAACCGTTTCACGTTGTTGTTCGCGAAGAACAGCTCGCGCGTGAGCGCGTTGTACTGATCCATGTTGCGCACCGCGAGGATCAGCACGAAATCCCATTCCCCCGTCACGTAGTAGCACTGCTGGATCTGCGGGCAGCGCTCGAACGCGCGCTTCATCGCGTCGAGCTGGTCGATCTGCTCGCTCTCGACCTCGACGTTCACGACGATCGTCAGCGGATGATCGACCTTGTCCGGTGCGACGACGGCCGTATAGCGCTCGATCACGCCCGCTTCCGCGAGGCGCCGCAGCCGCCGGTTAACGGCGGCGGTCGACAGGTTGACGCGCGCGCCGAGCTCGGCCTGCGGCGTCTGCGCGTCGCGCTGGACTTCCATCAGCAGCTTGCGATCAAACGCATCGAGAGGGGTCGTCATGATGGCGCGTGAAGCCTCGAAAGAATGAGAAATTTTTGCGTCGACGCCGCTGATTTGGCGATTTTATAGACCGGCATGCGCAATATTATTTTCCCAACCGACCGCAAGCGCAACTCGCGCCTGCCCGATCTGACCCACCCGACCGCCGCCCGCGCGGTCCCGATCCGGAGCCTTCCGTCATGCTCATCGCCAACCCGCGCGCGTCGCGCACCGCCTACCCGAACGCACTGCGCCGCGTGATGAACATCGCGTCGGCCGACGAAAGCGGTGCGTGGCTCGCGCACTGGCCGCTCGTCGGCAATGCGCGCACGCCGTTGCGTGCGCTGCCCGATCTCGCCGCGCGGCTCGGCGTCGCGAGCGTCAGCGTGAAGGACGAGTCGTGCCGTTCGCCGCTCGGCAGCTTCAAGGCGCTCGGTGCGCCGATCGCGCTGGTGCGGCTCGTGAAGCGGCTGCGGCGCACGCAGGCGCTCGATCCGCAGGGGCTTGTCACGGGCCGCTACGCGTCCGAGCTGGCCGACCTGACGGTGATCAGCGCGACCGACGGCAATCACGGCCGCGCGCTGGCCGCCGCCGCGCGCGCGATCGGCTGCGGCTGCGTGATCGTGCTGCACGCGAACGTCGACGCCGAGCGCGAACGCGCGATCTCGGCCTACGGCGCGCGGATCGTGCGCATCGCGGGGAACTACGACGAATCGGTCGTCTGCGCGGCGCAGCTCGCGCAGGCGAACGGCTGGTACGTCGTGTCGGATACGTCGTACGACGGCTACGAAGCGATTCCGCGCGACGTGATGCAGGGCTACGGCGTGATCGCAGCCGAAGCCGCCGCGCAGGCGGCGGAGGACGACGGGCGGCCGTTCACGCACGTGTTCCTGCAGGGCGGCGTGGGCGGCCTCGCCGCGGGCGTCGCGAGCTACCTGTGGGAGCGCGACGGCGTGCAGCGGCCGCGCTTCGTCGTCGTCGAGCCTCGCCAGGCCGATTGCCTGTACCAGAGCGCGCTGGCCGGGCGCGCGACGAAGGCGACCGGCAGCGTCGATTCGGTGATGGCGGGGCTCGCGTGCGGCGAGGCATCGCCGCTCGCGTGGGATTTCCTCGAGATGTGCATCGACCACTTCATGCTGATCGACGACGAAGACGCGGTGCAGGCGATGCGCGGCCTCGCGGCCGGCAGCGAACGCGACGTGCCGCTCGTCGCCGGCGAGTCGGGCGCGGCCGGCGTCGCGGGGCTGGCCGTGCTGATGCGCGACCCGGCGCGCGCGCGGCAGGTCGGGCTCGATGCGAGCGCGCGCGTGCTGGCGATCAACACGGAAGGGGCGACCGCGCCGTCCGTGTACCGGCATTGCGTCGGCGAGACGGCCGACGCGGTGCTCGCGCGCCAGCGCGACTGGCTGAGCCGCGCGGCGGTGGCGGCCTGAACGACATGACGACCGACGAGGCGAACGCAATGGACACGATCGACACAATCGACGAAAGCACGCTGCAGGGCCAATTGAAGACGTGGCGCCGCCATCTGCACCAGTATCCCGAGACGGGATTCGAGGAAGTGAACACGTCGGACTACGTCGCGCGGATCCTGACGACGCTCGGGCTCGACGTGCATCGCGGAATCGGCGGCACGGGGCTCGTCGCGAACCTGACGGCCGGCACGGGCCGGCGCGCGATCGGCATCCGCGCGGACATGGACGCACTGAACATCGCCGAGCACGCGCCAGGCCGCGAACACGTATCGCGCACGCCGGGCAAGATGCATGCGTGCGGTCACGACGGCCACATGTCGATGGTGCTCGGCGCCGCGCGGCTGCTGGCCGAGCGCAAGGATTTCGACGGCACGGTGCGCTTCATTTTCCAGCCGGCGGAAGAGCATGGCCGCGGCGCGAAGGCGATGATGGCCGACGGGCTGTTCGAACGCTTTCCGGTCGACGCGATCTTCGGCGCACACAATATGCCGGGCATGCGCGCGGGCACGTTCTCGACACGTGCGGGCGGCATCATGGCGAGCGAAGACAATTTCGTGATCCGGATCGACGGGCGCGGCACGCATGCGGCGCGGCCGCACATGGGCATCGATCCGATCGTGATCGGCGCGCAGATCGTGCTCGCGCTGCAGACGATCGTGTCGCGCAATCTCGACCCGGGCCAGCAGGCGGTGGTGTCGTGCACGGAATTCATCACCGACGGGCTGCGCAACGTGCTGCCGTCGACCGTGACGATCAAGGGCGACACGCGCAGCTATTCGCGCGACGTGCAGGCGCTGCTGGAGACGCGGATGGCCGAGATCGCCGAAGGGATCTGCCGCACGCACGGCGCGGCCTGCACGTTCGAGTACACGCACGAGTTCGCGCCGACGGTGAACTCGCCGGAATGGGTCGACACGGCCGTGCGGGCCGCCGCGCACGTCGCGGGCGCCGACGCGGTGAACGCCAACGTGCAGCCGATGATGATCTCGGAGGATTTCGGCGCGTTCCTGCAGGCGGTGCCGGGCAACTTCGTGTTCATCGGCAACGGCGAGGCGGCCGGGCAGGGCGGCGTGCCGCTGCACAACGCGGCGTACGATTTCAACGACGAGATTTTGCCGATCGGTGCGCGGTATTTCGCGGAAGTGGCGCGGCGCGCGTTGCGGGCCGCGTAGCGGGGCGGGTGCGGGTCGCTGCGTATTCGGTTCGCTGCGTGCGGCACCCCTTCGTCATCGACGACACCTCGATGCTCGAGCGCACCGGCTTGCCGGCGCGCCGAGAATCCTCCGTCGTCGTATTCGATCAACCGGCCAGTTCGCCCAGGCACGCATCGAATTGCGCGACGAGCCGGTCGACATCGTCCGCCGTCGTTTGCGGGCACACGAGCATCATGTTGTGGAACGGCGTGATCAGCACGCCGCGATTGAGCAGGTACAGGTGCACGATGTGCTCGAGTTCGCTGTCGAGCTGCGCGCCGGCCAGCGTGCCGTTGCGCGGCGGCACGGGCGCGAACTGAAACTCGGTGCGCGCGCCGATGCGCGTCACGCACCACGGCAGCCCGTGTTTCGCGATCGCCTGTTCGAGGCCCGTCGCGAGCCGCGCGGCGAGTGCGAACATGTGCGCATACGCGGCGTCGGTCGCCACTTCGGCGAGCGTCGCGCGCATCGCGTGCATCGCGAGCATGTTCGCGGTGAGCGTCGTGCCGATGCCCGAATGGCCGGGCGGCGCGTTCAGCTTCGCCGCTTTCGCGCGCTCCGCGAATTCGGCGCTGAACCCGTACACCGCGCACGGCACGCCGCCCGCGATCGGCTTGCCGACCACCAGCATGTCGGGTTCGAGACCGTGCGCGACCGCGTAGCCGCCGGGGCCGCTGCTGATCGTGTGCGTCTCGTCGATCACGAGCAGCGTGCCGTGGCGGCGCGTCAGTTCGCGCGCGGCCTCCCAGAAGCCCGCGTCGGGCAGCACCATGCCGATGTTCGTCATCGCGGGCTCGGCGAGCACGCATGCGACGTCGCCGTCCTTCAGCGCCGCTTCGAGCGCGGCCAGATCGTTGAATTCGACGACGCGCGTGTTCGCGAGCAGATCGTACGACTGTCCGAGCAGGCTGTCGCGCTGCACCGGGCGGCCGTCGACGAGATCGACGAACACGTCGTCGACCGTGCCGTGATAGCAGCCGTTGAACACGACGATCGTGTTTCGGCCGGTCGCCGCGCGCGCCCAGCGCAGCACGAAGCGGTTCGCGTCGCTCGCGCTCAACGCGAATTGCCACACCGGCAGCTTGAAGCGGCGCGCGAGTTCGCGCGACACCCACGCGGCGTCCTCGCTCGGCAGCATCGTCGTGTAGCCGCGCGTGGCCTGCTCGACGAGCGCGCGGGCGACGGGTTCGGGCGCATGGCCGAACATCGCGCCCGTATCGCCGAGGCAGAAATCGACGTAGCGATGGCCGTCGACGTCGGTGAACGTCGCGCCGCGCGCTTCCTTCACGTATAGCGAGAACGGGGTCGACCAGTCCTGCATCCAGTGCAACGGCACGCCGAACAGCAGATGCTCGGACGCTTCCGCGGACAGCGCGCGGGAAACCGGCATGGCTTCGATGAACGCGCGGCGCTCGCGATCGAACAGCGCGCGGGCGCGGATGAGGTCGACTCCGTGGCGGGTAGGCAAAGGCAGCTCCTGGGCTGTGGGGATGGGAAACGATAGCGCGGGCGGTGGGGGGCTGAACAGAGGCGGAATTACCGAGGCGGGTGGGCGACGGGCGCGACGCGGCCCGCGCGGCAGCGCGATTTTCGGGCAATTTCCATTTGATTTTGAGATGGCGCTGGTGAACGGAAACGGATACGGGTTGTGAAGGTTTGCATGGATTTTTATCCGCCTGCGCCCGACCTATCGTTGTTGCAGGCCGAGTGCGGCATCGACGCCATTCAGGCGTGGGGCCCGGCGACGCGGCCTCGGCGCGGTCGGGATCGGCACCGGCCGGCCCGTTCGATTGCACGGACGGGTGGTGCATTGAATTCCGCGACAATCTTGCCGGCTAATTTCGAGATAAAGGAATTCCGGATTTTTTCCGTAATGGTGGGAGTTGGGTGCGTGAAGTGAGCCGTTTTTCGACGATCGGATTTTAACCATCAGGATGCGAAACCACACCATGAAGACCTCCAGACATCTCGTCGCACTCGCCGTGAGCATTGCATTGATCGAGGTCGCCCATGCGGGCCAGACGTCGCCGCAAGCGGTCGTCAAGACAATCCGCCTGACCGCGCACATCGGCGACATCCTGTTCGTTTCGCAGCCGGACGATGCCGCATACGGCCTGGTCGAATTGAACGACACGGACGGCAAGCAGCAGACGTTCGCCGCGGCGCTGCCGATCCGCGTACGCACGACGAATCCCGATATCAACGTCACGTTGTTGCAGCCGCTGCGGTTCTCGAACGGTCGCGACGACATGGCCCATGCGAAGGTCGTGCTGACGGGCAAGGCGAGCAGCGCGGAAATCGCGCCCGGTGCCGCCCACGCGCTCGTGGCGACGACGCGGGGGCGCGACGGCTTTGACGGCTATGACGAAACCCGCATGCTGAAGGTCAGCGCGCAAGCGCCGGCCGCGAGCGTGGCGCCGCCGGCCCGCGGAAGTTATCGCGGCGATCTGATGCTGGTGTTCGAGCCGGCTGCGTCGGCGGGACGCGAGCCGGCGACGGCGCCGACTGCGGTAGCTGGCGAGTAGGAAAATCGCCTCGGAGCACATCGTCGGCCGCGCGATCCATTTGAAGTTGTTGCGCATAAACATACGACAACATATCTCTAAAGGCTGGTTAGGCGAGGTGAGTGTGCGCACACATACTGCACACAATGTCAGAGAAAACAGGGTAAACGACAAATACGTGTCTTCCATCGATCGCGTCTAGACTGCGCAATGTAGTACGACGACGTATAAATCATGATCCGCCGCCCGGCGCATCGATACCCTTACCCTGAAGGAGTGCCCATGGCCGCCCCTCGCCGCCGTTCGTCTTCGCCCGTCCGATCATCCGCCCCGAAACGGGTATCGCGCCGCGCCTTCATCGGCTGGACCGGCGCACTCGCCAGCGGCGCGATGTTCGGTGGGCCGTTGACGGCCACCCGGGCGCTGGCGGCGGGCACGACGCCCCATGCGTCGGCGGTCGATCTCGTATGGGGCGAGCACGGCGCGGCGGCGCGCATCGCCGCGTCGCTCGCGCACGTGTCGCGGCTCGCGCGGCACGGTCGCGACTTCGACGTGACGCACTACGGCGCGCGCCCGTGCGCGACGGTCGCGCAGACGTCGCCGTGGCCGGTCGCGAAATCGCCCGTCAGCCCCGGTTCCGAACTGACGACCGCGCCCGGCGCATTCGATTCGCGCCCGGCGTTTCTCGCGGCGATCGACGCGTGCCGGCGCGAAGGCGGCGGCCGGGTCGTCGTGCCGGCGGGCACCTGGTATTGCGCGGGGCCGATCGTGCTGCAGAGCAACGTCACGTTCCACCTGAGCGCGAATTGCACGATCTATTTCAGCCCGAACCCGGCCGACTACGCGAAGGACGGCCTTGTCGATTGCGGCGCGAACGGCCGGCTGTATTACAGCCGCTGGCAGGCGAACGATTGCCTGAACTACGGCGCGCCCGTCTACGCACGCAACGCGACGAACATCGCGCTGACCGGCGAAGGTCCGACGTCGGTGCTCAACGGGCAGGCAATGACGCCGTTCTCCGGCAGCGGCGCGAACAGCGTCTGCTGGTGGACCTACAAGGGTACGTCCGGCGCATACGGCGCGAGCGCGGCGGTGCCGGCCCAGAACGGCGCGAACCCGAACAACGTCGACCTGCGGATCGTCGCGCCCGCGATTCCCGACGCGCTCTATGCGATGCTGACGTCGCCCGTCACGCCGTGGCAGCAGGACCAGAACTACCTGCCCGCGCTGTCCGAGGCCGGCGTGCCGGTGGAGAAGCGGATTTTCGGACTGGGCCACTACCTGCGGCCGTGCATGGTCGAATTCATCGGCTGCACGAACGTGCTGATGGCGAACTACCAGACGCAGAACACGCCGTTCTGGCAGCATCATCCGACCGCGAGCCGCAACGTCGTGATCCGCGGCGTGACGACCAACAGCATCGGCCCGAACAACGACGGCTTCGATCCGGATGCATGCACCGACGTGCTCTGCGAGGACTGCACGTTCAACACCGGCGACGACTGCATCGCGATCAAGTCGGGCAAGGACCGCGACACCGAATACGGGCCCGCGAAGCGGCACCTGATCCGCAACTGCACGATGAACAGCGGGCACGGCGGGATCACGCTCGGCAGCGAGATGGGCGGCGGCGTCGAGCAGATCTATGCGACCAACCTGTCAATGCTGAACGCAAACTGGCAGACCAATCCGCTGAACATCGCGATTCGCGTGAAGACCAACATGAACCGCGGCGGCTACGTGAAGGATTTCCACGTGAAGGGCGTCGCGCTGCCGAACGGCGTGACGCTGAAGGGCGGCGGCTACGGCAGTGCGCTACTCGCCGGCAGTCCGATCAACGCGAGCGTGCCGCTCGGCGTGGTCACGCCGTCGGCCGGCAACCCGTCGGCCGCGCAGGGCGGCATCGTCACGTTCGACTGCGACTACCAGCCGGCGAACGACGCGGTGCGCACGCGGCCGCCGGTCGTACAGAACGTGACGATCGCCGACGTGAGGGCGAGCAACGTGACGCTGAACGGCGTGACCGCATCGTGCTTCCAGGCGATCGTCGCGCAGGGGCCAGTCGCGTTCGACTACAACGGTACGCCGCCGGCGCCGGCCGTGCAGCCGATTTCCGGCGTGACGATCAGCAACTGCGACTTCGGCACGCCGGTGGCGTCAGGCACGCCGACGGTCACGTCGCCGGGGCCGATCTACGCGTTCAACGTGAGCGCCATGGCGCTGACGAACGTGACGATCGCCGGGCAAGTCGTCGACACGACGATCACCGACAAGCGGTGAGAAAGGCAACACGCCGCGGCGTTCGCGTGCAACCGGCCGGTGCCCGCACGCGAACGCCATCAGGTTACGCCAGCGTCTTGATCATGTAGTGCTCGTCGTAGAAGCGTCCATCGACGAACATCGAGCGCGGCTCCGTGCCGAACCGTACGAACCCCTGCGACGCATACAGTCGCTCCGCGGTACGGTTGACCTCGTTCACGCACAGCATCAACTGGCTGCATCCCCACGCCTGAGCCGCATGCGCGGTCGCGCTGTCGAGCAGCGCGTGCGCGATGCGTTGCCCGCGATACGCGGCGTCGACGTACACGCCCCAGATCGTCGCCTTGTGCGCGATCTTCGTGCGCGCGTCGCGGCGTACGCCGGTGATGCCGACGAGCGTGTCGCCGTCGAACGCGCCGAACACGGCCTGAACCTGCGTCGGCGTGAGGCGCTTTGCGAATTCGTCGACCGGCACCTGCGATTCTTCGTCGAGCGTCGGCAGGAAGGACGTGGGCGCGGTGTCGACCGCACGCAGGCGGACGGTCTGGAACTGCGCCGCGTCGGCGGCGTCAAGCAGGCGGATCGTGATCGTCATCGGGGTGTTCCGGTCGAGGGCGTGCATGCCGGCGCACCGCTGCCGCGGTCGCGGGATGCATCGTGCTTATCCTAATAGGAATCCGGATGCCGCGTGGCGATGTGCGGTGCGTCGCGCGCGTGGCGCGCACGATCGTGAACGGACAAGACAGTGATGGCGGTACGTCGTACCGCCATCAAGGAGGGCGCGCGTCAAGCGCATGCGCCGTCGCGCCGGTCTGGCGCACGACGTCAAACAAACGACGTGCGCGCGATCGGCTCACGCGCCCGCCGGCGGCATCAATAGCGCGACAGCTGATTGCCGTTGATCTGCACGCGGTCGCCCGGACGCAGGTTGCCCGGCGACTGCACGTCGAACGAGCGCATCGAGCCGTCGCTGACCCGCACGTCGATCCGGTAGCTGCTCGGGCCTTGCGCGGCGCCCATCTGCTGGCCGATCTGGTTGCCGGCCACCGCCCCGCCGAGCGCGCCGATCACGGTTGCCGCATCGCGGCCGTGACCGCGGCCGAACTGGTTGCCCACGAGGCCGCCGACCAGCGCACCGACGACGGTGCCGGCCACGCCCGACGGGCCGACCGAGCTGCTGACCGGCTGGATGTTCGACACGGTGCCGTACTGCGTGCCGTACGGGTTCGCGTATTGCTGTTGCTGATTGCCGTACTGGTCGTAAGGCTGCGATCCGTACTGCGACGGGTTGCCGTATTGATCGTACGGTTGCGGCGCCTGATTCGGATACGCCGGTTGCTGCTGCACGTAACCCGGTTGCGAATACGCGGGCTGCGCATAGCCGGGCGTCGCGTATTGCTGCTGCGGATAGCCGGGCTGCGCGCCGTAGTAGCCCGGCGCGACACAGGCGGTGAGCGGAAGCGCCGCCACGGCGACGAGCGAGGCGAACAGAACGGTCTTCGTGGAAGGCATGCGCATCATGATGTTTCCTGCATCGGCAACGTGTCCGCCGATGGATTCCCGTCATGGGTGGCGAACTCGGCGTGAGTATAAGGAATGGGCGGATGCGCGTCCGGTGCGGCCGGGTAACAACGTGTAAAGTCTGTTGCCGCGTAAATCGCCGGCTGGGCGGCGCGTCGAAGCCCCCGCGCGCAACGGCGCGACGCGGCTTCCCGGCACCCGTGGGTGGGCGATGCGGCCCATGCGCGGCCGCCGACATTCCAGCCGTTTCCACGGCCGGCGTAACCTGTCCCGCGCCCGGCCCGGTGGCCCTGCGCGCCGCGCATCGGGAAATCGAATGCGCGGCATCGCGACATTTAATTGGCCTCGCGCAGCGGCGTCCGATATCGTGGCCGGATTCCCTGCCAACGGTCGCGCCGCGCCGGCCGCGGTTCCTCCCCCTGTCCGCGCCGGTGTCGCGCCGCGACCGCTCCACCTATCAAGCCATGACCGAACGACTCTTCCTCAACGCCGTCGACGCCGGCGGCCAGCCCGTCAACTTCGTCGTCCGTGACGGCCGCTTCGCCGCGATCGGCGCCGATTGCGCCGCCGCGCCCGGCGCGCAGACGATCGACCTCGACGGCCGCGTCGTGCTGCCCGGTTTCGTCGACGGCCATATCCATCTTGACAAGAGCTTCGTCGGCGATCGCTGGGTGCCGCACGAACCGGTCGGCTCGCTGCGCGAGCGGCTCGCGGTCGAGAAGCGCCAGCTCGCGGCCGCGCCGCCGATCGTCGAGCGTGCGAACGCGCTGATCGCGCAGGCCGCCGCGTTCGGCACGATCGCGATGCGCAGCCACGTCGACGTCGATGCGACGACCGGCCTGTCGAACCTGCACGCCGTGATGGCCGCGCGCGAACGATGGCGCGGCATCGTCGACATCGAACTGGTCGCGTTTCCGCAGGCCGGCGTGATCACGTGCCCGGGCACTGCCGAGATACTCGACGCAGCCGTGCGCGAAGGCGCGGACGTGGTCGGCGGGATCGACCCGACGACGCTCGACGGCGACGCGGACGGCCAGCTCGACATCGTGTTCGGCATCGCCGAGAAGCGCGGCGCGAAGATCGACATCCATCTGCACGAGCCGGGCGAAACGGGCATCGCGCAACTGCTGCGGATCGCGGCGCGCACGCGCGCGGCCGGGCTCGGCGGGCGCGTGAACGTGAGCCATGCGTACGCGCTCGGCCAGGTGAGCGACGACGACGTGCAGCGCGCCGCCGCGGCACTGGCCGAAGCCGGCGTGTCGATCCTGACGAATGCGCCGGGCGACTGCGCGTTCCCGCCGGTGCGACGGCTGCGCGACGCGGGCGTGCATGTGTTCGCGGGCAACGACAACATCCGCGACGCGTGGTGGCCGTACGGCAACGGCGACATGCTGCAGCGCGCGATGATGGTCGGCTACCGGTCGGGTTTCTACACCGACGAAGCGCTCGGCATCGCGCTCGACATGGCGACGCACGCCGGCGCTCGCGTGATCGGAAAGGAGAACTACGGAATCGCGGTCGGCTGCGACGCGAGCTTCGTCGCGGTGCGCGCGCCGAATGCGGCGGCGGCCGTCGCGGGCGTGCCGGCCGAACGCTGGGTATTCCGCCGCGGCGAAAGCGATACGGGCGCACCGCTCACGCCGTCGCTGCGCTTCGCGCATTGACCCGCCCGACCGGCGGCGCGGCACGCGCCGTGTCCGCCTTGCACCGACCGACCCGACCGGAGCCGACATGACGAACCTGCTGATCCGCAATGTGCGCACGCGCGCCGACGCCGCGGTCGATATCCTGATCGAAGGCGATCGTATCGCGCGCGTCGGTCCGTCGCTCGACGCGCCCGCCGGCTGCGCGATCGAGGACGGCGCGCTCGCGTTGGCGCTGCCCGGCCTCGTCGAAGGCCACACGCACCTCGACAAGACCCACTGGGGGATGCCGTGGTATCGCAACCACGTCGGGCCGCGCCTCGTCGATCGCATCGAGAACGAGCGCCACTATCGCGCGACGAGCGGCCACGACGCGGGCGCCGCCTCGCTGGCGCTGGCGCGCGCGTTTCTCGCGGCCGGCACGACGCGCATCCGCACGCACGTCGACGTCGATACCGAAGCCGGGCTGCGCCATCTGCACGGCGTGCTCGCGACGCGCGAGACGCTGCGCGGGCAGGTCGAGATCCAGATCGTCGCGTTTCCGCAATCGGGCGTGCTCCAGCGGCCGGGCACCGATGCGCTGCTGTCCGACGCGCTCGACGCCGGCGCGGACGTGCTCGGCGGGCTCGATCCGTGCGCGATCGAAGGCGATCCGGTGGAGGCGGTGGACGTGCTGTTCGCGATCGCCGCGCGCCACGGCCGCGGGCTCGATATCCATCTGCACGAGCGCGGCTCGATGGGCGCGTACTCGCTCGACCTGATCCTGCAGCGCACGGCCGCGCACGGGATGCACGGGAAGGTCGCGATCAGCCATGGCTTTTGCCTTGGCGATATCGCCGGACGCGAGCGCGATGCGCTGCTCGCGCGGATGGCGGCGCTCGGCGTCGCGATCGTCACGACCGCGCCGGCGGCGGTGCCGGTGCCGCCAGTGGCCGCGTGCCGTGCGGCGGGCGTGACCGTGATCGGCGGCAACGACGGCGTGCGCGATACGTGGACGCCGTACGGTTCGCCCGACATGCTCGAACGCGCGATGCTGATCGGCATGCGCAACGATTTCCGCCGCGACGATGCGCTCGAAGTCGCGCTGGACTGCGTGACGCACGGCGCGGCACGCGGCTGCGGCTTCGCGGATTACGGGCTTCAGCCGGGCAATCGCGCGGACGTCGTGCTCGTCGATGCACTGACGTTCGCCGAGGCCGTCGTCGCGCGGCCGGTGCGGCGCCTCGTCGTATCGTCCGGGAAGATCGTCGCGCGCGACGGCGCGCTGGTCTGAGCGCCGCGTCGCGCCGGTATGATCGGGTTTTCGGCCGGATTTCGGGAGACCACGATGCGACGCACGACCGCGGCACGGGCCGCACGATGGATGGCGGCGGCCCTGTTCGCCGCGAGCGCCGCGCATGCGGTGGCGGCCGGCCCGGCCGACGCGCAGCAGGAAGCCAACCGGCGCGCGGTGCTCGCGTTCTACGAAAAAGGGCTGAACGAGAAGGACGCGGACGCCGCGCTCGCGTACGTCGGCGATCGCTACGTGCAGCACAATCCGAACGCGGCCGACGGCCGCGACGGTTTCCGCAAGTTCGTCGCGTTTCTGCGCGACACATATCCGCAGTCGCACAGCGAGATCAAGCGCGCGTTCGTCGACGGCGATTACGTGATCCTGCACGTGCACGCGGTGCGCGAACCCGGCACGCGCGGCAGCGCGATCATCGACATCTTCCGGCTCGAACACGGCAAGATCGTTGAACACTGGGACGTCAACCAGCCGGTGCCCGAGCAGGCGGCGAACGGCAACACGATGTTCTGACGCGATCCGCGTTGCCCAGGGTCTGTTTACATACGGAACGCACATGCGTTGCCACGAGAACGGCCGCTCGCGAGGCGTGCGACGCCGCGAATACTGGACGTATTCGCAAGGAGCACAACGCGGCGAGCGGCCATTCTCGTGGCCACCCCAAATTCAAAAATCATTCCAGGGGAATGCCCGAAATCGCCCGCATGGCGGCGTTGCGCGTCACTTGTTTGGCTCGGCCAAACGGCGCTCCTTCCTCCTTGCCTGCGCCCCCGCAAGGAAGTCCCCTTGGGGGACGAGCGATTTCGCGCATTCGCATGTGCGTTCCGTATGTAAACAGACCCTAGCGTCCTTCGAGTTCCAGCATCTTCGCGAGCGTCTTCGTCAGCGCGCCGACCATCGGGTCGGCCGTCGGTCGGTGCAGGATCGCGATGTCCATGTGCTCGATCGGCGCGAAGCCCTGCTTCGCGGTCAGCACCACATGCTCGTCCGTCACGACGCGCGCGGGCAGCACGCTGATGCCGAGCCCGTCGGCGACGGCCGCCTGGATGCCGCTCAGGCTCGACGTCGTGAAGCTGATCCGCCAGCGGCGGCCGCGCTCCTCGATCGCCTTGATCATGTCGTCGCGATAGAGCCCGCGCGGCGGGAACACGACGAGCGGCACCGGGTCGAGATCGATCGACGGATGCTTCGCGCTGTCGATCCAGCGCAGCTTCTCCGGCCAGCGCACGACGGCTTCGCGGCTGTCGCGCCGCTGCTTGATCAACACGAGGTCGAGTTCCCCGCGATCGTACGCGGCGCTGATGTCGCGGCTCAGCCCGCACGTCACTTCGAGCTTGACCTGCGGATGCTCGCGCTTGAACGCCGCGAGCGCGTGCGTCGTGCGGCCCGCCGCGAAATCGTCGGGCACGCCGAGCCGGATCGTCAGCGCGACCGTCGCGCCCGACAGCGCTTCCAGCATCTCGTCGTTCAGCGCGAGCATGCGCCGCGCGTAGCTGAGCACCGTCACGCCCGCGTCGGTCGGCCGCACGTCGCGCGTGCCGCGGTCGAGCAGGCGGTGGCCGGCGATCTCCTCGAGCCGGCGCACCTTCTGGCTGACCGTCGACTGCGTCGAATGTAGCCGTGCGGACGCCGTCGTGAAACTGCCGCAATCGGCGACCATCACGAGCGCGCGCAGCAGATCGATGTCGAACAGGGGTCTATTCATTTCTGCACTTATATGGATAAGAGCATTTCATTTCCAAATGCGTGCGACGATTTTTAACATGACCGGACGGCGCGGGCAATCGCGGTTTCGCCCGACCTGGGCGCGGTATTTCGCGGCGTTCTCGGGGCGCTCGACCCATCGTATCGGCCGCGCGTCGACGAGCGCCGGCACGTCGGGAGGGAACCGGATGTTTTTCAAACGGATCGCGATCATCGGCTCGTTTGCATTGACCGCGCTCACGTGGGCGGTGGCCGCCGCCGGCGGCGCGCTGGAAGGCCGAATGCGCAGCGCGGCCGACCGCGGCGACGCGGGCGAAGGGCGGATGCTGCTCGAGCGCGGCGCGCGGACAGACGGCAGCACGGCCCTTGCTTTGCGACTTTCCTTACCGTAAAGTAAGGAGTCAAGGAGGTGTCATCATGACGGCAGCAACGATCACTTCAAAGGGGCAGGTCACGATTCCCGTGGACGTGCGCAATCAGCTTGGTTTGAAGTCTGGAGACCGGATCGAATTCAGCTTCAACGAGGCAACGGGCCGGTATGAAGTCATTCCGGCCACGCACTCGCTTGCGTCGCTCAAAGGAATCGTGAAGAAGCCCGCGAAACCGGTGTCGATCGAGGACATGAATCGGGCCATCGCCGAGCAGGGAGCATCCAGGCGATGATCGGACTGGATACGAACGTGCTGGTCCGCTACTTCGCTCAGGACGATGCCGTGCAATCGAAGAAAGCGACGGCGCTGATGGAGTCCCTGTCGGCTGAGCGGCCGGGGTATGTTTCACAGGTCGCCTTGGTCGAGGTCGTGTGGGTGCTCGGGCGCTGCTACGGCGTCGAGCGCGAGCAGATGAGGGACATCATCGACTCGATGATCGGCACGAAGGAACTCATGGTGGAAGGTGCCGATACGGTGCGAAAGGCGCTTCGTGTTTTCGCGGCGTCCGCGAAGGCGGACTTCTCCGATTGTCTGATTGAGCGCTCGGGGTTCGCAGCCGAGTGCGAATATACGGCTACATTCGACGTGACGGCCTCGAAGGTCGCCGGAATGCAGTTGATCAAGTAGTCGTCGCCCACGCCGAAAGGCGCAATACGCTGCGGCCGTACCAAGCGGCCTGCCAGGCGGTATAGGGCGCAGTGTCAATACCGCGCTGAACCCCCTTCGCGTCGATCATTCGTATCGACATCGCCGCGCCACGGATATCCGAAAAGGACATCTCCGTGACGAGCGTGCGCGGTACAGGGTAAACACCCGAATATCCCGGCATTGGCGCTGTGGATCGAGCGCCGTCCTACCACTCCGGTCGCTGCTTGCCCTCGGTTCGCTTCGCCCCCGTTCTTCCCCGCTTGCGCTCGAAAATTGAGCAGTCTAGACTGCATCGCAGTTTCATCGAAGCCCTGTCTTTCGCGCCCAGCGCCGGCATCCCGTCGCAGCGCCTCCACCGGACGCCGGCGTCGCCCGCCGCGTCGAGACTTTCAAGGACACGCCATGACCCGCACCGCAACGCTCCTCGTTACCGCGCCGGCGTTCGCGCCGCTCGTGTCGACACCTACGGCGCAAGGCAACTGACTTCGGCACCGTGGCCCCGCAACTCATTCGACCGACAGGCACACCATGACGAGTATCCCGGATCGCGTCGCGCAAGCCGTGACGCCCGAACTGATCGCCGCGTTCCGCGAGGAAGGCGCGGTCTGCATCAAAGGCATCTTTTCCCCCGACGAAGTGGCCGCGCTGCGGGCCGGCATCGACGCGAACCTCGCGCAGCCGAGCGAACGCGCGAAAGTCGCGAGCCGGCCCGACGATCCGGGCTGGTTCTTCGAGGATTTCTGCAACTGGCAGCACAACGACGCGTATCGCCACTTCATCGCGCGCTCGCCGGCCCCGTCTGTCGCCGCCGCGCTGATGGGCACGGACACCGTGCGGCTGCATCACGACCACCTGCTCGTGAAGGAGCCCGGCACGCGGCAGCGCACGCCGTGGCATCAGGATCAGCCGTACTACAACATCGAAGGCGACGACAACGTCAGCATGTGGATTCCGGTCGACCCGGTGCCGCTCGAATCGACGCTGGAATTCGTCGCCGGCTCGCACCGCGGCCCGTGGCTGATGCCGCGCACGTTCATGGACAAGGAGGCGAAGTGGTTCCCGGAAGGCAGCCTCGCCGACCTGCCCGACATCGAAGCCGATCGCGCGGCCTTTCCGATCCGCCGCTGGGCGCTCGAACCCGGCGACATGGTGTGCTTCCGGATGCTCACGCTGCATGCGTCGGGCGGCACGCAGAACCGCCGGCGCGCGTTTTCACTGCGCTTCGTCGGCGACGACATCCGTCACGCGCCGCGCCGCTGGAAAACCTCGCCCGATTTCCCGGGGCTCGCGGCGCAACTGGCCGATGGCGCGCCGCTCGATCACCCGTTGTTTCCGGTCGTGTGGTCGCGCGACGCGGGGCAGGTGGGTGCGATCGGAGCAGTGTAGATAACGAACGCGGCGGCCGTTTCGTGACGAAACGGCCGCCGTGCGTCTGGGGCGTGCGACAAGCGATCAGGTCGGGTGGCGCCCCGCGCCCGGCTTGAAGCGCGACCCGAGCCGGTAGCGGTTGCCCGGATGCAGGAAGTGCACGAACGTGACGGGCAGCCCGTCGGTCCAGGTGCGGCGCGTGAGCGTGAGGCACGGCTCGTCGGCGCGCATGTCGAGCAGCCGCGCCTGTTCGCCGGTCGGCAGCGATGCGTCGACGACGTGCTCGATTTCCAATTCGTCGTGCGACACGTTGTTGTACAGATACTCGGACGGCGGCTCGGTCTGGAAATCCTGATCGATGAAGCCGGGCGCGGCGGCCGGGTTCACGTAGCGGTCCTCGAGCTGGATCGGGCGGCCGTTTTCCTCGTGCACGCACACCACGTGAAAGACCGGCGTGTTGACCGGCAGGCCGAACGCGGCCGCGACGTCGAACGACGCGGGCTCGCGCGACTGGCTGAGCACGCGGCAGCGGTACTCGTGGCCGCGCGCGCGAATCTCGTCGCGGATATGCGCGATCATCAGCAGGTTCGACTGCGGCTTCACCTCGGCGACGAAGGTGCCGACGCCCGCGATGCGCTTGAGCACGCCTTCCTCGGTCAGCTCGCGCAGCGCGCGGTTGACCGTCATGCGCGCGACGCCGAACTGCGCGGCGAGATCGAGCTCGGACGGAATGCGGTCGCCGGGGCGCCAGTCCCCGGACTCGACGTTCTGGCGAACGAGCGTCTTGATCTGCTGGAACGGTGCGGTGGCCTTGGTGACCATCGGAAGATCCTTGCGCGAAGAAGTGACGAGGCTAGTCGTCGTGGCTGACGATGACCAGGATCTCCGCCTGCGCGGTGCCGAGGCTGCGCGTGCGGTGCGGGATGAGCGCGTTGAAATAGACTGAATCGCCGGCCCTGAGTTGCACCGTCTCGTTCGGAAATTCGATTTCGACGCGGCCCTTGTGCACGAACAGGAATTCCTCGCCTTCGTGCTCGCGGAACGTCGACGCGACGAATTCGTGCGGCGGATGCACGACGAACGGCAGCATCTTCTTCGGCGCGACGCCGGCCGCGATGCTCTCGAAGCGGTGCGCATGGCTGTCGGCCGCCGCGCCCATCGCGGTGCGCTCGCCGGCGCGCGTGACCGTGATCAGCTCGCGGTTGCGGCTTTCCGAGAACAGTTGCTCGACGTCGACGTTCAGCGCCTTCGACAGCTTCAGCGCGACCGCGATCGACGGCATGCTCAGGCCGCGTTCGACCTTCGACAGGTAGCTCTTCGTGAGACCGGTTTCGTCGGCCAGCACGTCGAGCGTCCAGCCCTTCTGTTTTCTCAGCAGTTTCAGGCGAATCGTCATGGTGCGCCAGGTGTCCTTCGAAAAACCGATTGTAACGCATGACACAAAGTGTCATTAGGTGTATCGTGTGTCATTCGTATCGCGTGGGACACCCGGGAGACGGTCGCGAGCGGTGCGGCCGGCCCGGTTCATTCAGGAGGCGAACATGGCGGAAACGCTGAATTTGACGAAGGAAGCGCTGGTCGCGCTGGCGGAGCGGCGGCTCGAAAACGAGGTGGGCGACAGCGGCTGGTCCGCGCGGCAAAAGCTCGCGCTCACGTGCCGGATCTTGTTCGACGCGGGCCACGACTCGGGTCTGGCCGGGCAGATCACCTGCCGCGCGGACGCGGCCGGCACGTACTACACGCAGCGGCTCGGGCTCGGCTTCGACGAGATCTCGGCCGCGAACCTGCTGCGCGTCAACGAGGATCTCGACGTCGTCGACGGCGAAGGCATTCCGAACCCGGCCAACCGGTTCCATACGTGGATCTATCGCGAGCGCCCGGACGTGAACTGCATCATCCACACGCACCCGGCGCATGTCGCGGCGCTGTCTATGCTCGAGCAGCCGCTCGTGGTGTCGCACATGGACACCTGCCCGCTGTACGACGATTGCGCGTTCCTGAAGGACTGGCCGGGCGTGCCGGTCGGCAACGAGGAGGGCGAGATCATCTCGAACGCGCTGGGCGACAAGCGCGCGATCCTGCTCGCGCATCACGGCCAGCTCGTGGTCGGCAAGACGATCGAGGAGGCCTGCATCCTCGCGCTGCTGATCGAGCGCGCGGCGAAGCTGCAACTGCTCGCGATGTCGGCCGGCGAGATCAGGCCGGTACCGCCGGCGCTGGCGCGTGAAGCGCACGACTGGATCTCGAAGCCGAAACGCGATGCGGTGACGTTCGACTACTACGCGCGCCGCGCGTTGCGTACGCATCGGGATTGCGTCGCGTGAATCGGCGCATCGCTTCAACTCCGTCAGACCATCATTGAGGAATACCCATCGTGTCCATCCTGCTGAAAGGCATCATTGCCTACCCGGTCACGCCGTTCTCCGCCGACGGCGGCGTCGATCTCAAAGCGCTCGACGCGCTGATCGAACGCCTGATCGCCGACGGCGTTCACGCGATCGCGCCGTTGGGCAGCACCGGCGAAAGCGCGTACCTGTCCGACGCCGAATGGGAGGCCGTCGCCGCCGCGTCGATTGACGCGGTGCGCCGGCGCGTGCCGACCGTCGTCGGGATTTCCGATCTCACCACGGCGGGCGCGGTGCGCCGTGCCCGCTTCGCCGAACAGGCCGGCGCCGATGCGGTGATGGTGCTGCCGGTGTCGTACTGGAAGCTCGGCAACGACGAGATCGTCGCGCACTATCGCGCGATCGGCGACGCAATCGGCATCCCGGTCATGCTGTACAACAACCCGGCGACGAGCGGCGTCGACATGTCGCCCGACCTGATCGTGACGATCTGCCGGGCCGTCGACAACGTGACGATGGTCAAGGAAAGCACCGGCGACATCGGCCGGATGCATCGGCTCGCGCAATTGAGCGACGAGACGATCCCGTTCTACAACGGCAGCAATCCGATGGCGCTTGCCGCGCTGGCCGCCGGCGCGGCCGGATGGTGCACGGCCGCGCCGAACCTGAATGCCGCGTTGCCGCTCGCGTTGTTCGATGCGATGCGCGCAGGCGATCTCGCGCGCGCCAGATCGGTCTTTCACGCGCAGTTGCCGTTGCTGCAGTTCATCGTCAACGGCGGGTTGCCGGTGACCGTGAAGGCCGGGCTGAGGCTGCGCGGCTTCGACGCGGGCGAACCGAGGCGGCCGCTGCTGCCGCTCGGCGAGGCACGCACGCGCGAGCTCGAGCGCCTGCTCGCGACGCTGCCGGACGGTGTGGCGGCATGAGCGACGGCGCACGGCCGGCGATCGCGGTCGCCATCGGCGCGGTGCGGATCGGCGCGAGCCGGCCGCTTGCCGGCACACCGCACGCGAGCGCGATCGACAAGCAGCCGACGGAGGCGCGTCTGTGGCTGGGCGCGCTCGGGTTTGCCGGCGACGCGCAGGCCGATACGCGGCATCACGGCGGCCCCGACAAGGCCGTCCACCACTATGCGCACGATCACTATGCGTGGTGGGCCGCGCAGATCGGCGCGCGCGACGTGCTCGCCCGGCCGGGTGCGTTCGGCGAGAACCTGTCGACGCGCGGCATCACCGAGCACGACGTGTGTCTCGGCGACGTGTTCACGCTGGGCGGCGCGGTGCTTCAGGTCTCGCAGTCGCGACAGCCGTGCTGGAAGCTCAACGCGCGCTTCGATCATCCGCGCATGGCGGCGCTCGTGCAGCAAAGCGGCCGGACCGGCTGGTATTACCGCGTGCTGCAGGAAGGCTGGGTCGCGCCGGGCGATGTGCTGGCGCTGCTTGAGCGCCGCTACCCGCAATGGCCGCTGTCGGCGGTGCTCGACGTGCTGTATCGGCGCACGCTCGACATGGCGGCGCTCGATGCGCTGTGCGACGTGCCGTTGCTGCCGCCCGGCTGGCGCAAGATGCTCGACAGGCGCCGCACGGAGCGGCAGGTCGAAGACTGGACGAAGCGGCTCGAGGGATGACGGGCCGCGTCCGCCGCTTACGTCGTCGGCAGGTTGCGCACGTCGGCCGTCGGCTCGGCACCGAATGCGTCGCTCAGCGCATAGCCGATCAGTTGTCGGGCGGTCGCTTCGGGCGTGGCGAGCGCACCGCTCGACTTCAACTGGTCGAATTTCCCGCGCATCGGGAAGCGATCTTCGCCGGTCGCGCGGATCGTGGCCTGCATGCCCGTATCGACGACGCCCGGCGCGACGCTGCAGATGCGCAGCGCGCCGTTCGCATCGAGCGCGACGGCGCGCGCATGGTGATCGAGCGCGGCCTTGGTCGCGCAGTAGACGCTCCAGCCCGCATACGCGTTGCGGGCCGCGCCGCTCGACAGGTGCACGATCCGGCATTCGGTCGACGCCGATGCGGCTTGCACGAGCGCGGCCGACAGCATCAGCGGCGCGGCGACGTTCAGCCCGACCGCGCGGGCGACGATCGTCGGGTCCTGCGCGGCGAGCGGGCCGATCGGATCGACGATGCCCGCGTTGTTGAACAGCAGCACGAGCGACGCGCCGTCGACGAAGCCGCGCAGCGTGTCGCCGGCCAGCCAGGTGGCGACGGCCGTCGTGTCCGACAGATCGAGTTCGACTTCGGCGAAGCGGTCGCCGGCTTGCGACGCGAGCGACGGATGACGGCCGCGCGACACGCCGAGCACGACGATGCCTTCCTGCAGCAGTTGTTCGGCGAGCGCCGCGCCGACGCCGCGTGTGTGTCCGGTGACGATGGCGCGCACGTGTGCGGAAGAAGATGCAGTCATGGTGGTGAACCGGTGAGGGGGTGAGCAGGAGTGACGAGCGGCGCGCGGCACGGCGTCGGCGCGTTCGGCGAGTCATGCGTGGTGTGGCGTGCGAAGACGGTCGCGCGCGGCGCCGCGGGTATCGGGATGAACGCATATCGTAGCGCCGGCATGTGCATCGCGCAAACGCCCGGGCGCGCGTGGACGATGAATCGGCGGTGCGGCGCGCGCATGCATCGCCGCGTGGCGCCGCGTGCCATCGGGCGCACCGCCACGTCCGACGAAAGCCCGCTGCGGCAAGTGCGCACGCCGGGGCGGCGAGCGGCACCGGGACACGCGCCGCGAGCTATCATATGGCTCGCCCGTGCGCGATGCCGCGCGGGCCGCGACCGTTCCCTTCACCTGCTGCACGCTGCGACGCCACCCATGAACACCACGCCGGATACGCCCACGCCCCGCGCCCTTCGCGAACTCACGCCCCTCGAGGCCCGCATTCTCGGCGTGCTCGTCGAGAAACAGCACACGGTGCCGGATACCTATCCGCTGTCGCTGAACGCGCTGACCGCCGGCTGCAACCAGAAAACCGCGCGCTCGCCCGTGATGAACGTGAGCGAGGACGAAGTCACGACCGCGCTCGACGGGCTGAAGCACCTGAGCCTCGTGATGGAAGGCAGCAGCAGCCGCGTGCCGCGCTTCGAGCACAACATGAACCGCGTGCTCGGCATCCCGAGCCAGGCGATCGCGCTGCTGACGATCCTGCTGCTGCGCGGCCCGCAGACGGCCGCGGAGTTGCGCCTGAACAGCGCGCGCCTGCACGGCTTCGCGGATATCTCGTCGGTCGAGGCGTTCCTCGACGAACTCGCGGCGCGCGCGCAGCCGCTCGTCGTCCGCCTGCCGCGTGCACCGGGCGCGCGCGAGAACCGCTGGATGCACCTGATGTGCGGCGAAGTGAACATGGCCGACTTCGCGAGCGCGGATGCCGGCGGCGCGGATTCGGTGCCGCCTTCCGAATTCGAAGCGCTGAAGGCCGAGCAGAAGCGCCTGGCGGACGAAGTGGCGCGACTGAATGCGCTGGTTCGGCGGATGGCGAGCGAACTCGGCATCGACGCCGACGCGCCGGGCGACGCAGGCTGATCGTCTGCCGATGCGATGACGGCGGGGCGTGCGCACCGCCGCGTTACTTCAGCTTGACGCCGGGGACGAGGTAGCGACACGCGCTTCGGATCAACGGGCGCATCACGGGCGACAACAGGATGGTTTTCATGACGGTGCGTGAATGATGAAGATGCATGTCAACCGACACTGATCCGCGTCGCGCCGGCATCGACGAGCCGGAACAGCAGATCCTCGACGGCCGTCTCCGGCGCGGAACCGAGATCCGCGTGGATGCGCCAGCCCTGTTCCGTGCGAACCGGTTCCGACAGGTAGTGAACGATACCGTGCAATCCATCCTCGGCTGGCGTGTTCTCGTCGTCCCCGTCGAACCACGCGAGGAACCACGTCTTGAAGGCATCGTTGGCAGCGGTTTCGTCGAGACCGTCGGCTTCGACCGCGGCCCAGTCCCAGACGAACGGGCGGATCGACACGGCCGCCGTTTCGAGCTCGAACGCGAACGGCTCGAAATCCAGTTGCGTGGCCGAGTCGACCATCGCGGGCTCGCCGGCCGATTCGCCTTCGGCGGCGATGGTATCGGCGCGGCACGGCAGCGCGAGCGGACCTTCGGTGGCCAGCGTGCCATCGTCCCGCCGGTAGGCCGGTTCGACGACGACTGCCGGTTGCGTGGCTGCTTTCGCGAGCAGATCGGCATAGGGTTGGCGGATGGCGCGGAGCAATTCGGAAACGGTCATCGTGATGTGTCGGTCGGGCAGGGAACGCGTGGTCGCAGGCAAGTGGTACGCGAAGCGGCGGACGTCACCCGACGGGCCGCTTCGCTACCGGACAATTGCGATCGTACGGTACTTCGCCCGCACGCGAACACTCGGCCGAACGGCCGGGCCGCTTGCTGGTCACCACGCCGCGCAACGCGGCGAACCGCGGGCGAACCCTTGCGACACGCCTTTTTTGCCTCGTTTTGACGTCGGCCGCATTCCCGCGGCGGCGCTCGCCCGCCTTCCCCTGCCGCAAGCCGCTACCGTTTCGCGCGAGTGCCATAATCGAGCCTGCCCATCATTCCAGACAGACGTCCCCCGGAGAATCACCATGCAGAACCTCGACAATCCTTCCCACGATCGCGAGGTAGGCAGCGCCGACGCGACGCAGGACACCACGCGCATCGACGACGTGCGCATCGGCGCGGTGCGCCCGCTGATTTCGCCCGCGCTGCTGCTCGACGAACTGCCGGTGCCGGCCGCCACGCAGACGCTCGTCGAAGACACGCGCCGCGCGATCGGCGACATCCTGCACGGCCGCGACGACCGCCTGCTGCTCGTCGTCGGCCCGTGCTCGATCCACGATCACGACCAGGCGCTCGATTACGCACGCCGGCTGAAGGCGGCCGCCGACGCGTTGAAGGACGACCTGCTGATCACGATGCGCGTCTACTTCGAGAAGCCGCGCACGACGGTCGGCTGGAAGGGCTACATCAACGATCCGCGCCTGGATGGCAGCTTCCGCATCAACGAAGGGCTGCGCGCCGCGCGGCAACTGTTGCTCGACATCAACGCGCTCGGCCTGCCGGCGTCGACCGAATTCCTCGACCTGCTGAGCCCGCAGTACATCGCCGACCTGATCGCGTGGGGCGCGATCGGCGCGCGCACCACCGAGAGCCAGAGCCACCGTCAGCTGGCGTCGGGGCTGAGCTGCCCGATCGGTTTCAAGAACGGCACCGACGGCGGCGTGCAGGTCGCGTCGGACGCGATCGTCGCCGCGGCCGCGAGCCATGCGTTCATGGGGATGACGAAGATGGGGATGGCCGCGATCTTCGAGACGCGCGGCAACGACGATGCGCACGTGATCCTGCGCGGCGGCAAGAACGGGCCGAACTACGACGCCGAGCACGTCGAAGCAAGCTGCGCGGTGCTGCGCAAGGCCGGATTGCGCGAACAGGTGATGGTCGATTGCTCGCATGCGAACTCGAACAAGTCGCACGAGCGGCAGATCGAGGTGGCGCAGGATCTCGCGCGGCAGTTGGGGCAGGGCGAGCATCGGATCGTCGGCGTGATGGTGGAGAGCCATCTCGAAGCCGGCCGACAGGACCTGAAGCCCGGCGTGCCGCTCAAGTACGGCGTGTCGATCACCGATGCGTGCCTGAGCTGGACGCAGACGGAGCCTGTGCTCGACGTGCTGGCCGACGCCGTGCGGCACCGGCGAACGTATTCGCGCAATGCGTGACGCCGCGTGGTCCGATGCGCCGCGAAGGCCGGGTATGCGTTTCGTGAGGTTGTCCCGATCGGCAGGCCGCGGCGCCATTTTTCGGGGCCGCTCGCTCCACTTGTCCGCACGATCGTTGATCCGGATCCGGCTTGCCCCATCTGCCGTGTTGCATCGTGAACGCACGATCCGGCGAATGCCGCTACCATGAAAGACGTGTTGCTCGCCGCAGTCCGGCCACGCCGGTCCGCCACGCACACGCGCAGTGGCGGTGCGGCCGGCCGTCACGCGACCGACGAAGCGCGGGACGGCCATCCGCGGGACGGCCATCCGCGGGGTGCCCACCGATCAGCCGTTGCGCCCGCTTCGCGCCCGGAATCCACAACAACCGCACCGGAGTGCATGAAACATGAAGTTCTACAAGACCCTCATCGCAGCAACCGTCCTCGCCTCGAGCGTCAGCGCGCACGCGCAGATCGCGGGCGCGCAGCCGATCAGCGTGACCGTCGAGCAGTCGCAGGCGCTGCTCGAAGGCTGGAGCGTGAAGAAGAGCGTGCTCGGCAAGACCGTATACAACGACGACAACCAGAAGGTCGGCAAGGTGCGCGACCTGATCGTCGCGCCGGACGGCTCGGTGTCCGCCGCGATCGTGTCGGCCGGCGGCTTCCTCGGCGTGGCCGCGCATGACGTCGCGGTGCCGATCGCGTCGCTCGACGTGCGCAACGGCAACATCTACCTGCCCGGCGCGACGAAGGAGGCGCTGAAGGCCACGCCGGCGTTCCAGTACGCGAAGGTGCCGTCGCCGCCGAAGCCGAAGAAGGTCGACGAAAAGCACTGATCCTCCATCTCGCGCGTCACGCGTCGCCCGTCGCGACGGGTGACGCGCGTTCCGGCGACGGTCAGGTTGCGTCGAGCCCGCCGTCGACCGTGATTACCTGCCCCGTCATCCATGCCGCCTGCGGCGACGCGAGCGACACGATCCAGCTCGCGACGTCCGCGGGCTCGCCACGCCGGCCGAGCGGAATGCGCGCGCGCTCCTGCGCCTTGATCGCTTCGATGTCGGTTTCCGACAGCTTCATCCGTTCCGACAGGAAGTCCGTTTCCGTCGGGCCCGCCGCAACGGCGTTCACGCGCACGCCCGCCGATGCGAGCTCGAGCGCCCAGCAGCGCGTCAGATGCTCGAGCGCGGCCTTGCTCGCCGCATAGTGCGACAACAGCGCCGCTGCCTTGTGTCCGAACGTGCTCGACACGTTGACGATGCTGCCGCGCGCCGCTTTCAGATGCGGCAGCGCGGCAGTCGCGAGCATCGACGGCCCGAGCGTATTGACGCGGAAGATCGCGCTGATCGCGTCGAAGGTCGCCGACTCGAGCGGCAGGATCGCTCCCGCGCCCGCATTGTTGACCAGCACGTCGAGCCGCCCCGCCAGTGCGACCGTTTCGTCGATCGTGCGCGTGGCGTCGGCCGGATTGCCGGCGTCCGCGACCACGTAGTCGATGCCCGGCGCGCTGCGCGCGGCGGCGGAAAGCGCCTCTTCGCGGCGGCCCGTGATGACGACGCGCGCCCCTTCGCGTGCGAACGCGACGGCCGCCGCCAGCCCGATGCCGGCGCCGCCGCCGGTAATGAGGACCACCTTGTTGTCGAATGACTGCATGACTCCCTCGTGAAGACGATGGGTGGAACGTTCACGCCGTCTAGCGTTCGGGCGCATCGTCCGCCGGCGCAAGCGCCACGATGTGGCTGATGCCCTCGTGCGCCATCTTCGTATACGGACAGAAACGCTCCGTATTGCGGACGAGTTCTTCCGCCAACGTGCGTTCGACGCCCGGCAGCCGCACGCGAATGTTCGCGTTCAGCATGAACAACCCGTCCATCGGATCGCGGCAGAAGTCGATCGATGCGGACACCGACGCGCCGGCGATCGCTACGCCCGCCCGTGCGGCCAGCAGGCTCAGCGCGCCGTGAAAACACGCCGCATAGCTCGCGGCGAACAGTTGCTCCGGGTTCGGGCCGTCGCCGGGCCCGCCCAGCGCGGACGGCAGGCGCAGCGCGACATCCAGGCGCCCGTCGTCGGAACGCGCGACGCCCGATGCGCGGCCGTGCTCGGCCTCGCCGCCCGTGACGGTGACCGTCGTCGAGTACAGCGTCTGCGGTTCTCGGCCGCGATACCGGTCGAGCAGCGACAGCGGCGGCGGGCGCAGTGGCGTCATGGTGTGCGATCCGGCGGTGGTCAGCGCGCGAGCGCGTGCTGCCGGAACCACGCGTCGAAGGTCGTCGCGCCGAGGCGCGCGCCGGGCGCCGGCACGAGCGTGTCGTCCTGCAGCACCGCGCCGAAGTAGCCGGCGCCCGCATCCCGCGTCACCGTGCGCGCGTCGTGCGTGGCCGACAGGAAACGTTCGACCAGATCGGCGATCCGCACGCGCTCGGGGCCGCCGATCTCGACGATGCCGTTGCGCGGCGCATCGAGCGCGAAATCGGTCACGGCGGCCGCGACGTCGTCCGACGCGATCGGCTGGAAGTGCGCGGTGGTCAAGCGGACCGTGTCGCCTTGCGCGCCAGCCTGCGCGATCGCGCCGACGAATTCGAAGAACTGCGTCGAGCGCACGATCGTGTACGGCACGCCCGCTTCGCGGATAAGGTTTTCCTGAACGATCTTGCCGCGGAAATACGCGCTCTGTTGCAACCGGTCGGTGCCGACCACCGACAACGCGACGTGATGGCGCACGCCGGCCGCACGCTCCGCGGCGAACAGGTTGCGTCCCGACGCCTCGAAGAATGCCTTCACGGCCGCTTCCTCGAACGACGGCGAATTCGCGAGATCGACCACGACCTCCGCGCCGGCGAGCGCGTCGTCCAGCCCCGCACCCGTGATCGTATCGACGCCCGTCGACGGCGCTGCCGCCACCGCGTCGTGGCCGCGTGCGATCAGGTTCCTGACGACCTTGCTGCCGATGAGGCCGGTACCACCAATGACGACGATCTTCACGATTGCTCTCCTTGAACGGGCGCGCGACATGCGCGCCGCTTGAACCTGCCGAAACCGGCGCCGATCGCGTTCGCGCGATCGGGCCGCCGCCTTGCCGAGCGGCGCCGCGCCGTATGCGCGTGCCTGCCGAACAGCCCGCATCGTAGGCATGCGCCGCGCGATCCGCCAGTGTCCTGCAAGCCCTCACCATGTTGCCGCGAATGCATCAATCGACCGCCTCCAGCGGCGCCGTCGTCGTCATGGTCGTCATCGTCGTCGGGCACTGCAGCTCGCGCGCACGCGTCTGTTCGATCATGTAGTCGATGAACACGCGGATCCGCGTGGGCAGGTGCTTGCGGCTCAGGTAACAGAGATAGTGGCCGCCGTCGTCCGGCGCGTGCTGGCCGAGACAGCTCACCAGCCGGCCGTCGGCGAGCAGGTCGCACACCTGGTACGCGGGCAACTGCGCGATGCCGAGCCCGTCGAGCGCCGCCTGCACGACGAGATCGATGTCGTTGAACGTGTGATGCGCGGCGATCTGGCGCTGCTGCGTCACGCCGTCGATCCTGAATTCCCATTCCGTCACGCGGCCCGATGCGGTGCGCAGGTTGATGCAGCGATGCCGCTCGAGATCGTCGACGTGGCGCGGCAAGCCGTGCTGATGCGCGTACGACGGCGACGCGCAGACGATCATCTGCATCGGAATCAGCCGGCGCGCGACGATCGCGCTGTCCTCCATGCGGCCGTCGCGAAACGCGACGTCGATGCGGTCGGCGGAGAAATCGACGGGCCGGTCGTTCAGCAGCAGTTCGAGCGTGATGTCCGGATACTGCGCATGGAAGTCGCGCAGCAGCGGCGCGATGACCTTGCGGCCGAAGCCCGGCGTCGCGCCGATGCGCAGGTGCCCGCTGGGCGGCCCGCTGCGCAGCTCGCGCATGTCCTCGAGCGCCTGCGCCAGATGCTCGATGCCGGGCCGGCAGTTTTCGTAGAAAAGCTCGCCTTCGCGCGTCAGCGACATGCTGCGGGTGGTGCGCTGGAACAGGCGTGCGTCGAGCCGGTCCTCGAGCCGCTGCACGTGGCGGCTGACCGACGAGCGGCCGACGCCGAGGCGGTCGGCGGCGCGCGCGAAGCTGCCCTCGGTGACGACGGCCAGGAACGTGACCACGCCGGCGTAGCAGGTCGAGAAGCTGCGCGCGAACGGGTCGTCGGCATCGGGGCGGCGGATGGAGGTGTCGGGCATGGTGGCGCTTGAATCGTGGTGTCCGTATGCGACTAGACGTTTCAGCGCTGCCGCCTGTGACACCGCCCGCCGCATTTTTTCAAAAAGGTCGCGGCGGCGTGCGAGCCGGCTATTTTTCCGGCACGAGCACGGGCGCGCCCTTGTCCTTCAACAGCAGCACGATGAACTTCGCGGGCCGGGTCTGGCTCGCGTTGCGTCCGACCGTGTGCAGGTCGTTCGGGCCCTCGTAGAAGGTCTGGCCCGGTTTCAGCGTGACGGGCTCGCCGCCCTTCACCTGCATCACGATCGAGCCTTCGACGACATAGACGAACGCGTCGGCGTGGTGGCGGTGAACCGGGTCGACCGCGCCGGGCGGGTATTCGACCGAGATCATCTGGGCTTCCTTGCCCGGATAGTCGTCGAGCGGCTTCGTCATCAGCGTCGTGACGATGGCCGAGGGCGCCGCATGGGCGGCGCCGGCGGTGGCGGCCGCGACCAGGAGCGCGGATGCGACGGCATGTTTCAAGCGAATCATGGGATGTATTCCAGTGACCGCCGCCGGCAGGCCGCCGGCGGCGAAGAAGGGCGCCCGCGACCGGGCGAGGGCGTCAGGCGAGATTGGCCTTGTCGAGGCCGTAAGCCTTGTCTGCCGAACCCGGAGCGGTGCGGAACGCCACGTTCGCGCGATTCCAGCCGTTGATCGCCATCACTTCGAACGTCAGGTCCGACAATTCCTTCTCGGAGAACTGGCCGCGCACGCGATCGTAGACATCGTCCGGCACGCCGTGCTCGGGAAGCTTCGTCAGTATTTCGGTCCAGGCCAGCGCGGCCCGCTCGCGCGGCGAGAACAGCGTCGATTCGCGCCACGTCGCCAGATGGTGCAGGCGCAGCTCGCGCTCGCCGTGAAGGCGCGCTTCCTTCACGTGCATGTCGAGGCAGAACGCGCAGCCGTTGAGCTGCGACGCACGGGCCGATACGAGATCGCGGATCGATTCCTCGATCGCGCTGCCGCGCAGCAAATTGCTGAGTTCGAGGAACTGCTTGAACAGCTCGGGCGATTGATGCATGTAGTTGAGACGCTGCGTCATGATTTCTCCTGGCGACGAAGAGGCTGGCCCGCGTGGTGCGGGTGTCGTGGGCGGCAGGGCGCCGCGCGAAATCATCTTAGGAGGGTGCGCCGATACGCGGTAGCCACGCACAGGGACGCATCGTGTTGCGCGCGCTGCATCAATCCGCGCTCGACGGCGGGCGCGGCCGGCGCCGGCGCGGGGACGCGCAAGTCAGCCGGCCGCGCAGGCGGCCGCGATCCGCGCGAGCTTGTCGGGGTTGCGCTGCACGAGAATCCGGCCGATGCGCGCGCCGTCGGTCTCGAACGACATCGCCGCTTCGAGTTGCCCTGCGATGAAGCGCAGCATCGCCCATTCGCCGTTCAGCACGACCGGCCGCATCTCGACACCGCTGCCGCAGCGCAACCACGTCGCATAGAACAGTTGAGCGATACGGCGACCGCCGACCAGCGGTTTCGGGAAACTCTGAACCTTGCCGCCGCCATCGCCGATCAGCATCGCGTCTTCGGCGAGGAGCGCCTGGATCGACGGGAAATCGCCTTGCGCGAGCGCGTGCGAAAAGCTCTGCAGCAATTGCCGGTGCTTTTCGCGCGGCACGACGTGGCGCGGCCTGTCGTCGTCGCGCAACTGGGCCTTCGCGCGGCTGACGAGCTGCCGGCACGCGGCTTCGGATTTGCCGATTGCGTCGGCAATCTCGTCGTAGTCGGCATCGAACACTTCGCGCAGCAGGAAGGCCGCGCGCGCTTCCGGCGTCAGCCGTTCGAGCAGCAGCAAGTACGCGACCGATACGTCGTTCGCGCGCTCGGTCATTTCCTCCGGCGTGGCAGGCGATTCGCCGAGCTCCGGCTCGGGCAGCCAGATGCCCGTGTAGTGCTCGCGCCGGAGCTTCGCCGCGCGCAGGCGGTCGATCGACGTCCGCGTCGTGACCGCGACGAGCCAGGCCTCGGCGTTCTCGATGCGCTCGCGCGCCGCGTCGTGCCAGCGCAGCCACACGTCCTGCACGATGTCCTCGGCGTCCGCGATCGAGCCGAGCATCCGGTACGCGATCTTCTGCAGGCGCGGGCGCAACGCGTGAAAGGTTTGTGCGTCGTCGGTCATCACAGCCACGCCCCGTTGAACCCGAATGTCACGGGCCCGCTCAGGAACACGCTGCCGGCGTCGTTCCATCGAACCGTCACGTCCTGCCAGCCGAGCCGCGGCGCGCCCATTTCGACCTCGATCAACCCGTCTGTATCGTGGGAACAGTGCAGGCGCCCGCGATTCGTGCGCAGCACGACCGACGCCGCGCCGGTTCCCCGCATCAGCTTTTTCCACGCGACACCGCGCGTCGCGCTGCCGCAGGTATCGAGCGCCGAGCCGTCGGGGTTCCGGAACGCGACGCGGGCGGCTGCATCGTCGCAATCCGACCCAACCGCGAGCGGGTTGGAGCCGACGCCGCGATGCCGACCGCCGATGCGTCGCACGAGGTCGCGATCGACGCGATGCGCGGGATCGTGCCCTTGACCACGCAGGTCGACGATGACGAAGTCATCGCCATTCGCGTTCATCTTCTGAAATGCAATCGGCATGGCGGTTCCGGAATGGGGGCAGGCAAATACTGTACGTGGCTCGCCGGCCGGGAGCAATCGTGGCCTGACGGCGGGCATATGACAGCAACTACGTAATTCTACGTAGATCCTCATACGTAGTTATCCGCTTGTAAGCGGCCCCCGTCGCGCGGAATACTACGGCCCATCGCCGCGGCTTCTGCGAGGCTGCGGCACGACGCATCGACGTCACGCGGGTTCGGCTTTCGGGCCGCATCCACTCAAAAACACATTGGAGACCAGGAGACGCCATGAATCGGGCTTCCAGTACCCTGCTCTGGATCGCGGTCGCGCTGCTCGGCGCGTTCGCATTCGGCACGATCGCACTCGCGCACGGCGAGCGCGTCAGTGCCCTCTGGATCGTGATCGCCGCAGTCTGCGTGTATCTGATCGCGTATCGCTTCTACAGCCGTTTCATCGCCAGCAAGGTCATGCAGCTCGACGGGCTGCGGATGACGCCGGCGGTCAAGTACAACGACGGCCTCGACTACGTGCCGACCAACAAGTACGTGCTGTTCGGCCATCACTTCGCCGCGATCGCCGGCGCCGGGCCGCTGGTCGGCCCCGTGCTCGCCGCGCAGATGGGCTATACGCCCGGCATGCTGTGGATCCTGGCCGGCGTCGTGTTCGCGGGCGCCGTGCAGGACTTCATCGTGCTGTTCATCTCGACGCGCCGCGACGGCCGCTCGCTCGGCGACCTCGTCAAGATGGAACTCGGCACGGTGCCCGGCGTGATCGCGCTGTTCGGCGCGTTCCTGATCATGGTGATCATCCTCGCGGTGCTCGCGCTGATCGTCGTGAAGGCGCTGACGAATTCGCCGTGGGGCACGTTCACCGTCGCCGCGACGATTCCGATCGCGCTGTTCATGGGCGTCTACACGCGCTACATCCGCCCGGGCCGCATCGGCGAAGTGTCGATCATCGGCTTCATCGGGCTGATGGCGGCGATCGCGTTCGGCCAGAACGTGGCCGCCTCGCCCACGGTTGCCGCATGGTTCACGTTCAGCGGCACGCAGCTCACGTGGATTCTCATCGGCTACGGCTTCGTCGCATCGGTGCTGCCGGTGTGGCTGCTGCTCGCGCCGCGCGACTACCTGTCGACGTTCCTGAAGATCGGCACGATCCTCGGCCTCGCGATCGGCATCCTGGTCGTCGCACCGGAACTGAAGATGCCCGCGCTGACGAAGTTCGTCGACGGCACGGGCCCGGTGTGGTCGGGCAACCTGTTCCCGTTCCTGTTCATCACGATCGCGTGCGGCGCCGTATCGGGCTTCCACGCGCTGATCTCGTCGGGCACGACGCCGAAGCTGATCGACAACGAAACCAACGCGCGCTTCATCGGTTACGGCGCGATGCTGATGGAATCGTTCGTCGCGATCATGGCGCTGGTCGCCGCGTGCGTGATTGAGCCGGGCATCTACTTCGCGATGAACGCGCCGGCGGCCGTGCTCGGCTCGACGCCGGAAGCGGTCGCGAACACCGTCACGCAATGGGGCTTCGTGCTGACGCCCGACATGCTCACGCAAACCGCGAAGGCCGTCGGCGAAACGACGATCATCGCGCGCGCGGGCGGCGCGCCGACGCTGGCCGTCGGCATGGCGCACATCCTGCACCAGGTGATCGGCGGCGAAGCGATGATGGCGTTCTGGTATCACTTCGCGATCCTGTTCGAGGCGCTGTTCATCCTGACGGCCGTCGACGCGGGCACGCGTGCGGGCCGCTTCATGCTGCAGGATCTGCTCGGCACGTTCCACCCGGCGCTCAAGCGCACCGAGTCGCTGCCCGCGAACCTGGTCGCCACCGGGCTGTGCGTGGCCGCGTGGGGCTACTTCCTGTACCAGGGCGTGGTCGATCCGCTCGGCGGCATCAACACGCTGTGGCCGCTGTTCGGCATCTCCAACCAGATGCTCGCCGCGATCGCGCTGGTGCTCGGCACCGTCGTGCTGTTCAAGATGAAGCGCGAGCGCTATGCGTGGGTGACGATCGTGCCGACCGCGTGGCTCCTGATCTGCACGCTGACGGCCGGCTGGCAGAAGATTTTCGACGCGAACCCGAAGGTCAGCTTCCTCGCGCACGCCGCGAAGCTGCAGGCCGCGGTGGACGAAGGCAAGGTGCTCGCGCCGGCGAAGTCGATCGCGCAGATGAAGCGGATCATCTTCAACGACTACATCGATGCGGCGCTGGCCGGGCTGTTCATCTTCGTCGTCGTGAGCATCGCGGTGTACGGCCTGCTCGCCGTGCTGCGCGCGCGCCGCGAATCGAAGCCGACCGTGCGCGAGACGCCGTACGAAGCGATGCCGGCCACGCAGGCGCTCGGCAGCGGACGATAACGGGAGGCCGCGATGTTTACCGATCTCGGCAGCGACCTGCGTAGCGCGGGGCGTTACCTCGGGCAGGCGTTGCGGCTGATGGTCGGCCTGCCCGACTACGACACCTACGTCGCGCACATGCGCGAAACCCATCCGGACCGCGAGCCGATGACCTACGAGGAATTCTTCCGCGAACGCCAGAACGCGCGGTATGGGTCGGGAGCAGGGAAGTGTTGCTGAACCGGCCGTTGCAATGACCTGACGAATCGGTCCGGTTGACGAAACGGAAGCGCCGCGATGGATGTCGCGGCGCTTTTTTTTGCGCCGGCCGGCGGCGCGCGGCGCATGGCGCTCGCACGCCGTTTGCCCGGGCGCAGCACGGGCTATCCGGCCGCCGGTATCATAGGGCTCCCTCTTTTCCCGATGGACCGCAGGAGAACACGTCGTGCATGTCGGTGAGCGTTTCAACAGCATTTCCCATCTCGTCGGCGCGGTGCTGTCGGTAGCCGGCCTCGTGGCGCTCGTGACGATGGGCGCGCTCGAAGGGGACCCGTACAAGGTCGTGAGCTTCAGCGTGTACGGCGCGATGCTGATCCTGCTCTACGCGATCTCGACGGCGTATCACAGCGTGCGCAACCCGCGCCTGAAGGCGATCCTGCAGAAATGCGACCATGCCGCGATCTACCTGCTGATCGCCGGCAGCTACACGCCGTTCACGCTGGTCACGCTGCGCGGCCCGTGGGGCTGGTCGCTGTTCGGCGTGAGCTGGGGGCTCGCCGTGTTCGGCATCGTGCAGGAGCTGACGCTCGGGCGCCGCACGCGCCTGCTGTCGATGATCCTGTACGTGCTGATGGGCTGGCTCGCGCTCGTCGCCGTGCGTCCGCTGATTCATGCGCTGCCGCCCGTGGGCACCGCGTGGCTCGTGGCCGGTGGCGTGATCTACAGCGCGGGGATCTACTTCTTCATCAACGACGAACGCATCCGCCACGGGCACGGTATCTGGCACCTTTTCGTGCTGGCCGGCAGCCTGTGCCAGTTCGTCAGTGTCGCGATGTATGTCGCGTGAGCGGCATGGAGCGTCGGGCAGATGATGTCCGCGCGTGGCCAGCCGGCCCGAGCATGCGCTACGGGCGCGAGGCGGCCCGCAGCGCGTTGAACCCGGCCCATCCCCAATACACGCGATGATGCGCGATCAGCCCGTCGCGCAGATCCATCACTTCGACGAGATCCACCTGGTCGCCGTCCGGCGTTGCGCGCGGGTACTCCCAGACGAGCTGGCGGCCGTTCGAGAAGAACAGCCCGGTCCGGTACCAGCGCCCGAGCCCGTTGTCGGGATCGCGCAGGCCGGCCGCGAGGAAGGCGCCGATCGCGGCCTTGCCGCGCAGCACGCCCGTGCCGTGCGCGGGCCGCGTGGCGACGACGAGCGGCGTTTCGAGCACCGCGTCGTCGGCATACAGCGACATCAGCGCGTCGAGGTCGCGGGCGACGACGGCGGCGTGCCAGTCTTCATGGATGCGTCGGGCGTCGGCGTGGGTGTCTGCGGGTGTCATCGCGGGTTTCCGGAAGTCGATCACGGAAACCACTGTAGAGGCGCGCCGCCACCAGACGTTTCACGTCGACCCGAAACGTGAATGCCTCGCCGCGGCGAAGGCGGCAGGGCGCGCCGGCCGTTAGCCGGCCAGCGCGTCGAGATTCAGCGTATACGACTTGCCGATCCACATCGCGCAATCGCGATGGTCGCGCAGGTCGTCGCCGGTATTCGGATGCACGAAGATGTCGAGCGCGCCGTGGTTCAGCACGAGCCAGGGCACGATGTCGTCGAATCGCGCGGCGCCGAACGCGATCTGGTACGACCACGCCGGATGCGGGCCGACGAGGCGTTCGTGAAAGCGGCCGAGTTCGATGACCGCGCCGAACCGCGCGTCGACGACCTGGCGAAACGCCCAGGCCGCGTCGCGGCTCGCCGCATCGAAATAGACGTGCGCGTGCCAACTGTCGATGGCGGTAATGTCGAGAGCGACCATGGAGAGATTCGATTAAAAATGAAAACACCTGAGATGCCGTGTGAAACGGCCGATGCGTGATTATCGCGCGTCCTTGCGGCATGCGTCGTGTCCCGATCCGGCAGGCCGACGCGGACGATTTGTCCTGCATCAGAAGAATCGGCTGATCGGATGAAATCGTTTCGGCGGTATCCGCATGCGCGACATCACGCCAAAGCCTTGTCTGCAGGCGCGCCGGCCGGCATCGCGCCGGCAACACGTCATTTCGGAAATTGAAAGAGCGGTATGTGCGCCGAGCCGGATCACCGGTAAGAATCCGATCAGGTCGTTGAATGAAATAAAGAAATTCCGTTTCGAATGGATTCGCGAATGACGCGGCTCATGCGCCGAATGCGCGGCTGAAAATAACAATTGCGGATTCGGCTATTCAACCGGGATGCGGCCCGACATACGATGATTTCAACGCATCGATGCTGGATCGATGCGGGGACAACCATCTGGAGGCCATTATGCGATCCCTCGTTCCCGTTGCCGTTCTTTCTTGCGCACTCGCTGCGTTGCCGGCCGTTAGCTTTGCGCAGTCGATCGGCGTCGCCGACACCCCGAATGCCGCGCCGTTGACCTGGTCGGCGGCGCGTGCCGAAACCGATGCGCAGCTCATGCAGATGACGCGCGCCGGCTATCGCGCGACGACGGCCGGCAACCAGAACTATCCGCTCGCGATGCAGCGTGCGCTCGAGCGCGTGAACAACCCGATGCCCGACCGGTGGCGCGACGAGAAGGCCGCGATGGAAGCGCGGGCGGCCCGCGACGCGCAGAGCGGCCATCCGGTGAAGGCGTTCTTCGTGAAAACCGCGTACTACCTGAAGGGCGACAACACGTTTTGATGCGGGAGACGGACATGGCGTGCCCGAACCGATTGTTCGGCGTGTTGCGTGAGCTGGCGATACGCAGGCTGCCGCAAGCGAGCGCGACGCGACGGCGCGCCGATGTGCGCGGCGTGCGACGTCGGGCGCACGCCCTGCGCGACGCGGGCCGCTGCGCGCGCGTGTGCCGCAGCGCGTGGCCGGGGGCGGCGGCGAACGACGCATGCGCGAGCGAGGGCGAATCATGAAGGTTGCCCGAAAAGGCCGGCGCCATCCGCCGTTGACGCGCGAATGGCTGCTGCCGCTGCCGCTCGCGCATGCACGCGACATCTCGCTGAAATGCCACATGGCGCTGGTCGCGCTGCGCGGCGAGCACGGTAGCGAAGCGCTGCTGATGCGGCTGCGCACGAGCGTGTATCTGGTCTTCCTCGCGCTCGACGATGCGGTCTCCCCCGATGCGACCATCGCCCTGTGCGTCGACGCGGAGCGCGTGCTGGACGCGAGCGCGGCGCGCGCCGCGCAAGGCGGTGCATGGACGCTGCACGCCCACGAATGCGCGGTGCTCGAACGCGTGCTCGCCGCGAACGACGCGTGCGTCGCGACGCTCACGCGGCATCGGCTGGCAGAGCTGTGGCGTCATGTCTGCACGTTCGCTTCCGCCGAACAGCCGGGGTTGGTCGCGCAGGCCGCGACGAAGATGCGGGAGCCGGCCATTCTGCATTGAACGGCTGGCCGACGGCCGCGTTTCATACGTGTCCGATTCCATCGCGCGGCCGCGCGCCGTCTAATGACATGACTGGAACCCGGTGTGGCCGGGCGACGACGATCCATGTTCGCGACGTTCGCGGCGAACGCCGCGATCATGCGTGTCGACGCGAACGCATTCGTTTTCGGTCAGGAGGAGCGATGGCGCTATACAGGAGCGGCGGCTACTTCACGTGCGGAAGTGGCCGCGCATTCAGCGAGAATCTCCCGCCGGGCAGCGAGGTGACGGTGGCGGGCATCTACCGATGCACCGTCTGCGGCGACGAAATCGGCATCGCGAAATCACAGAGATTGCCGTCGGAGGAAGCGCATCGGCACGATCTCGACCCGCCGTCCGATCCGCTGCTCGATCCGGGGCCGACCGCGTGGCAACTGATCGCCGCAGCGGAGTCGCGAAGCTAGGCGACGGACGTTCGTCCCCGCACGTACACGTGCAAGCGCCACGCGTCACACGGCGTCCGACAAAACAAAAGCGCCACGGAGCGAACTCCGTGGCGCTGCTTCGATGCGTGGCCGCTGAAGGCGCGAACCGCCGCGCGGCGAAACGCGCTTAAGCGGCCGTTGCCGACTTCGCCGGCTTCTGCAGCTTGCCCTTGCCGGCGCGCTGGATTTCCTCGAGCTTGATCTCGACGTGGCGCGAGAACACGTACTCGGCCGGACGCTGCTTCGCGATCGAGATGTCCGGTGCGAACGGGCCGTCGGTCTTGATGCCCTTGCGGCTCACGCGCAGCGCCTTCAGCGGGTTCGAGATCGTGTCCATCACGGCCGTGGCCTCGAAGCCGCAGTGGACCATGCAGTCCGCGCACTTCTCGTAGTTGCCGACGCCGTAGTTGTCCCACTCCGTCGTTTCCATCAGCTCCTTGAAGGTCTTCACGTAACCTTCGCCGACCAGGTAGCACGGCTTCTGCCAGCCGAACACCGTACGCGCCGGGTTGCCCCACGGCGTGCACTTGTACGTCTGGTTGCCGGCCAGGAAGTCGAGGAACAGCGACGACTGGCTGAACGACCAGCGCTTGCCGCCTTCGCCGCGCTTCAGGATTTCGCGGAACAGGTTCTTCGTCTTGTCGCGGTTCAGGAAGTGCTGCTGATCCGGCGCGCGCTCGTACGCGTAGCCCGGCGACACGGTGATGCCGTCGACGCCGATCGGGCCCAGCGTGTCGAAGAACTTCGCGACGCGCTCGGGGATCGCATCGTTGAACAGCGTGCAGTTGATGTTCACGCGGAAGCCGCGGCGCTTCGCTTCCTTGATCGCCGCGACCGCCTTGTCGTACACGCCTTCCTGCGACACGGAATGGTCGTGCATGTCCTTGTCGCCGTCGAGGTGGACCGACCAGACGAAATACGGGCTCGGCTGGTAGTCGTCCATCTTCTTTTCCATCAGCAGCGCGTTCGTGCACAGGTACACGAACTTCTTGCGCTTCATGATGCCCTTGACGATTTCCGGCATCTCCTTGTGGAGCAGCGGCTCGCCGCCGGCGATCGACACGACGGGCGCGCCGCACTCGTCGACGGCCTGCAGGCATTCCTCGACGGAAAGACGCTGGTTCAGGATCGGATCCGGATAATCGATCTTGCCGCAGCCGTTGCACGCGAGGTTGCAGCGGAACAGCGGCTCGAGCATCAGCGCGAGCGGATAGCGTTTGTTGCCGGACAGGTGCTGGCGCACGATGTAGGCGCCGACACGGACTTGCTGGAGCAGCGGAATAGACAAGGGATGTCCTCCTTAAACTTCGCGGGCGACAGCTTGCGTGAGCTTCGCCGGCAACTTGAATTCGACTTTTTCTTCACGGCCCGCCATCGTCGCGACCTCGACGGGCCCCAGCGCGCGCAGCGCGCCGATTACATCCTCGACCATTTCCTCGGGCGCCGACGCGCCGGCGGTCAGGCCGACCGTCTGCACGCCCGCGAACCATTCGGCCTTCACTTCCGAGCCGTCGGCGACGAGATAGCTCGGCACACCGCTTTCGGTGCCGATCTCGCGCAGGCGGTTCGAGTTCGAGCTGTTCGTCGCACCGACGACGAGCAGCACGTCAACCTGTTCGCTCAGCTCGCGCACGGCGGCCTGGCGATTCTGCGTGGCATAGCAGATGTCGCGCGTGTCCGGGCCGACGAGGTCGGTGAACCGGCGCTGCAGCGCTTCGATGATGCCGCGCGTGTCGTCCACCGACAGCGTGGTCTGCGTGATGTACGCGACCGGCGTGTCGACGGGCAACGTCAGCGTATCGACTTCGGCCTCGCTCTGCACGAGGATCACCTCGGCCGGAATCTGGCCGATCGTGCCCTCGACTTCCGGGTGGCCCGCGTGGCCGATCAGGATCAGCCGGCGGCCCGCCGCGACGTACTGGCGGCCCTGCACGTGCACTTTCGTGACGAGCGGGCAGGTCGCGTCGAGCACGTCGAGCCCGCGCGTTTGCGCGTCGCGCTCGACCGTCTGGGCGACACCGTGCGCGCTGAAGATCGCGACAGCGCCGTGCGGCACCTCGTCGAGTTCCTCAACGAATCGTGCCCCTTTATTACGCAGATTTTCGACGACATGCCGGTTATGCACGATCTCGTGACGCACATAGACCGGCGCACCGTGCTGTTGCAGCGCGCGATCGACGATCTCGATCGCACGGACAACCCCCGCACAAAAGCCGCGGGGCTGGGCAAGGATGACTCGCATAGGTGAGCGAACTCCGACGACAGACGCCGGGGTTCGAGGCGCTGGCACGCGCTTGCTCGCCCCGGCTTGATGTTATGAAGGCAGGAACGAACCGGCCGGCCAGGCCCCGGAACCCCGAATTAATCGCGCATTTTAACCCTATCGGGCCGTCCTTGCTTCGGTGCCGTATCGACACCGTTGCAATTGCGGGAGAGCCGCGTCGGCGCTGGCGCGCGCGGAACCCGGTAAACTGCGCGGTTTCGCGGGCGGCCGCTCCGGCTGCCCGCCATCGCGCTCATTTCAAGGCCATTCGATGACCGTCGATTCTTACGCGTATTGCCCGTCCGCCCCTGCGGGGCCGGGTGTTTTGTTCCAGACCCTTATTGATGTCGCACGCGCCGGTGCCCGGCAGGGGGCAGGCCGATGATGCTCGCGATCGCCTTCCTGGTGTCCGGCCTGTCGCTGGTGATCTGGATCGTGCTGCTCGTCGCGCGCGGCGGCTTCTGGCGCGCGCAGCCCGCGCGGCCGCTGCCGCCCGACGCCCGCGGCGCGGCGGCCGAGGCCGGCTGGCCGGCCGTCGTGGCCGTCGTGCCGGCGCGCAACGAAGCCGACGTGATCGCCCGCGCGGCGACTTCGCTGCTCGAGCAGGACTATCCGGGCGACTTTCATCTGATCATCGTCGACGACCACAGCGAAGACGGCACCGCCGACGCGGCCCGCGCGGCCGCGCTCGCGATCAACCGCGCCGACCGGCTGACGGTGCTGAGCGCGAAGCCGCTGCCGGCCGGCTGGTCGGGCAAGGTGTGGGCGCAGTCGCAGGGGATCGCGGCCGTGCAGACGCTCGGCCTGCGGGCCGACTACCTGCTGCTGACGGATGCCGACATCGGCCATCCGCCCGACGCCGTCGCGCAGCTCGTCACGCGCGCGCAGGCCGAAAATCGCGATCTCGTGTCGCTGATGGTGCGGCTGCGCTGCGATTCGTTCTGGGAAAAGGCGTTGATTCCGGCGTTCGTGTTCTTCTTCGCGAAGCTGTACCCGTTCTCGTGGATCAACAACCCGCGCAACCGGACGGCCGGCGCCGCGGGCGGCTGCATGCTCGTGAAGCGCACGGCGCTCGAGGAAGCGGGCGGCATCGAATCGATTCGCGGCGCGCTGATCGACGACTGCAGCCTTGCCGCGCAGATCAAGCATCGCGGCGGCGGCCGCCATCCGATCCGGCTCGATCTCGCCGATCGCAGCGTGTCGCTGCGCCCGTACGACAGCTGGCGCGACATCTGGAACATGATCGCGCGCACCGCGTTCACGCAGTTGCACTATTCGCCGCTACTGCTGGCCGGCACGCTGCTCGGGATGACGATCATCTATCTGGTGCCGCCCGTCGCCGCGCTGGCCTACGGCGCGCGCGCATGGCCGGCCTGGCTCGCGTGGGCGTCGATGTGCGCCGCGTATGCGCCGATGCTGCGCTACTACCGGCGCTCGCCGCTGTGGGCGCCCGCGCTGCCGCTCGTCGCGCTGTTCTACGTCGGCGCGACGTTCGCGTCCGCGTGGCGTTACTGGCGCGGCAAGGGCGGCCAGTGGAAGGCGCGCGTGCAGGCGCCGGTGGAGCGCTGACCCACGCCGGCGGATGCCGCTGCCGTACCGATAAACCGGCCCCCTGAAAACACACAGCCCGGATCGACGCAAGCCGATTCGGGCTGTTTGCTTTCCGGCCGGTTGCCGGCCGATGCCGGCGCTTACCGCTGCGTCAGCATCATGTACATCTGGATCACGACGTCCGGCGAGAACGTGAACGGCACCCAGCCGTAGCCCGTGTGGCGCGCGACCAGCAGGCGGTCGCCGTTCGCCTGCTTCTGCACGGCCATCATCGGGTTCTTCGTCGTCACGAAACGCCAGCCGGCCGGAATGCCGGGCGGCGGCTCCGGCTGCATCGACGCGCGTGCATGCGCGAGCTCCTCGATCAACTGGCCCAGTTGCTCGGGATGCAGCGTGATCGACTGGCCGTTGATGGACAGCGTGAGTTCGTTCTGGGACGGGCGCGACACGTGCAGCGTCGCCTTGTCGGCAGGCGCGGCAGCGGCGCCGGCTTCAACCGCGGTTTCGGCTCGTGTGGTCGGAATCGGTGCCGTCTCGGCATCGGCCGGCGCGCCGGCTGCTTCGACCACTTCGACCGTCTCGACCGTTTCAGCCACGGCCGGCGCGGCCGCGTTCACGGACGCTGGCGGCGCCACCGCCGGCTCGACGACTTCAGCCGCCACGGCGGTTGCCGCCGCGCTCGTCGCGGCTTCCTGGACGACGGCCTCGACCAGCGCCTCGGCGTCGGCGATGGCCTTCGCGTGGTGCTGCGCGGCCGCTTCGGCCTGAGCGATCGCCTCGGTATGGCGCTGCGTGATGGCTTCGGCTTCGGCGGTGGCCTCGGCGTGGCGTTGCGCGGCGGCTTCGGCCTGGGCGATCGCCTCGGCGTGGCGTTGCGTGACGGCCTCGGCCTCGGCGATCGCGGCCCGGTGGCGCTGTGCGGCGGCCTCGGCTTCGGCGGTCGCTTCCGCGTGGCGCTTCGCGGCGGCTTCGGCTTCGGCGGTCGCCGCCGCATGACGTTGCGCGGCCGCTTCGGCTTCGGTCGCGGCAGCGTGATGACGCTGCGCGGCGGCCTCGGCTTCGGCGATCGCCGCCGCGTGCCGCTGCGATGCGGCCTCGGCATCCGCGTGACGTTGCGCGAGCGCTTCGGTCAGCGCGGTGGCTTCCGCATGGCGCTGCGAAGCGGCTTCGGCTTGCGCGGCGGCATCGGTATGGCGTTGGGCGGCCGCCTCGGCGACGGCGGTGGCATCGGCATGGCGCCGCTGCGCGGCTTCGGCATCGGCGGCGGCGGCCGTATGGCGCTGCGCGGCGGCCTTCGCTTCGGCTTCCGCCGCCGCGTGGCGCTCGGCGGCAGCCCGGGCCTCCGCCGCGGCGGCGCGCGCGAAGGCTTCCGCGCTGCGTGCCGCCTGCTGCGCGGCGTGGTGATCGTGGAGGAGCTGATCGACGCCCGTGGCGAGCGAAGCGATCTGATCGTTGAGGTTCATGCGTGTCTTCTCTGCGTAAGACCCGCGATTTTAACCGCTGCGCCGATGCCGGTCCGTGCGCGACGTGTAACAAAGTGCGCAAAGCGGCGCGAGGTGCGCCGCTTTGTGTTACTTCAGGTAGCCCGCCGAGCCGAACCAGTCGAGCGCATCGCGCAGCCCTTCGCGATACGGGCGCGCCCGGTAGCCGAGCTCGCGCTCGGCCTTCGCGGACGTGAAATACATCTTGTTCTTCGACATCCGCAGCCCGTCCACGGTGACGAACGGCTCCTTCTTCGTGAACTTCGCGACCGCTTCGGCGCCCACCGCGAGCGGATACAGCGGCCAGCGCGGCAGCGCGATCGTCGGCGCCTTGCGGCCCGTCATCTGCGCGATGTCCGCGAGCATCTGCTGCAGCGGCAGGTTCTCGCCGCCGAGGATGTAGCGCTCGCCGATCCGGCCGCGCTCGAGCGCGAGGAAGTGGCCGTGCGCGACGTCGTCGACGTGCACGAGGTTCAGCCCCGTATCGACGAACGCGGGAATCTTGCCGAGCGCGGCCTCGACGATGATGCGGCCGGTCGGCGTCGGTTTCACGTCGCGCGGGCCGATCGGCGTCGACGGATTGACGATCACGGCCGGCAGCCCTTCGTCGGCGATCATCCGTTCGACCGCGCGCTCCGCGAGCACCTTGCTGCGCTTGTAGACGCCGATCGCCTGCTCGGCCGTGAGCGGCCGGTTCTCGTCGGACGGGTCGCCGGCGCTCGTCACCTTCAGCGTCGCGACGCTGCTCGTGTAGACGATCCGCTCGACGCCTTCCGCGCGGGCCGCGCGCATCGTCGCGACCGCGCCTTCGAGGTTCGCGCGCTCGATCTCGTCGGGATCGGGCGCCCACAGCCGGTAGTCGGCCGCCACGTGCAGCAGGTAGCGCACGCCGCGCAGCGCGGCGCGCATCGACGCCTCGTCGCGCATGTCGCCGGTGACGATCTCGGCATCGAGATCCGCGACGTTCGTGCGCGGACTGGTCGGGCGCACGAGCACGCGCACCGCATAGCCTTTCTGCTGCGCGATGCGCGCGACGGCCGAGCCGACGAAACCGGACGCGCCGGTGACGAGAACGAGATCGCGGGAAGTATCAGTCATGCGTTTCCTTCTGGGCCGCGCGGGCGGCGCGGCGGTTGGGCATCGGCGAGATTGTACGTGGTCGGCGTGCGCGGCGACGCCCGGCCGGCGCGTGTGCGAAGCGGCCGACGCGACTACAATGCCGGGCTTGAATGCAACGGGAGGGCGACGCGATGAGCCGCAATGAACTGGACGAACGGATCGAGACCTACTACGTGCGGGTGCGCGGCGTCGTGCAGGGCGTCGGCTTTCGTCATGCGACGGTGCGCGAAGCGCATGCGCTGAAGCTGCGCGGCTGGGTCGCGAATCTCGAGGACGGCACCGTCGAGGCGATGATCCAGGGGCCCGGCGCACAGATCGACCGGATGCTCGCGTGGCTGCGTCACGGGCCGCCCGCCGCGCGCGTGACCGAGGTGACGTTCGAGGAACGCCGCACCGAGAAGCGCTTCGAACGTTTCCAGCAGCAGTAAGGGGCACACGACGATCATGACGGGGTATCCGGAGGCGGGGCGCGGCCTGATGCTGTCGGTGATGGCATCGACGCTGTTCGCGCTGATGTCGGCTTACGCGAAACTGCTCGCGCCGCTCACGGGGCTCGACATCTTCGCGTGGCGCATCCTCTGGACCGCGCCGGGCGCGCTCGCGCTGATCGCGCTGCGCGGCCGCTGGCCGGCGCTCGTCGCCCTCGCCGCGCGCGGTGCGCGCGACTGGCGCCTGCTGATCGCGCTGCCGGCGAGCGCGGCGCTGCTCGGCGTGCAACTGTGGCTGTTCCTGTGGGCGCCGCTGCACGGCCGCATGCTCGAAGTGTCGCTCGGCTATTTCCTGCTGCCGCTGACGATGGTGCTCGTCGGCCGCTTCTACTATCGCGAACGGCTCGACCCGCTGCAATGGGCGGCGGTCGCCTGTGCGGCGCTCGGTGTCGCGCACGAGGTGTGGGCGACGCGCGCGTTCGCGTGGCCGACGCTGGTCGTCGCGCTCGGCTATCCGCCGTATTTCGTGCTGCGCCGGCGCATCAGCGCCGATTCGCTGGCCGCGTTCGCGATCGAGATCGTGCTGCTGTGCCCGGTCGCGTTCGCGATGGTCGCGGCGAGCACGACGCGTGTCGCCGGCCATCCGCTGCTGTGGGCCGCGCTGCTGCCGGGGCTCGGCATTCTCAGCACGCTCGCGCTCGCGAGCTACCTGAAGGCGAGCCGCATGCTGCCGATGGCGCTGTTCGGGATTCTCGGCTACGTCGAGCCGGTGCTGCTCGTCGTGGTGTCGCTGCTGCTGCTCGGCGAAACGCTGAGCGTCGCGCAGCTCGCGACGTACGGGCCGATCTGGGCTGCCGTCGCGCTCACCGCGTGGCACGGCGCGATGCTGATGCGGCGCCTGCCCGCGCGCGGATAACGGCTTCGTCGCGATGCGCGGGCCGTGCGGAAACGTGCCGCGCATCGCGTGCTTCATCGACCGTCGAACGGCGCCCGTTTCGCTGCGGAATCCCGCCGAATCCAATCGGTACCGACCGGCAACCGACGCCGCGCTGACGCGAATCTGGCGACGCCGCCAGCTTCGTTGCGCCACGCTCGCGCTTGTAATCGAAGAGAAGATTCAGTTGCATTTTGTTACTTAGGGTCTCCGCTGATCGGCCATTAGACTGACCTGACCGACTTCCCTTCGTATGCAGATTTTCGATGAACGGTCATCTCCGTGCCTGGCCAGCCGGGTTGGCGCGATACGGGCATACGCGTATCGCCGCCGATCGCGTTCGCCTGCTTGTTCCCGATCCCCTCCCCGGTGCGCGTTGCACCGCCGCCGTACAGGTGCGCTCATGTCGTTGAGCCCGCTGCATTCCACTACGGTGCAGCCGCCGCGCAGCGGCCGCCTGATCGAAATCGATTTCTTCCGCGGGCTGGTGCTGTTGATGATCGTCGTCGATCACATCGGCGCGAGCGTGCTGTCGCGCGTGACGCTGCACGCATTCGCGCTGTGCGATGCGGCCGAGGTGTTCGTGTTCCTCGGCGGCTTCGCGACCGCGAGCGCGTACGGCGCGATCGCCGAGCGGCACGGCGCGCGCGCCGCGCAGCAGCGGTTCGTGCGGCGCGCGATGCAGATCTACCGCGCGTTTCTCGCGACGTCGACGCTGATGCTCGTCGTGTCGGCGGTGCTCGACCACTACGGGATCGATGCGCCGAACCTCGCGCTCGACGACGTCAGCGTGATGCTCGCGTCGCCGCTCACGGGGCTCGCCGAGCTGCTGACGTTCCAGCGCCAGCCGTATCTCGCGTCGGTGCTGCCGATGTACGTGCTGTTCGCGCTTGCGTCGCCGGTGCTGGTGCCGTTCGCGCGGCGCCATCCGTGGCCGCTCGTCGCGCTCAGCGTCGCGTCGTGGCTCGCGGCGGCCTGGCTCGGCCCGGAGCTGCTGGATACCGATGGCTTCCGCTGGAGCTTCAACCCGTTCGCGTGGCAACTGATGTTCGTCGCCGGCGTGCTCGCGCGCTGCCAGCCGTTCTACCGGCGCATCGCGCTCGGCCGCTGGGGCGCCGCGGCGACCGGGCTCGCGTGCGCGATCGTGCTCGGTTGCGCGAGCTACAAGCTGTTCTCGGGGCTGCCGGTGCCGGAAGGCGTGTTCAAGCGCGATCTCGCGCTGCCGCGCGTCGTGAGCTTCGCGGCCGTCGCGTGGCTGATGGCCGATTGCGTGCGCTTCGGCTGGATCGCGCGGATCGCGCAGGGCGTGCGGCCCGTCGTGGCGGTCGGCCAGCGCGGGCTGGTCTGCTTCGTCGCGGGCGCGGCGATCTCGCTCGTGATCGATTCGCTGCTGCATCCGGTCGTGCGCGGCGCCGATCTGCGGCATGTCGGCGTGGGCCTCGTGGCCGACGCGTGCGCGCTCGGGCTGATGATGGCGGTGGCCGGTTCGGGAACGTGGATCGCGCGATGGCGCGGCGCGGCGGCGTAGGCGCGCGGAAGTGGCGTATGCGGCGCGGCAGGCGCCGCGCGGCGTCAGTGAGGTGAGCCGATACGGGAGCGGGGCGTGGCGGTGGCGTCGTCGGGTTCGGCGTCGTCGCGTTCGTCCTGCGCCGGCTCGTCGCGCTCCGCGAGCACCGCGTCGGCTTCGGCCGCGGCCCGGGCGGCGCGCATCGCGGTGCAGCGTTGCGCGTGCCGGATGTCCGACAGGATCCTCAAAAGCCGCGTCGTCTTGCTTTTCATCGTGTTCTCCCGCCAGTGCGCATCTCGCGAAGCGGATGCGTTGCCTGCAACCAGTGTAGGACGCGTTCGCGTTTCTGGCGGGAGAATGTGGCGTGCACGCCGCACGCCGAGGGATAGTCCTTACTGCGCGGCGGCGGCGGCCTGCGCCTGCAGCGCTTCTTCGCGGCGCTCGTCCGTGCAGCGCTGATGCTGGCGCGACAGGCGGTTCATCAGCGGCAGCAGCAGCAGCGCGAGCAGCATGCCGATCGCGGCGAGCCAGCCGAGCTTCTCGAACAGCGACAGGTAGAGCGGCAGCGATTCGGTGGCCGGCAGGTCGTGCGACGGCATCTGCGCGAAGTTCGCGACGACGCTGCCCAGATACTGCGACACGCCCGTCGCGACGAAATACGCGCCCATCATGAAGCCGCTCATGCGCGCCGGCACGTAGCGGGCGATCATCGCGAGGCCGAGGCCGCTCACGAGCAGCTCGCCGAGCGAGTACAGGCCGTAGCCCCACACCATGAACCACGACGACACGCGGCCGTCGACCGCATAGCGGCCGCTGATCGTGAACACCAGGTAGCCTGCGGCGACCGCACCGAAACCGAGCGCGTACTTCGCGGCGACCGGCAGATCGCGCCCGCCCTTCGCGACGGCGTTGTAGACCCACACGAGCACCGGGCTCAGCAGCATGATCCAGATCGGGTTCAGCGCCTGGAACTGCGCGGCGCTCCACGTGAACAGCGTCGTGCCGAACAGCATGAAGCGCGGATCGACGTTGCGCAGCGCGAACAGCGTCAGCGACGTCGACATCTGCACGTAGAAGATGAAGAACAGGATCACCTGGCCGATCAGCACGAGCGCCGCGATCAGGCCCGCGCGCTCCGAGCGCTCCGACTTCGCGATCATGTACGCGAAGATCGCGAGGATCGCGAATGCGGCCGTCCACACGCTCGCGACCGCGAGTTGCTTGTGCTGCAGCACGTACAGCGTGACCAGCGCGAGCGCGACGCCGCCGGCCGCGACCGCGCCGAGGCGCTTCCAGCGGATCGGCTCGTCGTCCGGCTGCGAGCCGACGTGCGCGAGCGTGCGGTGCATCAGCATGAAGTTGAGGATCGCGAGCAGCATGCCGCCGCAGCAGACCGCGAACGCGGTGTGCCAGCCCCAGTGATCCTTGATCCACGGCGTCGCGAGCATCGACACCGTCGAGCCGATGTTGACCGCCATGTAGTAGATCGTGAACGCGCTGTCGATGCGCGCGTCGTCGCCTTCGTAGATGCGGCGCACGAGGTTCGCCGCGTTGGCCTTGAACAGGCCGTTGCCGACGACGATCACGCCGAGCGACGCGTACATGTACGCCAGGTGATCGTTCGGCACCGCGAGCATCAGGTAGCCGGCGCACAGCACGGACGCGCCGATGATCATCGTGCGGCGCGCGCCGAGCACCTTGTCGCCGATCCAGCCGCCGATCGACGGCGCGGCGTAGACGAGCGCGGTGAACGCCCCCCAGGTCAGGTTCGCGTGGCTGTCGGTGAAGCCGAGCCGGTCGACCATGAAGAGGACCAGGAGCGCGGCCATGCCGTAGTAGCCGAAGCGCTCCCACATTTCGATGAGGAAGACCGTCGTAAACGATCGGGTCTGTGAAACAGGTGCTTGCATCATCAATCTCGTTTGAAACGGACGGCGCGGATCGCGCGTCGCCTTGGGGTCGAACTGGCGCCGGAGCACGGTGGCCGGGTAGGCTTGGCGTCGGCGATGGAGCAGTCGGGCGGTTAGCCCGGGCCGGGGTCGAACTCCGCGTTGGAAGGCGGAGCAAGCCCCCGACCGGCGCGCGAATGGTAACGTTTGCCGGTCCGGTGCGTCGGGTCCGCGCCACTTAGGGAAACTCCCGATATGGCAGCAGCTTTCAGGAACATTTGTCTCATCATCTACTTGTAAGCTTCGCGACCGTTCTCCGCAAATTCCCGGAGAGCCGCTTGCAGCTTGCCTGTGAAGCCGGCGAGTCTGGCAAGATAGCGCGTCGTTTCGCTCGCTTCGGCCCCTGTTTAGTGCACCGGGCTCAACGCCGAAAGCGTGTACGAAACCGAAGATTAAGCTATCTCTAATTAACTTAGTTACTTTCCATCAAACATTTTTTGACGACCACTTTTCGGCCTGCTATGGTTCCCCCCACTGAAAACTCGCGATCGGCAGACGCTGTCGCACTGGGCAGCAAGATTCGCGCGTTGCGCCAACGTCTGAAGCGCACGCTCGACGACACCGCTACCGCCGCGGGGATTTCGAAGCCGTTTCTGTCTCAAGTCGAGCGCGGGCTCGCGTCGCCGTCACTGACGTCGCTGGCCGGTATCGCCCACGCGCTCGGCGTGACGGTGCAGTACTTCGTGGATACGCCGAGCGAGGAACGCTCGGTGTGCCGAGGCGATCAGTTGCGCTTCTTCGGGTTTGCCGATTCGGCGAACCTGTTCGCGCGACTGACGAACGTGTCCGAAGGGCGCCAGCTGGAGGCGATCCTCGTGAGGATGCCGCCGGGGCAGAAGCGGTCGGAGGTGACGACACATGCAGGAGAGGAGTTCCTGTACGTGATTGAAGGGGAAGTGTCGCTGACGCTGGAAGGCAAGACGTTCGTCCTGCAGGCCGGGGACAGTTCGCACTATCAGTCGACGGTCCCGCACAGCTGGGTCAACACCGCGAAGATCGAGTCGGTGGTGGTCTGGGTCGGTACGCCGCGGCTGTTCTAACGCACGGGTATTCCTTCGTTTCTTCGACGGGATGCCCGTCGAAAGAAATGTAAGGAATACTAACATGCAATACGAGAACCACGGGCCTCCCCGATCGCTGCACCCGTCAGCGTCTCACGCGTAAGCCGCGGCATCCGCCGCGCGACGCCCACCGAACCACCTTCTCAAGACCGCCACGATGAAATCCTTGCATGCCATGTCGGCCGTGCTGGCCGCGCTCGCCCTGACGACGCCCGCCGCCCACGCCGTGACCGTTCCGTCCAACGTCGCGCTCGCTCCCCAACAGGACCTCACGCGCCAGGTGCCGGCCGAAGTCGAGTCGCTCGACCCGGCGCACATCGAATCGTGGACCGGCAACACGATCGGCCTCGACCTGTTCGAAGGGCTCGCGCGCATCGACGCGGCCGGCCAGATCGTGCCGGGCGTCGCGCTGTCGTGGGAACGCAAGACGCCGCAGACCTGGATCTTCAAGCTTCGCCACGACGCGAAGTGGAGCAATGGCCAGCCGGTGACGGCCGCCGATTTCGTCTACTCGTGGCAGCGCCTCGTCGATCCGAAGACGGGCTCGAAGTACACGATCCTCGTCGAGTTCATCAAGAACTCGAAGGACATCATCGCCGGCAAGGCCGCGCCGTCGACGCTCGGCGTGCGTGCGGTCGACCCGTACACGCTCGAGGTGACGACCGACGTGCCCGTCGCGTTCTTCCCCGAACTGACCGCGATGGCGCCGCTCGCGCCGGTGAACAAGGACGTGGTCGCGAAGTTCGGCGACGCGTGGACGCGCCCGGGCAACATCGTCAGCAACGGCGCGTACCAGCTCGCCGACTGGCAGCCGAACAACCGCATCGTGGCGACGAAGGACGCGAAGTACTGGAACGCGTCGAAGGTCGTGATCAACAAGGTCACGTACCTGCCGATCGAAAGCGACGAAACCGCGATGCGCATGTACCAGGCCGGCCAGATCGACTACAGCTACTCGATCCCGTCGGGCATCTTCCAGCAGGTCAGCAAGCAGTTCGGCGGCGAGCTGCGCCAGGGCCTGCAGCTCGCGACCTACTACTACTACCTGAACAACAGCGACGCGGCGCTGAAGGACAAGCGCGTGCGCCAGGCGCTGTCGATGGTGATCGATCGCGACGTGCTCACGTCGAAGCTCACGCAGGCCGGCGAGAAGCCGATGTACGGGCTGATGCCGAACGGCACGAAGGGCGTGCAGCAGCCGTTCACGCCGGAATGGGCGTCGTGGCCGATGGCCAGGCGCGTCGCGGCCGCGAAGGACCTGCTGAAGCAGGCCGGCTACTCGGACGCGAAGCCGCTGTCGTTCACGCTCACGTACAACACCAACGACCTGCACAAGAAGGTCGCGCTATTCGCCGCGTCGGAGTGGCGCACGAAGCTCGGCATCAACACGAAGCTCGAGAACGTCGAGTTCAAGGTGCTGATGAAGCAGCGGCACGACGGCAAGGTGCAGATCGCGCGTGACGGCTGGTTCGCCGACTACAACGACGCGATGACCTTCTTCGACCTGATCCGCTGCGGCAGCGCGCAGAACACCGTCGGCTACTGCAACAAGCAGGTGGACGCGCTCGTCGAGGAAGGCAACCAGAAGCTCGACGACCAGGCGCGCGCCGCGCTGCTCACGCAGGCGCACGACATGGCGATGAAGGACACGCCGATGGTGCCGCTGTTCCAGTATTCGGCCGACCGTCTCGTGAAGTCGTACGTGGGCGGCTATTCGCTGAAGAACGTGATCGACATGCGCGCCTCGCAGGACATGTACCTGATCAAGCACTGAGCGGAGCGATCATGCTGGCCTACGCATTGAGGCGCACGTTGTGGGCGGTGCCGACGATCCTCGCGGTCATCACCGTCTGCTACCTGCTGCTGCACTTCACGCCCGGCGGCCCGTTCGATACGGAGAAGCAGTTGTCCGCCGCGACGCTCGCGAACCTGAACGCGAAGTACCACCTCGACGAGCCGCTGTGGAAGCAGTACCTGCTGTATCTCGGCTCGCTGCTGCACGGCGATCTCGGCCCGTCGTTCCGCTACGTCGACTGGTCGGTCAACGATCTCGTGAAGAAGGCGCTGCCCGTGAGCCTCGGCGTCGGCGGCGTGTCGATCCCGATCTCGATCGTGCTCGGCGTGCTGCTCGGCACCGTCGCGGCCGTGCGCCGCGACAGCGTGATCGACCGCTTCGTGATGCTGATCGGCAACTTCGGCAACGTCGTGCCGCCGTTCGTGCTCGGCCCCGTCATGGTGTGGATCTTCGCGATCCTGCTGAAGACGTCGGAAGGCAACGGCTGGCTGCCGGCCGGCGGCTGGGGCGACGGCGGCTGGCGGTACCGGCTGCTGCCGATCGCGCTGCTGACCCTCATCAACGTGTCGCTGCTCGCGCGCGTGATGCGCGGCTCGATGATCGAGACGCTGTCGAGCAACTACATCCGCACCGCGCGCGCGAAGGGCCTGCCGGGCTCGACCATCGTGCTGCGCCACGCGCTCAAGCCCGCGCTGATGCCGGTCGTGTCGCTGTTCGGCACGGTCTGCATCACGTCGATCACGGCGGCCGTCGTCACCGAATCGGTGTTCGCGCTGCCGGGCCTCGGGCAGCTCGTCGTGAACGGCGCCATCAACCGCGACTACACGCTGGTGCTCGGCCTCGTCGTGCTGACGACCGTCTTCGCGGTGCTGTTCAACCTGCTGGTCGACCTCGCGTACGCGTGGCTCGATCCGCGCATCCGTTATTGAGCGAGGCACAGCGATGACCCCGACCACTCCCGTCGTCGGCCTGCCCGTGCAGACCGATTCGCCGCCGCGTTCGCGCTCGCCGCTCGAGCTGGCGTTCGCGCGCTTCCTTCACAACCGTGCGGCCGTGTTCAGCCTCGTGCTGCTCGCGCTGATCACGCTCGCGTGCTTCGTCGGCCCGTGGCTGCTCGCGGCCGATCCCGCCGCGAGCGACTGGGCCTCGATCAGCCTGCCGCCGACCTGGGCGAACCAGCACTGGTTCGGCACCGACGAGCTCGGCCGCGACCTGCTCGTGCGCACGCTGATCGGTGGCCGCGTATCGATCGAGGTCGGCCTGCTCGGCACGCTCGTGTCGGGCCTGTTCGGCGTCGCGTGGGGCGCGACCGCCGGCTTCGCGGGCGGCCGCGTCGACGCCGTGATGATGCGCGTCGTCGACATGATGTACGCGATCCCGTACCTGCTGATCGCGATCCTGATGATGACCCTGTTCGGCCGCTCGTTCATGCTGGTCGTGCTGACCATCAGCGCGTTCTCGTGGATCGACATGGCGCGCGTCGTGCGCGGCCAGACGCTGTCGCTGCGCAACCGCGAGTTCGTCGATGCGGCGCGCGCGATCGGCGTGTCGCCGGCGTCGATCGTGCTGCGCCACGTCGTGCCGAACCTGCTCGGCGTGGTCGTCGTGTACGCGACGGTCTCGGTACCGAACATCGTGCTGACCGAATCGGTGCTGTCGTTCCTCGGCCTCGGCGTGCAGGAGCCGATGACGAGCTGGGGCGTGCTGATCCAGGACGGCGCGCAGAAACTGGAATCGATGCCGTGGCTGCTGCTGGCCCCGGCCGTCATGCTGTGCGTGACGCTCTACTGCGTGAACTTCGTCGGCGATGGCCTGCGTGACGCGCTCGACCCGAAGGATCGCTGAAGATGGCCGCTCTGTTGGAAGTTGAAAACCTCGGCGTGCGCTTCACGCGCAAGGATGCGCCGCCGATCGACGCCGTGAACGGCGTGTCGTTCTCGCTCGAAGCCGGCAAGACGCTCGGCATCGTCGGCGAATCGGGCTCGGGCAAGAGCCAGACCGTGATGGCGCTGCTCGGCCTGCTGGCCGGCAACGGCACGACGACGGGCGCCGCGCGCTACCGCGGCGACAACCTGCTCGACATGGATACGCGCGCGCTGAACGCGGTGCGCGGCGACCGCATCGCTATGATCTTCCAGGATCCGATGACGTCGCTCAATCCGTTCCTGACGATCGAGCGGCAGATGACCGAGACGCTGCAGCTGCATCGCAAGCTGTCGCGCAAGGAAGCGATCAAGCGCGCGATCGAGGCGCTCGAATCGGTGCGCATTCCCGACGCGGCGCGCCGCATCCGCATGTATCCGCACGAGTTCTCGGGCGGCATGCGTCAGCGCGTGATGATCGCGATGGCGCTCTTGTCCGAGCCGGAAATCCTGATCGCCGACGAGCCGACCACCGCGCTCGACGTGACCGTGCAGGCGCAGATCATCGACCTGCTGCGCGAGCTGAACCGCGAGCGCGGCACCGCGATCGTGCTGATCACGCACGATATGGGCGTGGTCGCCGGCCTCGCCGACGACGTGATGGTCATGTACGCGGGCCGCACCGTCGAATACGCGCCGGCCGACTCGATCTTCGCGGCGCCGTCGCATCCGTACACGATCGGCCTGCTCAACGCGCTGCCGCGCCTGACCGATGCGGACGATGCGCCGCTCGTCGCGATTCCCGGCAACCCGCCGATGCCCGGCACCGCGCCGGCCGGCTGCGCGTTCGCGAAGCGCTGCACGTATGCGGAAGAACGCTGCGGCGCCGAGCGCCCGGCGCTCGAAACCTATGGCGCCGCGGGCGCGGTGCGCGCGTGCCACCGGCCCGTGGCCGATTTGATCGGAGGTCTGCGATGAGCGTCGATGAACGCCGCCAAGCCGGCGCGACGGACGACACGCTGCTGTCCGTCGACAATCTGAAGGTGCATTTTCGCGTGCCGCTCGGCGGCTATCCGTGGTCGCCGAAGGGCACGCTGCGCGCGGTCGACGGCGTGTCGTTCGACGTGAAGCGCGGCGAGACGGTCGGGCTCGTCGGCGAATCGGGCTGCGGCAAGTCGACGCTCGCGCGCGCGTTGATCGGCCTCGTGCCGATGACGGCCGGCACCGTGAAATGGCGCGACCAGGCCGTCGCGCCCGATCACCTGCGCGGCACCGCGATGCGGCGCGAAGTGCAGATGATCTTCCAGGATCCGCTCGCGTCGCTCGACCCGCGCATGACGATCGAGCAGGTCGTCGCGGAGCCGCTCGTCACGCATCACGCGGGCCTCGGCCGTACCGAAGTGCGCCGCCGCGTGATCTCGATGCTCGAACGCGTCGGCCTGAACGCGCATCACCTGCTGCGTTATCCGCATGAATTTTCCGGCGGGCAGTGCCAGCGCGTCGGCATTGCGCGCGCGCTGATCAGCGAGCCGAAGCTCGTGATCTGCGACGAACCGGTATCGGCGCTCGACGTGTCGATCCAGGCGCAGATCGTGAACCTGCTGCGCGATCTCCAACGCGAACTGTCGTTGTCCTATCTGTTCGTCGCGCACGACCTGGCGGTGGTGAAGGCCATCAGCCAGCGCGTGCTCGTGATGTATCTCGGCCGCGTGATGGAGTTCGGCACGCGGCATGACGTGTACGGCGTGCCGCAGCACCCGTACACGAAGGCGCTGCTCGATGCGGCGCCGACGCCGGAGCCGGCGCGCGAGCGTGCTCGCCGTCCGATGCTGCTGGCGGGCGAGATGCCCTCGCCGCTCAACCCGCCGTCCGGCTGCGCGTTCCGCACGCGCTGTCCGGTCGCGATCGACGCATGCGCGCGGGACGTGCCGCTGCCGGAAGTGCGGCAGGGGTCGGCGGCGCGCGTCGCATGCATCCGCGCGGGCGCGGCGTGCTGAAGTGACACAGCAAACATAACCAAGGCAGGTCAACAGGGGTAGGTGCGGCGCGAACGATCTTCGCACCGCGGGTACAGGCGCGTCCTTGGCGGGGCTCGCCGGGGGGCTGGGAGCGGATCGCGACCGGCGTGGACGATATCAACACAAGACGAGAATTATTACGATGAAAAAGCAGAAGACGATCGGGACGGCATCGAAGATGCTGCTTGCATGGGGACTGCCGGCGCTCGCCGGCGTCTCGCTGACGGGCGTCGCGCACGCCGACGACGCGGCCCCCGCGCCGCTGACGGTCGCGCAGGCCGCGCCTGCCGCCGGCTCGGGCGCGGCCGTTGCGCAGGCAACGACCCCGAACGCCATTGTCAATGCCGAGGCCAGCCAGGCCGTCACGCCGCCCGACGAGCCGTCGGCGCAGTCGAAATCGAACGGCTTCATCGCCGACAGCCATCTCGACTTCCTGTTCCGCAACTATTCGGACATCCTCGACAACAAGGGCGGGCCGCATCGCCATGCGTGGGTTCAGGGCGTGATGGCGAACTTCGAGTCCGGCTATACGGCGGGCCTGATCGGCTTCGGCGTCGACGCATCGCTGTACGCGGGCCTGAAGCTCGACGGCGGCGCCGGCGCGGGCAACATGGTGCACGTGGCGAAGGGCGGCGGCGGGTCGAACCAGCTTGCATGGGCGTACCCGGGCATCTACGACGTGAAGGCGCGCATCTCGAACACGGTGGTCAAGTACGGTCTGCAGGCCGTCGACAACCCGTTCATGGAGCAGCACGACAACCGCGCGCTGCCGCCGACGTTCCTCGGTGCGACGATCGTCAGCAATGAATTCAAGAACGTGATGCTCGAGGCCGGCAGCTTCACGAAGACCGACGCACGCGGCCATACGACGCTTACCAACCTGACGACGCAATACGGCGGCACGCGCGTGAACCGCCTGACCTACGTCGGCGGCACGTGGGACTACTCGCCGAACGGCGAGGTCGCGCTGTACGCGAACCAGGCCGACGACGTGTGGCACCAGTACTACGCGTCGGTGAAGCACAGCATCGGCAGCCCGCAGACGATCAAGTGGACCGGCTTCGGCAACGTCTACTCGACGCACGACACGGGCGACGCGCTGCAAGGCAAGATCAACAACAACGCGTACAGCCTGTCGCTGGCGGCGCAGCACGGCCCGCACGAGCTGCTGGTCGGCTTCCAGCAGGTGCTCGGCGACCAGTTCTTCGACTACCTGAACGAAACGAACGGCATCTTCCTGACCAACTCGATGGACGTCGACTACAACGCGCCGCACGAAAAATCGCTGCAGCTGCGTTACACGTTCTACGGCAAGGAAGCGGGCCTGCCCGGCTTCAAGGCGATGGTGTGGGGCGTGACCGGCTGGGGCGCGGACGGCAGCGCGGGCGCGGCGAACGACCCGAGCAAGTCGAGCATCTACTGGAGCAACGGCGCGCCGGTGCAGGGCCGTCACCACGAGTTCGGCTTCATCCCGTCGTACACGTTCCAGAGCGGCAAGCTGAAGAACACGAAGGTCACGTTCATCGCGATGTGGCACAACGGTTCGGCCCACTACTCGGACGCGACGAACACCGAGTACCGTCTGGTCGTGAACCTGCCGCTGCACGCGTTCTGACCGAAGGGGGCGCAAGGCCCCCTGTCTCGCACGGCCGGCCGGCGATCGATGCGATCAGGCCGGCTTGTGCCATCCCGCTACGGAATCGTTCGCGGCGGGCACCTCTTCCACGAGCGACGTTAGCTGGCGGCCCGTATCGCGCCACGCGTCGAGGCCGCCGCGCAATGCGAGCGCATCGGTGAAGCCTGCATCGAGCAGGCGCTTGGCCATCAGCGCGGCCGTCACTTCGTTCGGGCACGAACAATACACGACGAATTTCTGCGTGAGCGGATAGCGCGCGACGATGTCGCCGATCTGGCGCTCGTCGGCGAACTGCGCACCGGGAATCGTGAACGGGTCGAGCTTGCGGTGCTCGGGCGAGCGGACGTCGAGCACCACCGGCGCGGCGGCGTCGCGCAGCAGCATGTCGAGCTCGTCGACGCCGATCCGCGCGTTCGCGAGCTGGCGGATCAGCGCACGGCGGCGCATCCAGCGCACGGCCGCATAGACCGCGAGCAGCGCGACGATGACCAGCAGCACCGCGCGGCCGAGTTGGCTCGCGCCGGCGAACAGCCAGTCGATCTGCCGGTAGAACACGAGGCCGGCGCCCAGCCCGACGATCGTCCACAGCGCGGCGCCGAGCGCGTCGTAGCCGGCGAACGTGCGGTAGCGCGTGCCGAGCGCGCCGGCCATCGGCACCGACACGAGCGACAACCCCGGAATGAAGCGCGCGACCGCGAGCACGCGCACGCCGTAGCGGCCGAAGAAGCGCTCGGTCTTTTTCACGCAGGTATCGCGCGACAGCGACAGCCGGCAGATCGTATTCAGCGTCGTGCCGCCGTAACGCCGCCCGGCGACGTACCAGACCGTGTCGCCGACCAGCGCGCCGAGCACCGACAGCGCCACGACCGTCACGAGTTGCGAGCCGATCATCGCCGGATGCATCGCGGACATCGCGCCGAACAGCACGAGCGTCGGCATCGCGGGCACCGGCAGGCCGATGGCCGCCGCGAGCACGTTGGCGAACACGAGAAGCGGCCCGTACTGGGCGACGAGGTCACGGAGCATGACGGCTGGCCGAAAAGGAAACGCGTGGGCAGGAAAGGCGGATGGGCCGATTATCGGCCTTTTTCAACGCGGCGGCGGGAATGATGCAAAGCGCCTGACGGCGGCAGGGGAATGTGGGTGAGCCGGCGCGTTGCACGCGGCTCACCGTTCGGAATCAGGAGGGCGTACGGGCGAGCGACGCGGCGCCGTGGTTTTCGCCGGGCAGCTCGGCGCCGTGCGAGCGGATCGCCGCGATCAGTTCGGCCGGGGTGATCTCGTAGCGAACCTCGCGGTGGATGCCGGGCTTGCGTTCGTCGACCTCGATCAGCAGCACGCTCTTGCCGTCGCCGGTCGCTTCGAGCCGGAGCGAGCGCAGTTCGCGGCCGTCGGCCGCGTCGTGTTCGGTGAGCAGGGTCATTGCCCCGGATGAGCCGGTAGTGCGCATCGAACCTATCCTCGTATCGTATCGTGTCGTGGATGCCGGAGCGGCAAGGATGTCTTTGTTGAATACGGCTTGACGCAGTTTAACGCGAACGGGCCGCGACACGGGGCATTTTCGTGGGCCGGAAATGAGGGCTACACCACCGATCCTTCTGATGTTTGAGCCGCGCCGGGCGGGCGTCTGCGCCGGATCGGCCCCGGCCGGAACCGGTACTCGAACGGCGTTCGCGGCCGCCCCGGCGCGGGCGGCGCGCGCCGCGCCGCGCGTCGCCGCGGTGGCGTCAGAAGCGGTCGGCGAGCCCCATTGCCGGGTCGCTGACCGAGTGGCGGCCGGTTTCGACGCGCCCGGCCACGCGGCGCGAGAAGCTCGCGTCGCTGTCGGCGGTGACGATGAAGTCGTACCAGTAGCCGGTCGAATCGAGCTTCCAGTGCAGCTCGGACTGATCGCCGGCGCGCACCGTGACGGTCCACGTGGTGCCGGTGCCATGGCCGTTGCCCTGACCGTGACCGTTTTCGTCGCCGTGGCCATGACCATGGTCGGCGCTTGCGCCGCGGCCGGACAGCGGCCCGTAGACCTGGTTCGACTTCACCGTGAAGCGCACCGTGCCGCCGCCGTCGTTGCGCAGCCGCAGGTGGAGATTGCCGCTCGCGCCCGCATAGCCGACGCGCACTTCCGGGTGCGGCGCGCGCGCCCCGGCCAGGCGGCTCAGATCGCCGGTGAAGCGGCGGTGATAGCCGTTCGGGCCGAGCACCCACAGGTCATATTTACCGCCGTCGTCCGCGCGCGCGGCCCAGTCGCCATGCAGCGTCTTGCCCGGCTCGACGACGTAGCGCCGCGGAAGCCGGTCGAGGTGCAGCTTGTCGTAGACGTGAAACACGGCGGCCTCGCGGCCGGTGTTCGCGAACTTCAGCGTGACCGTGCCGGCGGCGGCATCGGCGCGCGCGCTCGCGTGCAGCTCGTACGGCAACGCGCGCGACGGGCGCACGCCGGTCGCCTGCGCGGGCAGCGCGGGCGTGGCGGGCGGCACGATCTTCGGCGCGGTTTGCTGCGCGGCGCTCAGCGCATCGGCCTGGCTTTTCGTCGTGCGGCCCGCGAGCGTCGGCAGCGGCTCGTCGTTCGGCGTGCGGAAGTTGAACGCGCTCGTCAGGTCGCCGCACACCGCGCGGCGGTACGCGCTGATCTGCGGCTCCGCGACGCCGAAGCGCTTCTCGAGGAAGCGCAGCGTCGACGTATGGTCGAACACCTGCGAGTTGACCCAGCCGCCGCGGCTCCACGGCGACACGATCCACATCGGCACGCGCGGGCCCGGGCCGTACGGACGGCCGTCGCTGGCCGGCTGGCTCGACGTGGCCGGCGTGAAGTCGTGGTACTCGACCGCGACGTCGGCGGCCGACAGCGTATGGCCGCCCGCGAGCGTGCCGTCGGCGTTGCGCGACGGCACGGCCGGCGACGGCATGTGGTCGAAGAAGCCGTCGTTCTCGTCGTAGTTGACCAGCAGCACGGTCTTGCTCCAGACCTCCGGGTTCGCCGTCAGCGCGTCGAGCACGGCCTGCACGTACCAGCCGCCCTGCGCGGGGCTCGACGGCCCCGGGTGCTCGCTGTACGCGGACGGCGGGATGATCCACGACACTTCCGGCAGCTTGCCGTTGCGGATGTCGTCGCGCAACGTTTCGAGGAAGCCGTATGGCATCGTGTTGCCGAACCCCTTCGCGAGCGGGCTCAGCGGATCGTCGATCGCCGGATCGTAGAACGCGCCGGCCGCCGTCACCGGCTGCGTGATGTCGGTCGACGCGACGTACGTGGGCCGGCGCGCGGCCGGCATCTGCTCGATCGCCGCGCGCCAGTGGCGGAAGCTCATCATCTCGTTGCAGCCGAAGTTGTCGATCAGGCTCTGGTAGACCTTCCAGCTCACGCCGGCCTGTTGCAGCCGGTCGGCGTACGTCGTCCAGGTCCAGCCCTGGCTCGACGGGCCGATGTCGTTGCCGCCGTTGAACTGGTTGTTCAGCGCGGCGATCTTCACGCGGCTGCCGTCGGCCGGGCTGATGCCGTTCGGGCCGTTGGTGCCGCTCCAGTAGAACAGGCGGTTCGCGATCGTGCCCGTGTGCATCCCGCAGTGGTAGTGGTCGCACAGCGTGAACGCATCGGCGAGCGCGCGCTGGAACGGCACTTCGGCCGCGTCGTAATAGCCCATCGACAGCGGCGTCTTGGTGTCGGGCCAGCGGTTCATCCGGCCGTGATCCCACGCGGCCTGCGCATCGGCCCATGCGTGCGGCGTGCCGCCCGCGCGCTGCGCGTTGCCCTGGCGCGCGTCGAGGTGATACGGCGTCACGGTCGCGGCGGGCGTCACCTTCGTGTACGACTGGTAGAACACGTCGCGACCGTTCGGCGACGGCACCGCGAAGCGGTCGCCATAGCCGCGCACGCCCTTGAACGTGCCGAAGTAGCTGTCGAACGCGCGGTTCTCCATCATCAGCAGCACGACGTGCTTCACGTCCTGGATGGTTCCCGTTTCGTGGAAGGCGGGAATGGCGAGCGCGCGGCGAATGCTCGGCGGAAACGCGGACAGCGCGGCGGCGGCGAGGCCGGAACCGGCGGTCTGCTGAAGGAATTTGCGGCGTGACGTCATGGCGTTCGGATCCTGTGAAGGTGGGAGCGTTCGTGAGTTCGTCTGGCGGTGCCCGGGTGTCGTCCCGCCACGGGACGGTCCGCGATGCTTGCGCGTTCGGGGCGTCGGCCGCGTGTCGCGGCGGTGCGCGCATCGCGGCCGGCGCGGCGCTCAGTCTAGGGAGGCCGCATGACGTCGACGTGATGAAGAAATGACATTGCATGTCGCGAACGCGACGTTGCATGCACAACGATTCATTCGAGCGCTTTGCGAGCTTGAAAACGGTAATAAATTACCGATCGCCGAGGGGCGGCCGGTCAGAATTTTCCGGATTCCGCGCGCGCGGTGCGAAGGCGTTTCGTTGCGGATGCAACCTGACGGACACGGCGTGACCCCGTGTTTCAAATGCGTGAAATCGGCTAAGCTCGATGCATTGCCGCGCGCGTGCGCGGTCCGCGCCATCGGCGCGACTTTTCGGACCCGGCCCACCCATGACCGATATCAGGATCCGGCACAGCGAGACGCACGACGTCGACGCGATCCGGCAGATCGCCGCGCACCCCGCGGTGTACATGAATACGTTGCTGCAGCCGTTTCCGTCGCTCGAAAAATGGCAGAAGCGGCTCGACGACATACGCGCGCACGGCGTGAGCCTCGTCGCCGAAATCGACGGCACGGTGGTCGGCCATCTCGGCCTGCGTCCCGAGCCGAATCCCCGCAGGCGGCACGCGGCGGCGCTCGGCATGATGGTCGACGCGGCCCGTCACGGGCATGGCATCGGCGGCCGGCTGCTCGCGGCCGCGATCGATCTCGCGGAGAACTGGCTGAACATCACGCGCGTCGAGCTGACCGTGTTCACCGACAACCGCGCGGCGATCGCGCTCTACGAGAAACACGGTTTCCGCATCGAGGGCGAATCGCCGGATTACGCATTGCGCGACGGCGTGCATGCGTCCGTGTATCACATGGCCCGGATCAGGGCGCGGCAATGAAGGGCCGGCCGTCGCGGACGTGACGGCACGCGCGGCCGTGCAGCCGCGCTGCCGCGCGTCATATTCAATCGAGAATTCGTTCGTTTTCCTTCGGCTGTATCCGTCGTATCGTCGAAAGATTTGCCGGCCGATTCGGCCGGCTTCGTTTCTCCGTATCGATGCCTGCGCGGCGCGGCATGTCGGCCGACTTCATCGTCATCGCTTCACGGCCCTCGTTGCCTGCGCGGCATCGCCCTGAAACCGTCTTTTTCAACGGAATCCGCTTCGATGAAAACCGTTCTCCGCAATCTCACCGCCGCCTGCCTGTTCGCCGCCGCCGGTGCGGCGCTTGCCGCTGCCACGCCCGCGGCCGCGCCGGCGGCGAGCGCATCGCCCGACGGTGCGCATCTGCCGCCCGGTATCGCGTGGCAACACGGCGACGTCGATGCCGCATTCGCGCTCGCGAAGCGCGAGGGCAAGCCGCTGCTGCTGTACTGGGGCGCGGTATGGTGCCCGTCGTGCAACCAGGTGAAGTCGACGATCTTCAGCCAGCAGGCATTCAAGACGCGCTCGTCGTTCTTCGTGCCCGTGTATCTCGACGGCGATACCGAAAGCGCGCAGAAGCTCGGCGAGCGTTTCAAGGTGCACGGCTATCCGACGATGATCCTGTTCCGTCCCGACGGCACCGAAGTGACGCGGCTGCCGGGCGAGGCCGATCTCGACCGCTACATGCAGGCGCTGTCGCTCGGGATGACGGCCGCGCATCCGGTGCGGCAGACGCTCGCGACGGCGCTGAAGAACGGCGCGTCGCTGACGCCGGACGACTGGCGCCTGCTGGCCGACTATTCGTGGGATACCGACGGTGCGCTGCCGGTGCCGGCCGATCGTGTCGCCGAGACGCTGCAGTCGCTCGCGCAACGCGCACGGGCGGCTGGCGCGAAAGCCGAATCGGCGCGCTTCGCGTTGAAGTCGGCGGTGGTCGCCGCGTCGGACGACCCGACGCAGGCCGGTGCGCTCGACAAGGCTGCGCTGGCCGATTCGCTGCGCACGGTGCTGCACGATGCCGCGCTGTCGCGCGCCGATTCGGACGTGCTGGTCGCGGCCCCCGCGCGCGTGGTCGCGTATCTCGGCGGCGACGACGCGCAGCGCACCAAGTTGCGCGGCGCATACGACGCGGCGCTCGCGCGCCTGTCGACCGACACCACGCTATCGTCGATCGACCGGCTGATGGCGCTGCACGGCCGCGTGCTGCTCGCGCGCGGCGACGCGCGCAGCGGCACGTCGCCCGCCGCACCGGCGGCGCTGGCCGACACCGCACGCAAGCAGATCGCCGCGTCGGTGCAGGGCGCGGCGAACGCGTACGAGCGGCAGGCGCTCGTCAGCGAAGGCGCGGACACGCTGACCGACGCCGGCCTGTACGACGAATCGGATGCGTTGCTGAAGGCCGAGCTGCCGCGTTCGTCCACGCCGTACTACTTCATGTCGGGGCTGGCCGCGAACGCGAAGGCGCGCGGCGACAAGGCGGCCGCGCTCGACTGGTATCGCAAGGCGTACGACGCGGCGAGCGGGCCGGCGACGAAGCTGCGCTGGGGCGCGACTTACTTTGCGAATGCGGTGGAACTGGCGCCGAACGATTCGGCGCGCATCGAAGGGATTGCCGCCAGCGTGCTCGCACAGGCCGACAAGACCCGGGACGCGTTCTACGGCGCGAACCTGCGCGCGCTGACCAAGGTCGTCACGCAGTTGAACCGTTGGCGCGGCAGCGGCGCGCACGATGCGTCGGTCAGGTCGGTCGTTAAGCAGTTCGACGGCGTGTGCGGGAAGTTGCCGGCGGGCGATCCGCAGGCAGCGGCGTGCGCGAAGCTGATCCAGCCCGTGAAGGCGTAACGACGCGTCGACGGATCGTCGAGCGGGCGGGGCGAACGATTACCGGCCCGACTCCGACGATGCGCCGCGGTCGCTGCCGTATCCGGCGTCGTGCTCGCGGGCAATTTTCGCTTCGGCCGATACGATGCTGGCCGGATAGAACCAGTCGCTCGACTGGAAGCCGGCCTGCTTGAGCGCCTTGACTTCGGCGTGGACCTGCGCGCGCGTGAGCGGCTGGTTCGACTGGGCCTGTGCGGCGAACGGGGCCGAGACGGCCAGGGCGATGGCAACGGCTTGGAACAGGCGCTTCATGATCGGGACCTCCGCGATTCCGGTAATTCGCGGCGCTTCGTTCGTCGAAGCGCCGCGCGACGTTGGAACCAGTGTAGGCCGCGGCGGGCCCGGGAAAAATGCGATCGCGCCCAACGCAGTGTTTTGCTGCGGGTAACAATGGGCGCGTAAGGGGCGAGGTCGTGCAATGGCGCCGGGCAGCCGCCACGCGTGTGCAGGCGCGGCGGCGTGAATTTGACCTGATTCGGCGGGCAGGGAAATGAAGTCGGACCGGATGCGCATTCCGGAATTGATTCCGGCGCGCATGCGGTCCGATCTTGAAAGACGGGAAGGCGGCGCACGAAGCGCCGCCCTGATGCCAACGCTTACACGAGCCCCGTCGCGTAGTACACGGCGATCACGAAGAACACCGCGAGCGTCTTGATGACGGTGACCGCGAAGATGTCGCGATACGACTCGCGGTGCGTGAGGCCCGTGACCGCGAGCAGCGTGATGACCGCGCCGTTGTGCGGCAGCGTGTCCATGCCGCCGCTCGCCATCGCGACGACCCGGTGCAGCACGTCCATCGGGATGTTGGCGGCCTGCGCGCCCTTGATGAACAGGTCCGACATCGCGGCGAGCGCGATGCTCATGCCACCCGACGCCGAGCCCGTGATGCCGGCGAGCGAGCTGACCGACACGGCTGCGTTGACGAGCGGGTTCGGGATGCTCTTCAGCGCATCGCTGACGACGAGGAAGCCCGGCAGCGCGGCGATCACGCCGCCGAAGCCGTATTCCGACGCGGTGTTCATCGCGGCGAGCAGCGCGCCGGCGACGGCGGCCTTCGAGCCGGCCGCGAAGCGGTCGCTGACGCGCTTGAATGCCGTCAGCACCACCAGCACGATACCGAGCAGCAGCGCGGCCTCGACCGACCAGATCGCGACGACGGTCTTGATCGACGTCGTGACCGGCGCGTGCACGCCCGGCAGCACTTCCGGCGCGACCGTGTACGACGCGGCGCCGTACCACTGCGGGATCAGCTTCGTGAACGCGAAGTTCGACACGCCGACGAGGATCAGCGGCAGGATCGCCAGCGCGGGGTGCGGCAGCGCCTTCGCCTCGACGCGTTCCGGTTCGTTGACGAGCGACGTGCCGTAGCCTTCGCCCTTCGCCATTGCCGAACGGCGCCGCCATTCGAGATACGCGAGGCCGACGACGATGATGAACAGCGAGCCGATCGTGCCGAGCGCGGGCGCGGCCCAGGCGGTCGTCTTGAAGAACGTGGTCGGGATGATGTTCTGGATCTGCGGCGTGCCGGGCAGCGAATCCATCGTGAACGAGAACGCGCCGAGGGCGATCGCGCCGGGCATCAGCCGTTTCGGGATGTTGCTCTGGCGATAGAGTTCGGCCGCGAACGGATAGACCGCGAACACCACGACGAACAGCGAGACGCCGCCATAGGTGAGCAGCGCGCATACCGCGACGATCACTGCATTCGCGCGCGAGCGGCCGATGTAGCGGATCGCCGCGTGAACGATCGACTCGGAGAACCCGGACAGCTCGATCACCTTGCCGAACACGGCGCCGAGCATGAAGACCGGGAAATACAGTTTGACGAAGCCGACCATCTTCTCCATGAAGATGCCCGAGAAAACGGGTGCGACGGCGGCGGGTTCGGTCAGGAGCACCGCGCCGAGCGCGGCGATCGGCGCGAACAGGATCACGCTGTAGCCGCGATACGCGGCGAACATCAGGAACGCCAGCGCGGCGAGGACGATCACGAAAGACAAGGGAGTCTCCTAAAAGCTTGGAATGGCTTTGGTTGTTGTTCGATCGCGCGGTGCACCGCGGACCAACTCGGGTTGGTGCAGGTTTCGTGCCATCGGGCGCATTGCGCCGCCGGACATGGGCCCGCCGACGGCCGGCGGGCCCGCGCCGGCGTAAGTCTGACGATTCTACATAAAACGTCTCCATCGGGAGACGTTTCGGCCATCCGGCCGACCCTCGAAATCATGCAGGGCTTTCCCGGACAACGCATTGCGGGGTGTCTCCAGAGTGAGATAATCCGTCTCGTTTCAGAGACAATCTGGCCGACGATAAATGGAGACGACGACACGATGATGAACGACTGGGCCCGCCTGCCCGTCAACTACGGCGACGTGCTGCGGCGCGCCGCCGAGTCGCTGTTCCGGACTTTCGAGGATTCGAGTGCGGGCACGGTGGTCGTCGATCGCGAGGCGCGCGTCGTGTGGATGAACGAGCGTTACGCCGCACGCTTCGGTTTCGCCGATCCGCAGCAGGCCGTCGGCCTCGACTGCGAGGCCGTGATTCCGAACAGCCTGATGCGCGAGGTCGTGTCGACCGGGCAGCCGATCCTGCTCGACATCATGGAGACGGGCCGCGAACCGCTCGTCGTCACGCGCCTGCCGTTGAAGAACGAGGCCGGCGAGACGGTGGGCGCGATCGGCTTCGCGCTGTTCGACCAGTTGAAGACGCTCACGCCGATTTTTTCCCGCTACGCGCAGCTTCAGCAGCAACTGATCGCGACGCAGCGCTCGCTCGCGCAGGCGCGCCGCGCGAAATACACGTTCGCGAGCTTCGTCGGCACGAGCGCCGCGAGCCTCGAGACCAAGCGCCAGGCGCGTCGCGCGGCGCAAGTCGATTCGCCGGTGCTGCTGCTCGGCGAGACGGGCACCGGCAAGGAACTGCTCGCCCACGCGATTCACGCGGCGTCGGCGCGTGCGCTCCAGCCGCTCGTGACCGTCAACGTCGCGGCGATTCCCGACACGCTGCTCGAAACCGAATTCTTCGGTGCGGCGCCCGGCGCGTACACCGGCGCCGATCGCAAGGGGCGCGTCGGCAAGTTCGAGCTGGCCGATCGCGGCACGCTGTTTCTCGACGAGATCGGCGACATGCCGCTGCCGTTGCAGGGCAAGCTGCTGCGCGTGCTGCAGGACAAGGAGTTCGAGCCGGTCGGCTCGAACCGGATCGTGCGGGCGGACGTGCGCATCATCGCCGCCACGTCGGCCGACCTGCCGGCGCTCGTGGCAGCCGGGCGTTTTCGCGCGGATCTCTATTACCGGCTGAACGTGCTGACGATCCACGCGCCGCCGCTGCGCGAACGCGCATCCGACATCGCGGCGCTCGTCTATGCGACGCTCGAGGAACTGGCGGCCCAGCACGGGCGCGCCGCGCACTGCGAGCTGACCGACGATGCATTGCGGATGCTGTGCGCGTATCCGTGGCCGGGCAACGTGCGCGAGTTGCGCAATACGCTCGAACGCGCGCTGATGCTGTCGGACCGTTCGGTGATCGATGCGCGCGCGCTCGCACCGTTTCTCGGGCCGGTGCGCATCTCGCCGGACGGTGCGGCGCCGGCGCAGCGGATTGCCGCGGTGCCGGCCGAGCAGCGCGCGGGCGACGCGTTGACGACATCCGGTGCGCCGGCCGTTTCGTATGCCGATGCACTGGCGGCGTGGGAGCGCCAGTTCCTGACCGATGCGCTGGCGGCTTGTGACGGGAAGGTCGTTGAAGCGGCCGCGCGCATCGGCATCGGCCGCGCGACGCTGTACAAGAAACTGGCGGCGCTCGGTATCGCCCGGTAGGCCGATCGGCGACGCCGATGCGGCCCGATGTAACGCATCGAACAGGAGTCACGATGAAGCAGATCGGCATCGCGGGGTGGCTGACCATGTTGCTGGCGGGCGCCGCACTCGCGCAGGCCGGCAACACCGACACGCCCGACGCGCCCGACACGCGGCGCAACTGGTACAACGATCCGTTCGTCGCGCTGTCGCGGGACGTGGCCGAATGCCCGTTGCCGCTCGGCCCGTGGATGACGCGCGCGGAGATGACGGACGATGCGCACTACCGCGCCGAACGCGGCACGACCTGCTGGCTCGCCCATCGCTGCACGAAGCCGAACTCGTACATGTATGACGCGTCGATCGCCGATGCGGCGAAGGCGCACTTTGCCGGCTCCGATCGTCTGCGCGGCACGAGCCTGTGGATCACCGTGCAGCGACGTTTCATCTACGTCGAAGGATGCGCGGATACGGCATTCGATCGCCAGGCGCTGCAACGCGAATTCGAGGCGCTTCCGGACGTCGAGCAGGTTTTCATTCGCATCACCGACGATCCGCGCAAGCGCTTGCCGTACAAGGCGCGCGGGCAACCCGACCGCACGCCGGACTGACGGCCGAACGGCTGCCCATGGCATACTCGCGACATTCAAAAAAAGGTTGACGGGAACAACAATGAAACACATGCTTGCGTCGGTCTGTCGGTGGCCTCGGGCGGCCGTGATGCTGGTTCTGGTTGCCGGGCTCGGCGGGTGCGGTGGCGGTGCTCCGCTGTTCACTTCGGACGGGCGTCCGACCACGCAGGTGCAATGCACCGGCAGCGACTGGAGCAATTGCACGGACAATGCCCGGGCCATGTGCAACGGAGATTTCGACGTGATCCAGCAATCGACGGATGACGCCGTGCGAAATCTTCTCTTCGCATGCAAGAAGAAAAGCGGTTATTGATCCCGAAATGACCGGCTGAGGAGACCACGATCGGGCGAAGCGCTTTTCTGTTTGCTTGAGTCACTTGTTTTTCACGAATAACACTCACGGAGTCCCATCCATATGGCGACCTACAGGCAATTGACCGCGCAGCTCGAACGGCTTCAGCAAAAGATCGACAAGGAACGTGAAAAGGCGATCGCCGACGCGATCGCGACGATCCGCGCGAAAATCGACGAATACGACATCACGCCGGAAGAGCTCGGTTTTCGCCCGGCAGGAGCGGCGGCCGCCGCTGCCGCCGCGAAGCCCAGGCGCACCTTGCCGCCGAAGTACCTGAACCCGAAGACGGGCGAAACCTGGAGTGGCCGCGGGCGGGCGCCGGCATGGCTCGGCAAGAATCGCGGACGTTTCCTGATCAAGGACTGACTCCCGAAAATCCTCACCTTTCGCGTGTCGACCGACGGTGCGAATGGCCATGCGGCCTTCGCACCGTTTTGTTTTTGCGCGCGCGTCATGCGATTTTCCCCGACGGATTGAGGTGCGCCGCCGCGCAATTAACGGATACCGCTTTGCGAATTTGCCGCGATCCGACTGCATATCGCGGGGAATTTGCGTAAACAACCGCGTAATGGCGCAGCGCACGCGCATTGGCATTCGCCATTTTCGCGGTGCATGCATGACGCGGATTTTCATCACCGTTCGCGTGGTGGCGCGGTATGTCGTGCGATTCCCGAAGATACTCACCATGGCTCCTGTAAATCCTCACCTTTGAGAAAGCGGCTGCAGCGTCGTGCCGCGTTGCGTGCATCGTGCGAGCGGCGCTGCGATGCCGGGCCGCATGTGGTGCAGGCCCATGGTGCGGGCATTGACGTTCGTCGAATAGTCGGCCGTTCGGCATATAGGCAGTCGCGGGCGCTTCGCCTATGCTTGGAGTTCGCGTCGATCGGCGCATGGCCTGCCCGGCCGCATGCCGATCGTGTCGTCTTTCGTCACCGCAGGGAGCCGATGTGACCGTTCGCCATCTCGATGCATTGTTCCAGCCCAGGTCCGTTGCGGTCGTCGGCGCGTCATCGCGCGCGGGCAGTATCGGCGCGATGGTGTGGTCGCGCGTGCTCGACGGCGCGTTCCAGGGGCCCGTGTGGCCGGTCAACCCGAAATATCGCGAGCTGGACGGGCATGCGGTCGTCTCCGATGTCGACCGGTTGCCCGCGCCCCCGTCGGTTGCCGTGATCTGCACACCGCCCGCGACCTGGGCCGGCATCGTGCGCAAGCTCGGCGAGCTCGGCACGCGCGTCGCGGTGATCGTCGGCGAGGCGCGCACCGATGCCGATCGCGCCGCGGTCGATCGTACGCTGAAGGCGGCGAAGCCGTTCGTGCTCCGTATCGTCGGGCCCGGCAGCCTGGGCGTGTTGTCGCCCGCGCGGCATGCGCATTTCGGCGCGCCTGCGTATACGGCGCGATCGGGCGGCGTCGCGTGGGTGTCGCAATCGAATGCGTTGACGAACGCGGTGCTTGGCTGGGCCGATGCGCGCGGCCTCGGCTTTTCGCATGTCGTCGCGCTCGGCAGCGAATCCGACGTCGATGCGGGCGACGTACTCGACTATCTGGCAAGCGACCCCGGCACGCGCGCGATCCTGCTCGAACTCGATACCGTGCGCGCGGCGCGCAAGTTCATGTCGGCCGCGCGCGCGGCCGCACGCAACAAGCCGGTGCTCGCGTTGCGCACCGGCCGGGCCGACCCCGGCGACGCGCTGTACACGGCGGCGTTCCAGCGCGCGGGCATGGTGCGCGTCGATGCGCTCGACGATCTGCTCGACGAAATCGAGACGCTCGGCGTCGGCCGTGTCACCGCGCGTGGGGCGGCGACGCTCGTGACGAGCGACGCGGGCGTGGCGAAACTCGCGGTCGATGCGGTGGCCGAGGTGCGCGACGTACTGACAAACTGGTCGCCCGCGGCAACGTCGGCCGTTGCTGCCGCGCTGCCGCATCTCGCGGCACCCGGCAACCCGCTCACGTTGGGCGACGATGCGCGCCCCGAGCATTTTGCCGAGGCGATCAAGGCGCTCGCTCCGTTTCCGCAGACGGGCACGCTGTTCGTCGTTCATTCGACTTCGCACAGCGCGCCGGCCGATCGGGTCGCGCGCACGCTGATCGACTCGCGGCAATACGCGCATCGCGGCATCCTCGCGTGTTTCTTCGGCGCGGTCGACGCGGCGACGCGCGACGCGCTGCACGCGAACGGCATTCCGGTGCATACGACGCCGCAGCGGCTCGCACGCGCGTATGCGCGTCTCGTCGACTACAACCTCGGGCGCCAACTGCTGATGCAGACGCCGGAAGGCGCGCCGCTGCAGCCGGCCGAGTGCGTGGCATCGGCCCAGGCCGATGCGCGCCGCATGGTCGAAGCCGGTCAGCATGAACTGGCCGGCGAAGCCGCGCTGCGCTGGCTGTCCCGTTTCGGTCTGCAGGGCGAGCAGCCCGACGAGCCGGCCGGCAAGAAAATCGTCGATATCACGGTCGACATGTACGACGATTCGAACTTCGGTCCGGTGTTTCGCTATGCCGTGCCGCCCGCGGACGGTGTATCGGCGCCGTTCGTCGTCTACGGCCTGCCGCCGCTGAACACCGTGCTCGCCCGCGCGGTGATGGAGCGCTCGCCGTATGCGCGCAGCACGCCCGTCGAGCCCACGCTCGATGCGCTGACTGCGCTGTCGCAGGCCGTTTGCGACGTGCGTGAAGTCGTGGCGATGTCGGTCACGCTGCGCGTGCTGTCCGACCGCGCATGGGTAATCGCGCCGCGCATCACGCTGGCTTCGGGGCGCAGCCGGCTCGCGATCATGCCGTATCCGCGGCACCTCGAGCAGACGCTCGAGTGGCACGGCGAGACGGTGACGATCCGCCCGATCCGTCCGGAGGACGAAGCCGCGCACAACGAACTGCTCGGTGCGATGACGCCGGAAGATCTGCGGATGCGTTTCTTCGGCGCGGTGCGCAGCTTCGATCATTCGCAGGTGGCGCGCATGACGCAGATCGACTACGACCGCGAGATGGCTTTCATCGTGTCGTTTACCGATGTGTCCGGGCGCGACCACACGCTCGCGGTGGTGCGCGCGGTGGCCGATCCCGACAACGAGACGGCGGAGTTCGCGATCGCGGTGCGGCCCGACCAGAAGGGCAAGGGGCTCGGCCGGCTGATGATGACCCGCATCATCGACTACGCACGCTCGCGCGGCACCGCCTGGATGGTCGGCGAGGCGCTACGCGAGAATTCGGCGATGATTTCGCTCGCGAAATCGTGCGGTTTCGAGGTGTCGACGACGGAGGAGCCCGGTGTCGTGGGTTTCAGGATGAAGTTGCAGCCGTAGGCGTCGGTCCGCGCCCCGACGCTGAAGGGTGAGCGCATGGCGTCGAGGCAGCGATGTTTCGCCATGCCGGAATTTCGATCAGGAATGCAAAGAAGTTGAAAAATCATCCCGGATGAAGCGCTTGCCAACGTGTCGAGCCTGTCGATCGCGGCGATATCGCGAGGCACGGATGAGGTCGGGAGATGCGCACCAGCGTGCTGCGATATTCGTCTTGCGCCGCCGTTTCAAGCGATGTGCTCGCAAATATTCGCGGCCATATGCCGGCCTCGCGGATTCATAGCCATCACGAAGGTGAGACAGGTGAGATTTTTCGGGAGCAGTGAGGGAGCTTTTCCGGGACAGCGTGGTGAGCCGATACGGGAGCATTCGGTGAGCTTTCCCGGGAACGGCCGGTGAGCACCTGCGGGAGGTGCCGGTGAGCCTTTCCGGGGCGCTTCGGTGAGCACTTGCGGGAGCAATCGGTGAGAATGTTCGGGAGGTGTCAGTCAGCGTCTCGGGGCGCCTTGGGTGAGGTTTTCCGGGAGGCGGTGGTGAGCGCTTGCGGGATGCCGAGGTGAGCTTTTTCGGGAGCATGCGAATGCACGGCTCCCGCGGGCGCGGCGCCGGCCGATGCCGGCGTCATGCGCGGGTGCAGGCACGCAGGAAGCGTGCCCGCGATGACATTCACGCGGTGAGTTTCGACGCCGCGTCGTTCACCTGATCGCGCGAAATCGCGAGTTCCTCGAGGTGCGGATCGGCATAGACGGCGCCGGTTTCGCGCTCGAGGCGGGCGATCGTCAGCGCACAGCGCGCGGTGTCTTTCGGCATCGCGATGAAGCGCTTGACCGATTCGCCGGACGTGAACGCGTCGAAGAGTGCGCCGCGCACGTCGTCCGGAAGCGTCTTGGTCCACTGGTACGGCTTGCCGTTGAAGGTGATCGACGGCGGTAGCGTGCGTTCCTTCTTGGTCGCCGTGATGAGCCCGTACGTACGGGCCGCGTCGCCGATCTGCTCCGGCGAGAAGAGTTCGTCAGGCGTGATGTCGAACTGCTCGATGTAGTTCTCGATCGCCTGCATCGCGGCGGCGCGATCGTCGCGCTTCTTCTGTGCGCGCGCGACGATATCGCGCAGCTCGTCCGCTTCCTCGGGCGTGATCGTGAAGCTTGCCTGCTTCTGCTGAAGTTCGGAGAAACGCTGGAATTCTTGATCGTTCAGAAGTTTGGCCATGACATCCATCGGACACGACGGCCGCGACAACCGGCCGCCGTAGTTTTTGAGAGGGCCGCTATTCTAGCGTAGCGCCGCGGGCGCCCGATGCGACATCGCGCACCGGCCGCCGCACGGGCGTCGCGCGCAACCGGAGCCGGCGCCGCTTCGCGTTGCCCGGTGCGCGTTGCCGGCTATCCCGCGCGTCAGCAGGTCTCGGTGCGGCACATCGACAGATGGGCGGCCGTGTCGCGCAGTGCGCCGACGACCACGTCGACGGACGGCGCCATGTGCGCATCGATCCGGCGCATGTATGGGCAGGTCAGCACCGCGATTGCATGGCCGGCCGGCCCGAGGATCGGCACGGTCAGGTCGGTCACGCCGTACGCCTGGCGGCTGTCCTGGCGCAGATAGCCGGACTGCCGGATCGACTGGCACGCAGTCGCGAGCTCCTGTTCGTTCAGCGGCGCCTCGCCCTTGACCTTGCGGTGCTCGGCCAGCATGTGCGCGCGTTGCTCGGAGCCCTGGAACGCCAGCATCATGCGCCCCGACGCCGTATCGGCGAGCCCGACGCGCGAGCCGAGCCGGACCGACACGCCCCACGGGCCGGGCCCGTCCACCTGCGCGATCACGAGCAGGTTGCCGCGATCGTAGACGGACAGATGGCACGACTGCTCGGCGGCATCGGCAAAGCGTTGCATCGGCGGCAGCGCCTCGGCGATCAGCCGGTTCATCGGCGGATGCCGGTGCGCCAGCGCAAACAACTTGAGGCTGAGCGTGTAACGGTCGCCGCCGGTCGAACGCATCACGTAGCGGCGCGCGACGAGGCGTTCAAGCATCCGGTAGATTTCGCTCGCGTTACGGCCGAGTTCCTTCGTGATTTCGGTGCGGGTGAGTCCTTCCTTCTGCTCGGACAGGAGTTCGAGAATGTCGAGGCCCTTGTCGAGCGCGGGTGCGCGATAGCGGTCGATAGCGGCCATCGATTCCCGTGCGTCGCAGCCGGGAAGCGGGTCGTTGGTTGTCTGCATTGTCGGTGTGAGGTTGGGGGATTACTCGATCGATTGGCGACGCACGCTGGCCGGTTCTGCACGCGTAGAGGGCGGCCCCGCGGATGGCGATGAAAGCCATCCGTACGAGCTTAGCAATAAACATACAGTGTGCAATGCAGCGTCTTTTTACTGATCATTACCGGAAAAGAACGGATGGGCAAACGTTTCCGATGACAGGGGCACCCCGAATAGCCAGTATTCATGCACCGATGGCAGGCGCCATTGCGAATGGCGGCCGAGCCACCGACGCCGGTGCAGCGCGTGCTGCGTCGCAGCGTCCGCGGGTGCACCAATAGTCGGTATCCGTCGCGCGTCATTTCACGGCGCGCGGCCGATGGTACAAAGGGTTGCGGGCCAGCGACGGCGCGGCCGCGCGTGCAGCCGGCCGCATGGGGCGGCACGCGTCGCGCGTGCCGGGCCGTCGTCGCCGATGCGCGGACCGGCGGCCGCCCGTTCGATGCGCGCCGTCCTTGCGTATGGCGCCGCGATCGCTGCGCCCGCGCGACCCCCGCGCGTCGACGGCATGCCGCATGCGGCGCCGACGCGCGCAATCGACGATCGACCATCAGTCCGGTGCGCGGCTGCGGAAGGCCGCGCCGGCCGGTATGCTGTCCCATTCGACAACAGAGGTTAAGCACGATGAAACTGCTTCGCTATGGCCCGTCCGGCCAGGAAAAGCCCGGCATCCTCGACGCGGCCGGCCGGATTCGCGACCTGTCCGCACATGTACCGGATCTTGCCGGCGACGTGCTGTCCGACACCGGTCTCGCGCGGCTCCGCGCGATCGATCCGGCCACGCTGCCGCTCGTGTCCGGCGAGCCGCGCATCGGCGCATGCGTCGGGCGCGTCGGCAAGTTCATCGGCATCGGCCTGAACTATGCCGATCACGCCGCCGAAGCCGGCATGCCGGTGCCGAAGGAGCCGGTCGTGTTCGGCAAATGGACGAGTTCGATCTGCGGCCCGAACGACGGCATCGATATCCCGAAGGGCTCGGTGAAGACCGACTGGGAAGTCGAACTCGGCGTCGTGATCGGCGCGACATGCAAGGACGTCGACGAAGCGCGCGCGCTCGATTACGTCGCGGGCTACTGCGTCGTCAACGACGTGTCCGAGCGCGAATGGCAGATCGAACGCGGCGGCCAGTGGGACAAGGGCAAGGGTTTCGACACGTTCGGCCCGATCGGCCCGTGGCTCGTCACGCGCGACGAAGTGCCCGATCCGCAGCGTCTCGACCTGTGGCTCGACGTCGACGGCCATCGTTATCAGAACGGCAACACGCGCACGATGGTATTCACCGTCGCGCAACTGGTCGCCTATCTGTCGACCTGCATGACGCTGCAGCCGGGCGACGTGATCACGACCGGTACGCCGCCGGGCGTCGGCATGGGCGTCAAGCCGTCGCCGGTGTTCCTGAAGGCCGGCCAGACGGTGCGCCTCGGGATCGAAGGGCTCGGCGAACAGTTGCAGCGCACACGCAACGCGCAATAAGCGCGTGCGCGGCGGGCGCTGGCCGGAGGGCGCAACCCGTCCGCGCGTGCCGGTCACGCGCTTCGACATGTCGGCCCGGCCGCCGTCGGTGGCGGCCGCGAACCGAACGACGATGCAGCCAGCGCACGCCCGTTATTAGCGTGAACAGGCCCTAAACCAACGGCCCGATTCCGCGCGATGCGGAATCGGGCCGTTGTCGCTCGTCGGCGTCCGCACGAAGCGGATCAAACGACGTTGTCCAGCTCGCAATGCGCTTCGAGCCGATATCCATCGGGATCGACGACGAACGCCGCGTAATAGCCGGGGCCGTAGTGCTCGCGCTTGCCGGGCCCGCCGTTGTCCTTGCCGCCGTGCTCGAGCGCGGCGCGGTAGAACGCATCGACCTCGGCCGGCGACGCGGCCTTGAACGACAGGTGCATCCCCGATTCCGGATCGGCGGCGACAGGGCGAGCCGCGTGCTGCAACCACAGCTCGGGCTCGGTCGCGCCGTACCCGATGGCGCTGTCGTCGCTATACAGACGCTTGTAGCCGAGTGCGCCGAGCGCGTTGTCGTAGAAGGTGCGGCTGCGGTCGACGTGGGCAACGCCGAATGAAAGGTGATCGATCATCTGTGGCTCCTTGAACGGAAGGGGACGTTAGTGCGGCAAACCTGCTCAAAGGCACCATGCCAGCCGCTTGTAGCGAAGCGCGCCGAGCGTGCTGTCGTCGTACGCGCGGCCGGCCGCGGTGTGGATAACGCTGAACGAAAGGCAATCGATCATCTGTGTCTCCTTGGATTGAAGGGGCGTCAGTGCAATCAACCTGTTTTTAACCACCATGCAGGTTATGTTAGAAATCGCTCGAGCGCTTGTCAACCGGCATGGTGGTTAGATACGATCGCGTCATGAACAAAATGCAACCTTCCGTCACGACCGACTGCCTGGTCCCGGCGCCGCCCGATACGCTGAGCGTCGATTTCGCGAACACGCTGTACTGGCGCGGCAGCGATCCGCCGACGGAAACCTTCGCCACGATGGACGACCTGCTGGTGTGGTGCCGCGAGCGGGCCGGCGTGCCGGCCTGCCTGACCGACGCATGCCGCGTGCCCGACAAGGAGAAAGACAAGAGCGACGCGCCGCCGATGCTTGCGCGGGCGCTCGCATTGCGCGAGGCGCTGTACCGGCTGTTTCTTGCACAGGCGGAGCAACGCGAGCCGCAGCCCGACGATCTCGCGCTGCTCGGCGGCTTTCTGGCGCAAGCGTCGCCGCGCGTTGCGCTGGCGCGCGTCGATGGCCGCTATGCGTGGCGGGTCGACGCGTCGAGCGCGACGCTCGCGGGGTTGTTGAGCCCGGTGCTGTGGTCGGCGATCGACCTGCTCGGCGGCGCGCGGCTCGCGAAGGTCAAGCGCTGCGCGAACGATGCATGCCAGTGGCTGTTCATCGACGACAGCAAGAACGGCAGCCGCCGCTGGTGCTCGATGTCGTCGTGCGGCAATCGCGCGAAGGCGTATCGCCACTACCACAAGGCCGAATGACGGCGCGGCTGGCGCCGCCCGAACCTATTTCGCCGACAACTTGCGCCACAGCGTCGTCTTGCTGATGCCGAGCATCGCGCAGGCGCGGTCGCGGTCGCCGCCGCACGCGTCGAGCACCGCGCGGATCTCGTCGGCTTCCGCGCGACGGCGGCGCGCCTGCAGGGTTTGCGCGTCGTCGGCGTCGGCGTCGGCCGTATCGGGCCGCGCGGCGAACAGCTCGGGCGCGATCACTTGCAGCGCGCCGGGTGCGAGCGCCGCGCACGGGGCAGCCGGATCGCTTTCGTCGACTTCCTCGGCCAGCTCGACCGCGATCCGCTCGACCACGTTCTGCAGTTCGCGCACGTTGCCCGGCCAGCGGTAGCGCGCGAGCGTCGCCTGCGTCGCGTCGAGCACGCGCAGCGCGTCGTCGGTGTCGCGCACGCGTTCGGCGAGACGCGGCTCGCGCCGCGCGGCCTGCACGAGCAGCGTCGCCGCGAGCGCGGGAATGTCGGCCGCGCGCTCGCGCAGCGGCGGCAGGCCGATGTTCAGGATGTTGAGCCGGTAATAGAGATCCGCGCGGAACGTGCCGGCCTCGACCGCCGCGAGCAGCGGCCGGTGCGTCGCGGCGATCACGCGCACGTCGATGCGGATCGGCTCGGTCGAGCCGAGGCGGATCACCTCGCGCTCCTGCAGCACGCGCAGCAGCCGGCTCTGCAACGACGGCGGCATCTCGCCGATCTCGTCGAGAAACAGCGTGCCGCGGTGCGCGGCCTCGAACAGGCCGGTCTTGCCGCCGCGCCGCGCGCCGGTGAACGCGCCCTCCTCATAGCCGAACAGCTCGCTCTCGAGCAGCGCTTCCGGAAACGCGCCGCAGTTGACCGCGACGAACGGGTAGCTACGCCGCGCGGACAGCGCATGCAGGCTCTGCGCGATCATTTCCTTGCCGGTGCCGCTTTCGCCGAGCACGAGCACGGTCGCGTCGGATTTCGCGTAGCGGCGCACGAGGTCGCGCACGCGCGTCATCGGCGCCGAGGCGCCGACCACGTCGTCGAGCGCATAGCGTGCGGCGAACTGCTGCGTGGTCGGTTGCGAGCGCAACGCGCGATCGAGCCGTTCGACCGCGCGCGATTCCTGGAACGTCAGCACGCTGCCCGACGTGACGCCGCGATCGACGAGCGGCCCACGATGCACGACGTAGCGCACGCCGCGCACGGTCGCGAGCGCGTCACCGTCCTCGCCACGGAGCGTGCGCAGCTCGGGCCGCAGGTCGACGAGCGCGCGGCCGACGGCCGCCGCGGGTTCGACTCCGAGCGCCGACGCGAGCCGCTCGTTGATCGCCTCGACGCGGCCGTGCGCATCGAGCGCGACCACGCCGTCGCGCAAGTGCTGCAGCAGCGTGTCGAGCCGCTGGCGGCGAAAAGCCTCGGCGTGCGTCGCGTACGCGACCTCGAGCGCCGTCTCGACGGCCTTGCGCACCGACGCATGCGAATACAGGAACACCGCGCCCATGCCGGCGCTGGCCGCGAGATCGGTGACGAGGCCGGGGCCGACGATCGTCTCGATGCCGCGGTCGCGCAGGTCGTGCACGCAGGCTTCCGCTTCCTGCGCGGACTGATATGACGCAAACTGCACGTCGAGGCCGTATGCGGCGACGAAGCGGCGCACTTCGGGCGGCGTTTCGCCGGCGCTGACGAGCGCGATCCGCGCGGCGTCGCGCCGCGCGCGGGCGAGCGCCTGCATCACGTCGAAGCCGGTCGGCGACACGACCACCACCGGCACCTGCGCGCGCGTTTTCAGGAAGCCGCCGTTCGAGCCGGCCGCGACGATCACGTCGGGCCGCGCGGTGCCGGCTTCCGCGATGGCGCTCAGCGCATCTTCATAGGCACGCGTGACGATGCGCACGTCGGCGCGTTCGTCGAATTCGCCGGCGATCTCGCGAAACAGCTCGCGCAGCCGGCTGATGCCCATCGCCCAGATGCGCGGGCGCACCGTGCGGTCGGCCGGGCCGACGGGCTTGGTCGAAGAGAGGTCCATGACGGTCGATTATGCGCGTGCGATTCCATTTTTGAAACACCAAATTGCCGAATTGAAATCGACGGCCGATGCAACGCCCACGGCCGTTGCTTAAGAATCAGTGGGTTAGCGACATTCCGCAAGCTGGCCCGGTCCTTGCTGTTATCAGGCATTCCATCAGGAGGCCGTTCATGAGCAATACGCATCTTCAGAGCGCCGGCGCGAAGTTCCGCGCGGCAGTCGCGGCCGAGCAGCCGCTGCAGGTGGTCGGCGCGATCACCGCGTACGCGGCCAAGATGGCGCAGGCCGTCGGCTTCAAGGCCGTGTACCTGTCGGGCGGCGGCGTCGCCGCGAACTCGCTCGGCATCCCCGACCTCGGCATCAGCACGATGGAAGACGTGCTGATCGACGCGACCCGGATCACCAACGCGACCGACCTGCCGCTGCTGGTCGACATCGACACGGGCTGGGGCGGCGCATTCAACATCGCGCGCACGGTCCGCTCGTTCATCAACGCCGGCGTCGCGGCCGTGCACCTCGAGGACCAGGTCGGCCAGAAGCGTTGCGGCCATCGCCCGGGCAAGGAAGTCGTGCCGACCGAGGAAATGGTCGATCGCGTGAAGGCCGCGGTCGATGCGCGTACCGACGACCAGTTCGTGATCATGGCGCGCACCGACGCGGCCGCCGCGGAAGGGATCGACTCGGCGATCGAGCGCGCGGTCGCGTACGTCGAGGCCGGCGCGGACATGATCTTCCCGGAAGCGATGAAGACGCTCGACGACTACCGCCGTTTCAAGGCCGCGGTGAAGGTGCCGATCCTCGCGAACCTGACCGAATTCGGCTCGACGCCGCTGTTCACGCTGGACGAGCTGCGCGAGGCGAACGTCGACATCGCGCTGTACTGCTGCGGCGCGTATCGCGCGATGAACAAGGCCGCGCTGAACTTCTACGAAACGCTGCGCCGCGACGGCACGCAGAAGGCGGTCGTGCCGACGATGCAGACGCGCGCCGAGCTGTACGACTTCCTCGGCTATCACGAATACGAACGCAAGCTCGACGAACTGTTCGCGCAGGGCAGGAAGTAACGCGGCCCGCACCCCCGATACCCATTGGAGAAGGAAAACATGAGCGAGACGAAAGACGCAGCAGCACCGGCCGCCGCAGGCGCATTCAAGCCGAAGAAGTCGGTGGCGCTGTCGGGCGTGACGGCCGGCAACACCGCGCTGTGCACGGTCGGCAAGACCGGCAACGATCTGCACTACCGCGGCTACGACATTCTCGACGTCGCCGAATCGTGCGAATTCGAGGAAATCGCGCACCTGCTCGTGCACGGCACGCTGCCGAACCTGACCGAACTGGCTGCGTACAAGACCAAGCTGCGCGCGCTGCGCGGCCTGCCGAGCGCGCTGAAGGCCGCACTCGAACAGATCCCGGCGTCGGCTCACCCGATGGACGTGATGCGCACCGGCGTGTCGGTGCTCGGCACCGTGCTGCCCGAGAAGGACGACCACAACCTGCCGGGCGCGCGCGACATCGCCGATCGCCTGATGGCGTCGCTCGGCTCGATGCTGCTGTACTGGTATCACTTCTCGCACAACGGCAAGCGCATCGAGACGGAAACCGACGACGACTCGATCGGCGGCCACTTCCTGCATCTGCTGCACGGCAAGGCGCCGTCGAAGTCGTGGGTCGAGGCGATGCACACGTCGCTGATCCTGTACGCGGAGCACGAATTCAACGCGTCGACGTTCACGGGCCGCGTGATCGCGGGCACGGGCTCGGACATCTACTCGGCGATCACCGGCGCGATCGGCGCGCTGCGCGGGCCGAAGCACGGCGGCGCGAACGAAGTCGCGTACGAGATCCAGAGCCGCTACAGCTCGCCGGACGACGCCGAAGCCGACATCCGCCGCCGCGTCGAGAACAAGGAAGTCGTGATCGGCTTCGGCCACCCCGTCTACACGATCTCCGATCCGCGCAACAAGGTGATCAAGGGCGTCGCGCACAAGCTGTCGAAGGAAGCGGGCGACCTGAAGCTGTACGACATCGCCGAGCGCCTCGAATCGGTGATGTGGGATGCGAAGAAGATGTTCCCGAACCTCGACTGGTTCAGCGCGGTGTCGTATCACATGATGGGCGTGCCGACCGCGATGTTCACGCCGCTGTTCGTGATCTCGCGCACGTCGGGCTGGAGCGCGCACATCATCGAGCAGCGCATCGACAACAAGATCATCCGCCCGAGCGCGAACTACACGGGCCCGGAAGACCTGCAGTTCGTGCCGATCGAGAAGCGCTGAAACGCCCGCCGCGCGCGCCGGCGCCCGTGATGCGGGCGGCCCGCGCGTGCGGCGCGTCATTCCCCGAATTCCGCCCCACATCATGAATACCGCCTACCGCAAACCCCTGCCCGGCACGTCGCTGGACTATTTCGACGCGCGTGCCGCGGTCGATGCGATCGCACCCGGCGCGTACGACACGCTGCCGTACACGTCGCGCGTGCTCGCCGAAAACCTCGTGCGCCGCTGCGATCCGGCGATCCTCGCCGATTCGCTGAAGCAGATCGTCGAGCGCAAGCGCGAACGCGATTTCCCGTGGTTCCCGGCGCGCGTGGTGTGCCACGACATCCTCGGGCAGACCGCGCTCGTCGATCTCGCCGGCCTGCGCGACGCGATCGCGGACGGCGGCGGCGATCCGGCGAAGGTGAACCCTGTCGTGCCCGTGCAACTGATCGTCGACCACTCGCTCGCCGTCGAATGCGGCGGCTTCGATCCGGACGCGTTCGCGAAAAACCGCGCGATCGAGGATCGCCGCAACGAGGATCGCTTCCACTTCATCGAGTGGACGAAGAAGGCGTTCGAGAACGTCGACGTGATCCCGCCAGGCAACGGCATCATGCACCAGATCAACCTCGAGAAGATGTCGCCGGTGATCCAGGCGCAGGACGGCGTCGCGTACCCGGACACCTGCGTCGGCACCGACAGCCACACGCCGCACGTCGATGCGCTCGGCGTGATCGCGATCGGCGTCGGCGGGCTGGAGGCCGAGAACGTGATGCTCGGCCGCGCGTCGTGGATGCGCCTGCCCGACATCGTCGGCGTCGAGCTGACCGGCAAGCGCCAGCCCGGCATCACCGCGACCGACGTCGTGCTCGCGCTGACCGAGTTCCTGCGCAAGGAGAAGGTGGTCGGCGCGTATCTGGAATTCCGCGGCGAAGGCGCCGCGAGCCTCACGCTCGGCGATCGCGCGACGATCTCCAACATGGCGCCCGAATACGGCGCGACGGCCGCGATGTTCTTCATCGACGGCCAGACGATCGACTACCTGCGCCTCACCGGTCGCAGCGACGAGCAGGTGAAGCTCGTCGAGACGTATGCGAAGACGGCGGGCCTGTGGGCCGATACGCTCGCGAACGCGCAATACGAGCGCACGCTGACGTTCGACCTGTCGAGCGTCGTGCGCAACATGGCCGGCCCGTCGAACCCGCACAAGCGGCTGCCGACGTCCGATCTCGCCGCGCGCGGCATTGCCGGCCAGTGGGAAGAGAAGCCGGGCGAGATGCCCGACGGCGCGGTGATCATCGCCGCGATCACGAGCTGCACGAACACCAGCAACCCGCGCAACGTGATCGCGGCGGCCTTGCTCGCGCGCAACGCGAACGCGAAGGGCCTCACGCGCAAGCCGTGGGTCAAGAGCTCGCTCGCGCCCGGCTCGAAGGCGGTCGAGCTGTATCTGCGGGAAGCGAACCTGCTGCCCGAACTCGAAAAGCTCGGCTTCGGCATCGTCGCGTTCGCGTGCACGACCTGCAACGGGATGTCGGGCGCGCTCGATCCGAAGATCCAGCAGGAGATCGTCGATCGCGATCTTTACGCGACCGCCGTGCTGTCCGGCAACCGCAACTTCGACGGCCGTATCCACCCGTATGCGAAGCAGGCGTTCCTCGCGTCGCCGCCGCTCGTCGTCGCGTACGCGATCGCCGGCACGATCCGCTTCGACATCGAGAAGGACGTGCTCGGCCACGACCCGGACGGCCAGCCCGTCACGCTGAAGGACATCTGGCCGACCGACGAGGAGATCGATGCGATCGTCGCGTCGAGCGTGAAGCCCGAGCAGTTCCGCAAGGTCTATGAGCCGATGTTCGCGCGCAGCGCCGACGCCGGCGAGCGCGCGGCGCCGCTGTACGACTGGCGCGCGCAGAGCACGTACATCCGCCGCCCGCCGTACTGGGAAGGCGCGCTTGCCGGCGAGCGCACGCTGAAGGGCATGCGGGCGCTCGCGGTGCTCGGCGACAACATCACGACCGACCACCTGTCGCCGTCGAACGCGATCCTGCCGGACAGCGCGGCCGGCGAATACCTCGCGAAGATGGGCTTGCCGGAAGAAGACTTCAACTCGTACGCGACGCACCGCGGCGACCACCTGACCGCGCAGCGCGCGACCTTCGCGAACCCGACGCTCGTCAACGAGATGGCCGTCGTCGACGGCGTGGTGAAGAAGGGCTCGCTCGCGCGCGTCGAGCCGGACGGCAAGGTCATGCGGATGTGGGAAGCGATCGAGACGTACATGAATCGCAAGCAGCCGCTGATCGTGATCGCTGGCGCCGACTACGGCCAGGGCTCGTCGCGCGACTGGGCCGCGAAGGGCGTGCGGCTCGCGGGCGTCGAAGCGATCGCCGCCGAAGGCTTCGAGCGGATCCACCGCACGAACCTGATCGGGATGGGCGTGCTGCCGCTCGAGTTCAAGCCGGGCACCAACCGGACGACGCTCGGCATCGACGGCACCGAGACCTTCGACGTGATCGGCGAGCGCACGCCGCGCGCCGACCTGACGCTCGTGATTCACCGCAGGAACGGCGAGCGCGTCGAGGTGCCGATGACGTGCCGGCTCGATACGGCCGAGGAGGTGTCGATCTACGAAGCGGGCGGCGTGCTGCAGCGTTTCGCGCAGGACTTCCTCGAATCGTCGCAGGCCGCCTGACCGGCGCACATTGGGAACACAGACATGGCTCACATTCCTCAAATCAGGATTCCCGCCACGTACATGCGCGGCGGCACCAGCAAGGGCGTGTTCTTCCGGCTGCAGGATCTGCCGGACGCCGCGCAGGCGCCGGGCGCCGCGCGCGACGCGCTACTGCTGCGCGTGATCGGCAGCCCCGATCCGTACGGCAAGCAGATCGACGGGATGGGCGGCGCGACGTCGTCCACCAGCAAGACGGTGATCGTGTCGAAGAGCACGCGGCCGGGCCACGACGTCGACTACCTGTTCGGTCAGGTCGCGATCGACCGTGCATTCGTCGACTGGACCGGCAACTGCGGCAACCTGTCGGCGGCGGTCGGCCCGTTTGCGATCGCCGGCGGGCTGGTCGACCCGGCGCGCGTGCCGCGCGACGGCGTCGCGACCGTGCGGATCTGGCAGGCGAACATCGGCAAGACGATCGTCGCGCACGTGCCGATCGTGAACGGCGCGGTGCAGGAGACGGGCGACTTCGAGCTGGACGGCGTCACGTTCCCGGCCGCCGAAGTGCAGCTCGAGTTCATGGACCCGGCCGCCGAGGAAGAAGGCGCGGGCGGCTCGATGTTCCCGACCGGCAACCTCGTCGACGATCTCGCGGTGCCGGGCGTCGGCACGCTGAAGGCGACGATGATCAATGCCGGGATTCCGACGATCTTCGTCGAGGCGGAAGCGATCGGCTATACGGGCACCGAGTTGCAGGACGCGATCAACGGCGACGCGAAGGCGCTCGAGAAGTTCGAGACGATCCGCGCGCACGGCGCGTTGCGGATGGGCCTGATCGACACGCTCGACGAAATCGCGACGCGGCAGCACACGCCGAAGGTCGCGTTCGTCGCGAAGCCGGCCGATTACGTCGCGTCGAGCGGCAAGCGCGTGAACGCAGGCGATGTCGACCTCCTGGTGCGCGCGATGTCGATGGGCAAGCTGCATCACGCGATGATGGGCACGGCGGCGGTCGCGATCGGCACGGCCGCGGCGATTCCCGGCACGCTCGTCAATCTCGCGGCGGGTGGCGGCGAACGCAACGCGGTGCGCTTCGGCCATCCTTCGGGCACGCTGCGCGTCGGCGCGGAAGCGCGGCGCGAGAACGGCGAATGGACCGTCACGAAGGCGATCATGAGCCGCAGCGCGCGCGTGCTGATGGAAGGCTGGGTGCGCGTGCCGGGGGATGCGTTCTGATCGGTACCGCATCGCCCTGGAAGGGGCGTGCGACAAGCGATTTTCCCGCTTCGCCGGCTTCGCGGCCGGCGAAGCGGGCGGCCTGTCCGCCATGGGTGGGCCATCGCGCGATGCGGCCTCCGCAATCGCGATATTCCACGATGTTTCGATTCGAAAGAAAAATCCGGTCGTTGACGGCTGGATGATAAAAATATCCTGACCGTGGAAAACGATTTCAATTTACGTACCGCATGTGCGGCGCAATTTTCTTTCTTTTGGATATCGATTGACCCGGGTCGATGTCCAGTGAAATTGCACGTATTGAAACGTGATATAAGCGACGCTCCTGCCGGAAATTTCGATCATAAACACCCGCAGCCGACAGCATCGCATTCAACTGACCACACCTACCCGGCGGCGAAAACAAGACGACCGGGCCGATGGATTCGGATCCTGCTCTCACGCCGCGAGAGAAAGAAGTCGTGGATCTGCTGCGTCTCGGATTCAGCAACAAGGCCATTGCCGTTCACCTCGGAATCGGACTCGATACCGCGCGACGCCACGTAAGCCGCATCAAGCGAAAGACGGGTGTCCGATCCGTCATCGCATTGCCTGCCGGCGACCTGCCGGACGAGCCCGGATGGCTCGAGCGACTCGACCTGGGCGGTATCCGCCTGAGCCCGGCCGAATCCCGGGTGCTGCGGCTGCTGTGCCAGGGGCACGGCAGCAAGCAGATCGCACGCGTGCTTCAAGTCAGTCCCCGTACCGTCGACAAGCATCGCGAGCATTTACTCGATAAATGCGGCTGCAAATCGACGCGTCAACTGGTCGCCTGGATCGCCAGTCAATACGCGAAGTGTGGCATGGCCAATTTGTCCGGCGAATCCTAATCTGGGTCCATGCGCTGCACATTCGAATCGATGAATTGAGTCGTCGATAATTTTCGAATTTGAAATTGTTCAATTCACCAATAAAGAGGTGCCTTTGGTTTTTGTGCGCGATGCTCGCCGCGTGCAAGAGATTTATTTTCAGCGAGCTTATCCGAGGGGATCAGAAAATGAGCATTCTGAAAGTATGCCGTTGGCCGAAGGTCGGTGTTACCTGGGACGTCATTACCGAGGGGACCGGGGAGCTGAAGAAAAAGGCCGGCGAGAAGTTCTCCGTGACCGGGGTGAACAAGGACCAGCTGAGAACCGAAAGCACGTACTACGTGTATCAGGGCTCGCATGCCGACCAGGGCCAGAAGGTCGTGTGCAAGAGCCTCAGTCCGACCGGGAACGTGGCGGAGTTCCAGGTTCAGGCGCAGCTGTTCCAGGCGGAGGAATACGGCGTGCTCGTCCAGTCGTTCCAGAACGCGCTGGCGGCCGCGACGAAGACGGTCGATATCGGAATCGGCAAGAAGGACTTCGCGACGCTCAAGCAGGCCCGCTACAACCTGTGCTTCGCCAAGAAGGTCGGAGACGCGGCGTACAACGTGGTCTGGCGCGCATCGTTCGAGTATCTCGAGGACAACGAGTTCTCGTGGACGCCGATCTACCAGATCTTCGGAACGAACCGCTATCAGGACGGCATTTCGGTCAAGGCGTCGACCAAGAAGGTCTCGATCGGCCTTGGGGAGATCGTTACCCTCGACAAGTACGGCCAGTTCGGGGCGCCGTCGACGGGCGGCGACCCGACCGCGATCAACATGGAGAACGACTACGGCGACATCCACCCGGGCATCTGCCAACTGAGCACGGGTGTGGACGGCGAGGCCATCAGCACGCCGATCTACGCAGCCCCCGACGTGATGGTGTCCGGGGAGGCATCGTTCACGCCGATCGAGAAAGTGCTCGTGTGGTTCGAGCAGAACATCGAGACGTCGACGATCTTCTCGAAGGCGCGGTCGCGGAGCATCGAGATTGACCTCACGAATACGAATTCGACGGGGCGAGTGTACGAAGGCGGGCAATGGAAAACGCCGTGATCCTGCCGTGACCGACCGGGTTGTCGGCCGTTACGTCGAGATCGATCTCTCCGGCGTTTCGACGGCGGCCCGCGTGTATCGGGGGCGGTCCTGGATCATCCTCTGACGGCAGAGGCCGGCGACGTTTCGCCGGCCTTTTCGTTTGCCGTTCTGCCTGCCGCCTCACGGATTCGAACCGGACGTCGTCGATGCGCGAAAGCACGTCAGAATACGTGTATCCGGCGCACATGCCTGCCTGCGGTGAAGGCTCGCCTATCCCCGCTTCGATCGCATTCCCACGAGGTCGCCATGTCATTGAACGCACCGCTTTCCGGCATCCACGTCGTCGAATTCGAAGGTCTCGGCCCCGGCCCGCTCGCAGGCTGGATGCTCGCCGGAATGGGCGCGCGCATCACGCTTGTCGCGCGTCCGTCCGGCCGCACGAGCGCGCCGGACGCGCTGCGGGCCCGCGACGGCGACCTGCTGCGCGAAGGCAAGACGATCGTCGAACTCGACCTGAAGGCGCCGGCCGGGCGTGACGCCGCGCTCGATCTGATCGCGCAGGCCGATGCGCTGATCGAGGGCTTGCGGCCCGGCGTGATGGAGCGGCTCGGCCTCGGGCCCGACGCTTGCGCGCGCCGCAATCCGACGTTGGTCTACGGGCGCATGACCGGCTGGGGCCAGGATGGACCGCTCGCGGCCGCGGCCGGGCACGACCTGAACTACGTCGCGCTGACCGGGCTGCTGTCGCTGTCCGCGCCGCGCGACGGCCGGCCGGGCGTGCCGCCGACGGTTGTCGGCGATGCGGGCGGCGCGCTCGGGCTTGCTTTCGGGATCGTCTGCGCATTGCTCGACGTGCGCGGCGGCGGGCCGGGCCGCGTGGTCGACGGCGCGATCGTCGACATCGTGTCGATGCTTGGTTCGCTCGCGCTGTGGGCACGCGCGAACGGGCAGCTCGACGGCGCGCAGCCGAGCCTGTTCCACGACGCGCCGTTCTACGACGTGTATCGCTGCGCGGACGGCGAATGCGTGACGATCGGTGCGCTCGAGCCGCCGTTCTATGCGCTGCTGGTCGAACGGCTCGGGCTGACCGACGTCGATCCCGCGTCGCAGTACGACCGGGCGCGCTGGCCCGCGCTGAAGGCGCGTTTCGCGGAGGTGTTCGCGCAGCGGCCGTCCGCGCACTGGCGCGCGCTGCTCGAAGGCACCGACGCGTGTTTCGCGCCGGTGCTGAGCGTGGCCGACGCGGCCGTGCATCCGCACAACGCGGCGCGCGGGATCTATCGGACGGATGAGCGCGGGAACGTGCGGGCGAGGGTGGCGCCGCGGTTTTTGCCGTTGGCGGGGGATGAAACCGACTAGGGCTGTCTTTCAGGAGGCTGCTTCCGTTCGTCGACGGCCGGGTGTCGAGCGCATCAGAGAGCCAAATTTTTGTGCCAAATTTCGTATCAAATTAAGTACAATCGACGCTCGATTGGAGAAAGAGCGGGTATGCCTCACACCATTCTGGCAAGCGTGACGGCTAGCGTCTCGGAGCTGAAGCGGAATCCGATGGGAACCGTTGCCGCAGGTGAAGGTTTTCCGGTCGCGATCCTGAATCACAACGAACCCGCGTTCTACTGCATTCCGGCGAAGACGTGGGAGGCGATGGTCGAACGCCCGGGAGACATCGAAGACAATGCGTTGGCCGATTCGCGCACCAAGGAGAAGGTCGTCAAGATCAAGCTGAATGACCTTTGATCTCGCCTTTCTCGAACCTGCATTGAAGGGGAGAAGCTCGATCGCACCGTGCGTGATCAGTTCAAAGCGAGCCAGCCCGAGCGGCTCGACCATCCTCGCATCCCGTCAGCCAAATTGCACGGCCACCCGGATCGCTACAAGATCAAACTGCGTGGTGTCGGCTATCGCCTCGTCTACGAAGTGCGCGACGCGGAAGTGATCGTCCTTGTGGTCGCGGTGGGCCGCCGAGAGCGTGATGCGGTTTATCTCGCTGCGATGAAACGCTAGCGCGACACGCGCCGCGGCATCCATGCCTGGACTCGGCAACTCACGCCGTTTCCACCGGCGCATCCGGCATCTTGCCGTCGCCGACGCGGTTGATCGTGCCTTGCGCGATCGCGACGAGCCGCTCGTGATCGCCGTCGATGACGAACACGTGGCACTGGCAGGTCGCCTGGTGCCGGCCCGCGTACACGAGCTTCGCGCGGGCGACGAGCGTGCCGTTCACGGCCGGCCGCAGATAGTTGATCTTGTATTCGGCGGTGATCACGCGCGGGCCGAGCACGAGCGCGCCAGCGAACGTCAGCGCGTTGTCCGCGAGATAGCTGATCACGCCGCCGTGCACGAAACCGTGCTGCTGCCGCAATTCCTCGCGCACCGGCAGACACAGCGACACTTCGTTGTCGCCGATATGCATCAGCTCCGTGCCCAGCAGCATGCTGAACGGCTGCGCGCGCAATGCGCCGCGCGCGTGGTCCGTGATGTCGGTCATCGAATTTCCTTCGAAATGAGTGCCCGCTTGCGCTGAACTCTAGGAAGGGGGTTCCGGATAAGCAAGGAAATTCGTCCGCATTTCGTGCAAATCCCGGTGCGATGCGACGCGATTATTGCGTCGAATACCGAAGATCTCCGCGTTTGCGGGCGATTCGACGCGAATGCGCGAGCGAAGCACGCGATTGGCCCGCGTTTCCGGCCGTTCCGCCTAAAGTCCGACGAAGAAATGCCGCTAATGCCGGGGCATTGCCTCATCGTCCGCTTTCCAGGAATCCCCCCATGTTCGGAAAAATCAAGCTCGCGTCGGGTCTGCTCGGCGTGTTGACCGTGTTCTGTCTCTTCCTGTTCGCGATCGAAGCGCTCGGTTTCTGGACGCTCGCGTCGACGCGCAGCGGCGTCGACGATCTGTCGAACGTCGCGATCGCGCAGGTCGACGCGGCCAGCCGCGCGACCGAGCAGCTGCTCGACGCGCGCATCAACCTGTCGCGCGCCGGCACGCGGATGGTGCGCGGCGGGCCGAAGCCCGAAGACATCATCCGCCACGCCGGCGCATCGCTCGCGGAAGCGGACAAGGCGTTCGCCGTGCTGACGGCCGCGCAGCCGGTCGACGAGACCAACCGCACGCGCGTCGCGGCGCTCACCGAGCGTTATCGCGCGCTGCGCGGCGCGTTGGGCGAACTCGTGCAGTTCCTCGACGCCGACAACATCCAGGCGTTCCTCGACCAGCCGACCCAGGGCTTCCAGGACGCGTACATCGCCGAGCTGCATCGCTTCACCGACTATGGCGGCACGTCGAGCCGCGCGGCGCTCGATACCATCGACGGCGGCATGCTGTGGTTCAAGTCGGTCGGCATCGTGCTGCTGATGGCGATGCTCGCGGCGAGCGCGGCGATCTACGCGGCCGCGCGGCGCGCGGTCGTCGCGCCGCTGGAGCAGGCCGGCCGCCATTTCGAGCGGATCGCGCAGGGCCGTCTCGACGAAGCCGTGCAGGCGGGCGGCGTGTTCGAGATCGACCGGATGCTGCGCGGCCTCGCCACGATGCAGACGAGCATCGCGGGCACCGTGCGCACGGTGCGCCAAGCGTCCGACGCGATCCACCTCGGCGCGGGCGAGATCGCCGGCGGCAACGCCGACCTGTCGGCGCGCACGGGCACGCAGGCCGCGTCGCTCGAGGAAACCGCCGCGAGCATGGAGGAATTGACCGCGACCGTCCGGCAGAACACCGACAGCGCGCGTGCGGCGAGCGCGCTGGCCGACGCGGCGCTCGAAGCGACGAGCCATGGCGGCGGTGTGGTCGACAGCGTGATCGACCGGATGCGCGGCATCGCGCAGAGCTCGGGGCGGATCGCGGAAATCATCTCGGTGATCGACGGCATCGCATTCCAGACCAACATCCTTGCGCTGAACGCGGCGGTCGAGGCCGCGCGGGCCGGCGAACAGGGGCGCGGCTTCGCGGTGGTCGCGGGCGAAGTGCGCTCGCTCGCGCAGCGCAGCGCGCAATCGGCGAAGGAGATCAAGGCGCTGATCGAGGATTCGGTCGCGCAGATCAATGGCGGCGCGGAGCTCGTCGAGCGCGCCGGTGACGCGATGCGCACGGTGTCGGCGTCGATCACGCGGGTCGTGCAGACGATGTCGGAGATCACGGCGGCGTCGGTCGAGCAGAGCGTCGGGATCGAGCAGGTGAACCAGGCCGTCACGCAGATGGATCAGCTCACGCAGCAGAACGCGGCGCTGGTCGAGCAAGTCGCGGCGGCGGCCGCGTCGCTGAACGACCAGACCGCGCACCTGATGCAGGCGGTGTCGGTGTTCGAACTGGGCGACGGACGCGCCGCACGCGGCGATCGCGCGGCGCCGTCGCTTGCCGCGGCAGGTTACGAACCGGCCGGCAGCGCCGCGTAGGCGGTCGCGAGGTGGTAGGGCGTCGTCGACGGCATGTCGGCGCGCGACACCTGCCCGTCGGCCGTCTTGCACTCGAACCAGCCGCGCGGATGCAGGAAGCGCGCGGCGAACCGCTCGATCTGACGTGCGAGCGGCGCGGAGGCCGGCGTGCCGCCGTGCGTCGCGAGCGCGCGCAGGTATTCGGTCTGCGCCCAGATCCGCTGCGTGCCGTCGATGCACGCGCCTTGCGCGTCGAGCGCCGCGCACACGCCGCCCGTCTGCGGATCGACGCCGTATTGCTCGGCGAACGCGAACGCGCGCGACAGCGCGGCGGGGAACCCGGTCCGCGCGAGCCGCGCACCGGCCGCGTCGACCAGATAGAACCACTCGAACTGATGGCCGGGCTCGAAACGGTTGTCGGCCGCCCCGAGCGGCAGCTCGGCCACGCAGCCGGTCGCCGCATCGACGAACGTGCGTTCGACGGCCTGTGCGGTGCGCGCGAGCGCATCGTCGAACGCGGTGTCGCCGAACGCATCGGCGGCCGCGAGCCACGCTTCGGTCAGGTGCATCAGCGGATTCTGCAGCGCGCCGCTGCCGGATGACGAGAAATCGGCGTGCCGTGCGGCATCGAGCAACGCGTCGCCGTGGCGCGGCGCGAAGCGGTCCTGGATCAGTGCGGCCGTTTCTTCTGAGACCGTACGCGCGGCGGCGTCGCCCGACGCCGCATGCCACGCGGCGCACGCAAATACGATGAATGCGTGCGTATAGAGGTCCTTGGTCGTATCGAGCGGCGCGCCCTGCGCGTCGACACTGTAGATCCAGCCGCCGTGGCGCGGGTCGCGAAAGTGCCGGCACAGCGCATCGAACAGCGCGGCCGCGTGCGCGGTGTCGCCGGCCTGCGCGAACACGAACAGTTGCCTTGCGCACGCCATTGCGCGATAACGGGTCACGGGTAGCGGCGCGTGGGTGGCCGGATCGACGGCCTCGAACGGCAGTTGCAATGCCGGGTCGAACCCTGAACCCCGCCAGATCGGCAAGACGACGTGCGCGAAATGGTGGCGCAGTTGGGCGGCCTGGGCGGAAGCGAAGTCGGAAACGGACATGGCGGGGTTTTGAGCGCTTGGATCGAAACGTGTCGGCGCGGCCCGGAGAATCGGCGCGGCCGGGGCCAAGGATAAAACATTCCGCGCGGCCGGCACCAAAAAAAGGAGATAAATCGAATGCTCAGCAACCTGGAACTCGTGATGCGGCTCGTTCTCGCGGCGGCGCTCGGCAGCGTCATCGGCTTCGAGCGCGAGCGCCTGTCGTGGGCCGCCGGCCTGCGCACGCACATGCTGGTGTGTGTCGGCTCGACGCTGATCATGATCGTGTCGGCGTTCGGTTTCGCCGACGTGCTCGGCACCAGCGACCACATCGTGCTCGATCCGTCGCGGATCGCCGCGCAGGTCGTGTCGGGCATCGGCTTCCTCGGCGCGGGCTCGATCCTGCTGCGCGGCGAGATCGTACGCGGGCTGACGACGGCCGCGAGCCTGTGGTCGGTCGCCGCGATCGGGCTCGCCGTGGGCGGCGGGCTCTATGTCGCGGCGATTTCGGCGACGATCATCATTTTGATCATCCTGGCCGGCATCAAGCCGCTGGAGCGGCGTTATTTCACGGTGCGGCAGCGGCGCCAGCTTGCGTTGACGGTGGCGAGCGGCACGCTGACGTTCGATTCGCTGCACGCGGCGCTCGGCCCCGACAGTGCGCGCGTGAAGCAGTTCATCGTGCAGCGTGCCGACGACGCGGGCGAGCAGGACGAGGTGCGCATCGCGCTCGCGCGGGTGTCGGAAGGCGAATACAAGGCGATCTGCGACAAGCTGCGCGCGCTGCCGGGCGTCACGCGGTTCGACGGCGGGAATGGGTTGTCGAGTGACGAATAGCGGCCTATCGGCACGAATGCGCTGGGCGGAGGGAGTCGTCGGTCCGGGGCGTTGGTTGATGCCGCATGGTGTTACGTGGTGCCGTCGGGTGCGGCGGCAACCTCAACGTGGTGGAATGTCGTTGGCGTAATCGCAACCGTCAATCGGTAGTGGAGGCGCGATGATATCGGGCGACGTACTTTGCCTGAGCGATGATTTTCCCGTGCATCTGATAAGCGACGACTGCGGGACTTGCCGCCGGTACCACGTCGATTTTTTCCACGTTCAGGGCGGACGCCGTCACGACATATCGATGCGATGCACCCTGAGGCGGGCAGGGCCCACCGTATCTGGATTCGCCAAAATCCGTCAATGTCTCGACAGCGCGGCTCGGCATGAGCTTCGGATTGCCGGACGCGCCTTTTTCGATCGACGACTCCGAAGGTGGAATATTGACGATCTCCCAGTGGGTCCAGCCAAGTCCCCCGGTCGGCGCATCGGGGTCGAAGATCGTCACGACGATGCTCTTCGTGCCGCGCGGAACGTGAGCCCACGAAATGCGCGGCGAAACGTTCTGACCGTGACAGCCGAAACCTCCGTACACGTGTTCGTTCGTAAAGTGCCCGCGATGGAGGCCATCGACCGTGATCGTGAACGGCTCCGCGCTGGCTGTCGCCGGGATGAACGCCAATGCCGTTGAGGTGGATAGAATCGCGGGCAAAAAAATCCTCGGTCGCATGACGTTGCTCCGTTGAAGGGTGAGAGTTCAGTACAACGGTATCCACGGTATCTTGTGGCGATTCGCGCCGGAAGGCGCATTCGCGAACCACGGTGTTGCCTTGGCTGCAACGTCGTTGGCGGGATTTCCGGTCGATTCGATCGTCGCTCGTGCCGGCAAGGTCGAGCGCCCGCATAGACGAGCGCGGCAGCGGTTGGCGCTGAATGAGCGTGCTCGCGCCTTCGAACGAATGGCCACTGCACGGACAAGCGATCGTTTACAAAAAACCGCCGCGGGTCATGTGAACTCGCGGCGGTTCTCCGACAATCGTCAATGCGTACTTGCTACAAGGCATGAAGATCAAGCGGGCCGACCAGGCGTGGGTACTCGACACGACTTACATTCCAATGGCGCGCGGTTTCGCGTATCTGACGGCGGTGGTGGACTGGGCGATACGCAAGACGGGTTTGCCGCTTGGTTTGAGCGCTTTGGCTTGTTTGTCGGTTAGCATCGGTTTTTGGCCCATCGCGTAGCCCATCGGGGATGACTGGACAGGCTGGATGGAGTCAGAGCAAATTGGATGGGTTGAAGACGCAAGTTATTGATTTGTTGAAGAACAATAGGATTTCACTGGATGTCCCTGGACGATAATCTGGCAGACGTGACCGAATCCGTTTCCACGCCTCGCTCCCGTTCCGCCCGTTCGTCGGCCCGTTCCCGCCCGCGCTCGGCCGCTGCCGCAGGCAGCACGTCCGCCGGGGCGACGGCGCGATCCGGCAGCGCAGCGGCCGGCGACGCGCCGCGCGACGAACGGACGCTCGACCTGTTCGGCGATCCGGTGCTCGAGCCCGGCGAGCGCATGCCGGTTGCGGTGCGCGATGAAGCGATCGTGGAAGCCGATGAGTCGGCCGGCGCCGACGACGGGCGACAGGCCACGCTGGATGGATTCAGCCCGCCAGCGGATGCGGCTGCCGCGGGGCTCGGGGAAGCGGAAAGTGCGGCGGCGCCCGATGTGGCGAACGCGGTTGTTTCGACGCCTGAAGGCGGTTTGGCCGCGAACGTCAACGGTACATCTGCAGAGGATCGTGCAACGGAGGCAGTGGATTTGCTTGCCGGCGATCGCGTCGTCACGCAGGTCGATGTGCCGGTGATCGATGGCGCCGCGAAGGCGGAGACGACACTGCAAGCCGCGGATGGCGAGGCGGCGCAGGCGGCGGAATCGCAGGCGACAGACGGCGAAGTCGCGAAGCCTGCGGTCGAGGCGGCAGTCGTCAAATCCCGCGAAGGGAAATCTTCCGGTGATGCCGCGAAGGAACGCCGCGCGTCGTCGGGCGGCAAGCGCCGAGCGGCTACCGGGGCCAACGAAGCGGCGGCAACGCAAACCGTAGCGGTTGCAACGAGCGTCGGCTCGAAGCCGGAAGCGCTTGAATCGAACCTGCTGCCGCTCGCCGCCGCGCCGGTCGAGCCGCAGACACCGGCACAACCGGCACGACCGCCCGAACCGGCCATCGCCGCGCATGCTCCGAAGCCCCGCGACATAGCCGCGCAGCCGGACGCTTCGTCGCCGCCGGTCACGCAGCCGGTGGCCTCCGCCGCATCGTTCGTGACCAAGCCATCGTCGGAGCGTGAACAACCGGCCGCGCCGGCCTTCGATCCGGACACGCACCTGCGCCCGCTGACCGACCGGCTCGCCGCGCTGCAGTCGGACGTGGACGGCCTGACGCGCTCGGCCGACCGCGAGATGCGCCGGGTCAACCGCCTGTTGCTCGCGCTGGCCGTCGTCGTGCTGGCGGGGCTCGTCGCGCTGGTGTTGCAAACGCGGCAGATCGCGCACCTGAAGCAGGACGTGGTCACCAAGCAGCAGCGGATCGATCGCCTCGCAGCAGATCTGTCGACGCAGCAAGCCACGCTGATGACGCTCGAGGAGCATCACGAAGCGCTCCTGTCGCAAGTCGACCGGCTTCAGCGCAACGCAAACCGCGAGGCGGCCGTCGCGAAGCGGGGCCGTCGCGCGCGCTAATCGTTTCGACCCTATCCTGGAAGCCCAACGGAGCAAGGGTCGCCGTTCCGCACCGACGCTCGGCTGTCGCGCGCGTGCGGCAAACCGATGCAGCTCACTGGCAGAGTTCAGGGAAAACCCTTAGAATGGAGGTCATCTAAGGGAAAACCCTAGCCACGTCTGTCAGGAGTCTCACATGAGCTTCATCCTCGCCCTGCTGCAAAAGATCGACGACCTGTTCGTGTCCCCGCACCTGCCGCTCGACGCCGACTACTCGTACGCCGCGCGTCATGCGGAAGCCGAGCGCGTGCGCCGTGCGCACCTCGTGCCGATCGTCGTGTACCGTCGCTGATTCGCTGATTCGCTGATTCGCTGATTCGCTGATTCGGCGCGCTGCGTCCCTGCCTGCCCGTTTCCGCCGCTGCGTCGCGCGCCGGTGCGAGTGTCCCGCTACACTGGAAGTCCGATTCCGTTCACGGCGACCGGGCCATGCTGCAGATGCGGCCGATGACGGCCGGCGAATTCCACGCGTACCGCACGCGAGCCATCGACGGCTACGCGCGCGATCTCGTTTCTTCCGGGCAAAATGCTGTCGAAGACGCGGCCGACCGTGCGCGCGCCTGTTTCGACACGCTGCTGCCGGACGGCCTGCTGACTGCCGGCCAGACCCTCGTCACGCTCATCGACGCCGCCACCGGCGACACGGTGGGCGACCTCTGGTACGCGATCGTGCCCGAAGGGCCGAACCGTACGCTGTTCATCTACGACCTCGACATCGTTCCGTCCCGGCGCCGCCAGGGCTGGGCCACGCGCGCGCTCGGAGCGCTCGACGCCGAGGCGCGCCGGTACGGCGTCACCGAGATCGGGCTGTCGGTGTTCAATCACAACGCGGCGGCGCGTGCGCTGTATCGCGCGTGTGGGTTCGTACCGATTACCACGACGTTGATCAAGCCGGTCGTGTCGGGCTGAATCCGTCGGCCCGGGTGCGTCCTCACGTGCTGCCGGTTCGGCGCGCCGCATAGCCGGCCAACACCGGCCCGCTTCCTTATCCTTCCCGTTGGCCCAACGCCCAACGCCCCGTTCGGCCATCCGGCAATCACCGCCTGCCGCCTCAACGCGCGCGGCCTTTCCATCTCCGCAACAGCAACGCGTTGGTCACGACGCTGACGCTGGAAAACGCCATCGCCGCACCCGCGATCACCGGGTTCAGCAACCCGAGCGCGGCGAGCGGCACGCCGACCAGGTTGTACACGAACGCCCAGAACAGGTTCTGCTGGATCTTGCGATACGTGCGTTTGGAGATGTCGATCGCGTCGGCGACGAGCGCCGGGTCGCCGCGCATCAGCGTGATGCCGGCCGTGTGCATCGCGACGTCGGTGCCGGTCGCCATCGCGATGCCGACGTCCGCCGCGGCCAGCGCGGGCGCGTCGTTGATTCCGTCGCCGACCATCGCGACGATCCCGCCGTGCGTGCGCTTCAGTTCCGCGACGACGCGCGCCTTGTCGTCGGGCAGCACCTGCGCGTGCACTTCGCCGATGCCGAGCGCCGCCGCGACGGCCGCCGCGCTGCCGTGGTTGTCGCCCGTCACGAGGGCGCTCGCGACGCCGCGCGCCGCCAGCGCTGCAATCGCGTCCCGGGCGCCCGGCTTCACGGTATCGCCGAATGCGATCAGCGCGAGCACCGCGCGCGGCGCATCGGCACGCATCAGCCACGAGATCGTGTTGCCGGCGCGTTCGAGTTCCGCCGCGCGCGCGTCGAGCGCCGACGGCGCCGCGATGCCGAGTTCGTCGCGCCAGCGCGTGCTGCCGAGCGCGAGCCGCTGTCTGCCGACGTGTGCTTCCACGCCGCGCCCGGCCACCGCGCGCGCGTCGGTCGCGACGACCGACGCAGCCGCACCGCCATGTGTGGCCACCTCCGCCTCATGCGCGGAAACCACGGCTCGCGCAAGCGGATGGTCGCTCTGCCGCTGCACGGCCGCGGCGAGCGCGAGCGCTTCGTCGCGCGGCACGCCGACGGCGTCGAACGCCGTCACGGACGGTTTGCCTTCGGTCAGCGTGCCGGTCTTGTCGAACGCGATCACGGTCGTGCGCTGCGCGAGCTCGAGCGCCTGCGCGTCCTTGATCAGCACGCCGTGCCGGGCCGCGACGCCCGTGCCGGCCATGATCGCGGCGGGCGTCGCGAGACCGAGCGCGCACGGACACGCGATCACGAGCACCGCGACCGCGTTGAGGATCGCGGTTTCCATCCCGGCGCCGGCGAGCAGCCAGCCGATGAGCGTCAGCACCGCGATGCCGAGGATCGCAGGCACGAAGACCTCGCTGACGCGATCGACGAGCCGCTGGATCGGCGCCTTCTCGGCCTGCGCGGATTCGACGAGGCGGATGATGCGCGCGAGCGTCGTTTCAGCACCGATCGCGGTGGTTTCGACGACGAGCGCGCCTTCGCCGTTGATCGAGCCGGCCGTGACGGCATCGCCGTCGTCCTTCGGCACGGGCAGGCTTTCGCCGGTGATCAGCGATTCGTCGATGTGCGAGCGGCCCGACACGATCCGCCCGTCGACGGGCACGCGCTCGCCGGGCCGGATGCCGACGTGCGTGCCGACGCGCACCTGCGACAGCGGCACGTCGCGTTCGACCCCGTGCTCGACGACGCGCGCACGGTCGGGGCGCAGCGCGTTCAGCGCGCGGATCGCGTCGGTGGTCTGGCGCTTCGCGCGCGATTCGAGCCACTTGCCGAAGCGCACGAGCGTGACGATGACGGCCGACGCCTCGAAATACAGATGGCCGGGATGCGCGGGATCGCGCAGCAGCATCCACAGGCTCAGCCCGTACGCGGCCGACGTGCCGAGCGCGACCAGCAGGTCCATGTTGCCGGTGCGCGCCTTCACCGCATGCCACGCCGCGCGGTAGAAGCGCGCGCCGAATCCGAACTGCACGATCGATGCGAGCACGAGCTGGAGCCAGCCGGGCAGCATCAGGTCGATGCCGAACGGCGCGGCGAGCATCGGCGCGACGAGCGGCGCGCTCAGCACGGCGGCCGCGATCACGAGGTTGCGTTCGCGGATCGCTTCGCGGCGCTTGCGTGCGTCGGGGTCCTGCGCGGGGCCGGCCGGTCGTGCATCGGCGCCGATCGTTGCGCCGGCGGGCGAGGCGGCGGGAAGCGATGCACGGTAGCCGGCCGTGGTGACTGCGGCGATCAACGTGGCGGCATCGAGTGCGCCGGCGCCGTGCACCGACGCCCGCTCGGTCGCGAGATTGACCGTCGCGCGCGCGACGCCCGGCACGGCGGCGAGCGCTTTTTCGACGCGGCCGGCGCATGACGCGCAGGTCATGCCGCCGATGTCGAGTTCGATGTTCGCGGGCGCGGCGGCCGGGACGACGGTGTCCGACACAGCCGGCGTCGCGCCATAGCCGGCCTGCTTCACGGCGTCCGCCAATTGGGTGGCCGAAACGCCGGCCGATGCGTCGACCGTCGCGCGTTCGGTCGCGAGGTTGACCGATGCGCGCGTGACGCCCGGCACCTTCGCGAGCGCCTTCTCGACGCGTGACACGCATGACGCGCAGGTCATGCCGTCGATGTCGAGTTCGATCGTCGCGGCGGCAACCGGCGCAGGCGGCGGCGCCGCGTGTGGCGCGTTCTCCGACGAAGGCGTGGCCGCGACCGTTTCGGTTACCGCTTCGCGCACGGTTGCGCGGTAGCCGGCCTCGCCGATCGCGTCGACGAGCCGGCCGGGCTCGACCGCTTCCTGCGCGGTAACCGTCGCCGCATGCGCGTCGAGATCGACCGCCGCATCGACGACGCCCGGCACGGCGGCCAGCGCGCGCTGCACGCGGCCCGTGCAACCGCCGTAATGCATGCCGTCGACGCTCAGCTCGATCGTTTGCAGCGCCGCGGAGGCGAGTGGTTCAGTCATGTCGGATTCCCCAAAAGCGCGGTTCGTGCCGCGGATGGTTCCAGTATCAACATTCCCATGATGGTAAGGTCAAGTACCGGCGGCGATGTGGCGCAAGTCGATGCACACAGGGTGTCACAACACGGAAAAAGCGATCGCCCGGCTTCCAGACGGAAAGCCGGTGCGCGCTGAGGACCAAGCTTGGCGCTCGCGAGGCGTTTACGGGCAACTGGCTGAGGGTGCCGGCGCTATTCCGGATTTTTGCTGAATCCGGCGAACTATTTCAGATTTTTTGACGGTTCAACTAGCGTTTCGCCCGTTATTCGGCATATTGGGGGATGCCCTTAGGCGCTATGATACCGGCCTGACATCAGCGCCCACCGTGACGAAACGTTGCGAGACGGTCATCCGGGCACGCTGGGGTGCCTTGTTCGCGTTCGCGAGACGAACAAGGCGTTGACTGAAAAGAACGATATTCGGCCAGTAATCGATGATTGAAAACCAGCGAGAATCAGTTTCCCTGCGACGCGCGTGCGCGTCGCTGGCGATGGCGGCATTGCTTGCAGGATGCGCGTCGCAACCAGACGCGATCCAGCGGAAAACCGGCTGGATGCGCGCGGAAGTCGCCGACTCCTATATCTATGCGTATCCGCTCGTGCTGATGGACGTCGCGAAGGAAGCGGCGACGGGCGGCGACGGTGCGCAACCGGGGCAGGCGCCGCTCAACACGCTGCGCCACGCGCAGGCGCTGCCGCCGGTCGGTGCGGTCAACCCGCCGCTGCCGGGCGTCGACACGCTCGACTCCACCGGCTGGCTCGACGTCGCCGCCGAACCCGTGATCGTCACGCTGCCCGACACGCGCGGCCGCTACTGGGACGCACGCGCGCTCGACATGTGGACGAACGTGCTGTGGTCGTCGTCGAGCGTCGCGGCGCGCGGCCCCCGTGGCGCCGGGCGATCGCAAACGATTGCCTTCGCCGCGAAGGACTGGCAGGGCACGCTGCCGAAGGGCGTGCTGCGCGTCGACGTGCCGTCCGCCAATGCGTGGCTCGAAGTGCGGCTGCAGACGAGCGGCGGGCGCGACCTGACCAACGTGAAGAAACTGCAGCGCGCGATCCGCGTGGTGCCGCTGTCCGTCTACACCGGCGCCGAGCGCGGCGCGTCGGTGGCGGTCCATGCGGGCAGCGCGCCGTCCGAAGCGGTGGGCGGCGGCACGCCGGCCGAGCAGGTGGCCGCGCTCGATCCGAAGGCGTTCTTCACGCGCTTCGCGCGGGCGCTGCAGGACAATCCGCCGCCGGCCGACGACGCGCACGCGCAGGAATCGCTCGCCGACATCGGCGTGACGGCCGGCTACCCGGTGCTGTGGACGGGCGACCGTCTCACGGCCGCGACGGCCGGCGTCGCCGAGGCGCGCGCGCGGCTCGCGACGCCGCCGTCGAACCTGCTGAACGCGAACGGCTGGACCTGGATCGGCGACACGGCCGGCAAGTACGGCCAGGACTACGCGCTGCGCGCGTACGCGGCCTACACGCAATTCGGCACCGCGACGCGCGACGACGAAACGCTCGCGATCACCCGCGTCGACAGCGACGGCCATGCGTTGAACGGTGCAAACCGCTACGTGCTGCATTTCGCGCCGGGTGCGCTGCCGCCGGTGCGCGCGTTCTGGACGCTCACGCCGTACACGACCAACGGCGCGCTGCCCGACGTCGGGTCGGCGCGCCGCTCGCTCGGCGATCGCGACCGGCTGCGCCGCAACCGTGACGGTTCGATCGACGTCGTCGTATCGGCGTCGCCGGGCGGTACGCATGCGGCGAACTGGCTGCCGGCGCCGCGTACCGATTTCGCGCTCGCGTTGCGCCTGTACGCGCCGAAGCCGCAAGCGAGCGACGGGTCGTGGATGCCGCCCGCCATCGTCCGGAAATGACCGGTTGACCGCCGCCGTTGTCCGGCCGCCGGGCGCGGCGGCGGCGCCCGACCGCCGTACCGCCACCTCCTGAGCCTATACTTTCGGGATAGCGTGCGCGGCCGCCCGGTTTTCCGGCGCGGCCCGGCATCCATTCCCGAGGCATTCAAGCATGGCAAGCGCAGACAAAGAAACCTTACCCTCGACCCTCCATGCCCTCGGCGGCGTTGCACGCTCGCGCCGGACCCGGCGTATCGGCATCGGCGTGCTGATCTTCCTCGTTTTATTCGGATTACTCGGCTTCTTCGCGGCGCCGCCGCTGATCCGCCATGTCGCCGAACAGCAGTTGAGCAAGCAGCTCGACCGGCCGGCCACGATCCAGCGCATCGCACTGAACCCGTACACGCTGAACCTCGAAGCCGAAGGCATCCACCTCGGCGAGCGCGGCGGCCAGGGCGACTTCATCGACATCGGCAAGCTCGTCGTGAGGCCGTCGTGGTCGTCGCTGTTCCGCGGCGCGCCGATCGTCAACGAAATCCGGCTCGATTCGCCGCGCTTTCACGTCGTCCGCTACGACGCGCAGCGCTTCAACTTCACCGACCTGATCGAGAAGTTCTCGTCGCCGTCGCCGACGCCCGACAGCAAGCCGACGCAGTTCTCGGTGTCGAACATCCAGGTCAACGACGGCCGGATCGATTTCGACGATCGCCTGCTGAACGAAAAGCACGTCGTCGACCACTGGACGCTCGGCATTCCGTACATCGCGACGCTGGCCTCGAAGACGGACATCTTCGTCGAGCCGAAGCTGCGTGCGCGCTTCGACGGCAGCCCGATCTCGATCGACGGCAAGACCAAGCCGTTCGCGCAGTCGCGCGAATCGGAGATCGCGCTGAAGTTCGACCGGCTCGACGTGCCGAAGCTGATCTCGTACGTGCCGGCGAAGCTGCCGGTGGCCGTGACGAGCGGCCTGCTGAGCAGCAACCTCACGGTCAATTTCGTGATGAGCGGCGAGACGCCCGCGCTGCGCGTGTCGGGCACCGTCGACCTGAACGACGCGAAGGTGACCGACCGCGCGTCGGCGCCGCTGTTCGCCGCGCGCGGCGTGCACGTCGCGGCGGCCGGCCTCGAGCCGCTGCGCAACGCGATGCACTTCGACGAGATCCGGCTCGACCAGCCGGTGGTCGACCTGTCGCGCGACAAGCAGGGCGTGCTGAACGTCGAGAAGCTCGTCGTGCAGCCGGCCGCCGCGCCGAAGGCCGAAACCGGCAAGCCGGCCGCGTCGGCCGCCGCCGTTTCCGGTGCGTCCGGTGCGTCCGGTGCCACCGTCGCCGCCGCCAGCGGCGCGAAGGCCGAAGGCGGCGCCGCCGCGAAGGCAGCGCCGCCGCTCGACCTGACGATTCGCCATGTCGCGATCGACGGCGGCACGATCAACGTCGACGACCGCGTGCCGGCGACGCCGACCGCGATCTCGCTGACGAAGCTCGCCGCGACGCTCGACGGCTTCTCGCTGCAGGGCAAGACGCCCGCGAAATACACGCTGTCGACGTCGCTGTCGCGCGGCGGCGACGTGAAGGTCGAAGGCGCGTTCAACCTCGCGGCGAAGCAGGCCGACACGAAGCTGGCGGTGGCCGCGCTCGCGCTGCCCGCGCTGCAGCCGTACCTTGGCGAGGCGACGCGCGCGCGCGTGCTCGACGGCACGCTCGGCGCGACCGTCAACGCGAAGACCGACTGGGGCAAGACGCCGCTCGCCGCGGAAGTCGCCGACAGCACGGTCAGCCTGAAATCGTTGAAGATCGCCACGCCGGACAACAAGGCGCCGGCCATCGTCCTGCCCGACGCAACCGCGAAGATCGCGAAGGTCGACGTCGCCGCGCGCACCGCGGAGATCGCCAGCGTCGACGCGAGCGGGCTCGCGCTCGACGTGAAGCGCCTGAAGGACGGCAAGATCGACCTCGCGGCGCTGGCCGAACCCGCGCAGGCGGCGGTGCCGCCGCGCACGGTCGCGCGCAAGGCGCAGGCCGCCGCGCCGTCGTGGCACTACCGGATCGATGCGCTGAACGTGAAGGACGCTGCGGCGAACTTCACCGACCTGTCGACGCCGCGCCCGGTGAAGCTCGCGATCAAGCCGCTCGACCTGTCGGTGCAGAAGATCAGCGACGACCTGACGAAGCCGTTGCCCGTGCAGCTGAAGGCGACGCTGAACCGCAAGGGCTCGCTGAACGTGTCGGGCGACGTGACCGCGCAGCCGTTGAAGCTCGGCCTGAAGATCAACGGCAACCGCCTCGACGCGGCCGCGTTCGAGCCGTACTTCGGCAGCGCGCTGAACGCGACGATCGCCAGCGCGCTGCTCAACGCGCAGGGCAACCTGACGTTCGCGCAGGTGAAGGACACGCCGCGCGCGACCTATCGCGGCGACGTCGCGCTGGTCGACGTGCGGATGCTCGACAAGGCGACTTCCGACCCGTTCGCCGGCTGGCGCTCGCTCGCGCTGTCGAACCTGAAGGCGAACTACGACGAGAAGGGCACCGACGTCGACGCCGCGCGCGTGACGTTCTCGAACTTCTACGGCCGCGTGCTGCTCGACGCGCAGGGCCGGCTGAACCTGAAGGACGTGGTCGCGAAGGAAACGGGCCCCGCGCAGTCGCTCACGCGCGACGCGAGCAAGGGCGAGCCGGTGCCGCTGTCGCCGGGCGTGACGCCGCCGGCCGCCGCGCAGGCCGCATCGGCCGCGGCCGCGCAGCAGGCGTCCGTGCCGGCCGCCGCGTCGGCGACGGTGGTCGTGAAGGCCGCGCCGCAGCCGCGGAACCCGGTGCGGATGCACTTCGGCGAACTGGTGCTGCAGAACGGCCGCGTCACGTATACGGACAACTTCATCAAGCCGAACTACACGGCGAACCTCGTCGCGATCAAGGGCACGGTCGGCGCGTTCGGCACGGATTCGACGACGTCCGCGCCGGTCGACGTCGCCGCGAACCTCGCGGGCAACGGGCCGATCACGATCAAGGGCTCGGTGAACCCGCTGATCGAGAAGCCGGCGCTCGACCTCACGGCAACCGCGCACGACATCGAGCTGACCAACCTGACGCCGTATTCGGCGAAGTACGCGGGCTATCCGATCACGAAGGGCAAGCTCAACGTCGATCTGCACTACCAGCTCGCGAACGATCAGCTGTCGGCGAACAACCACATCTTCATCGACCAGTTGACGTTCGGCGACCACATCGAGAACGACACGGCGACGAAGCTGCCGGTGAAGCTCGCGATCTCGCTCTTGAAGAACACGCGCGGCCAGATCGACGTGAACCTGCCGGTGTCGGGTTCGCTGTCGAATCCGGAATTCAGCGTCGGCGGGCTGATCTGGCGCGCGGTGCTGAACCTGATCGCGAAGGCCGTCACGTCGCCGTTCACGCTGCTCGCGAATGCGTTCGGCGGGGGCGGCGGCGAGGATCTCGGCTACGTCGAGTTCGCGCCGGGTTCGTATGTGCTGACCGACGCGCAGGAGAAGAAGCTCGACACGGTCGTGAAGATGCTGACCGAGAAGCCGTCGATCCGCCTCGACCTGATCGGCCGCGTCGATCCGGCGCAGGACACCCCGGGGCTGCGCGACGCGTACGTCGAGCGGCTGGTGCGTCAGCAGAAGCTGAAGGACGTGATCGGCCAGGGCGAAAGCATCGACCCGATGTCGGTGAAGGTCGACAAGGCCGAATACTCGAAATACCTGACGCGCGCGTACAAGGCCGCCGACTTCAAGAAGCCGCGCAACCTCGTCGGCCTGCAGAAGACGCTGCCCGATGCGGACATGAAGCAGGCGCTCGCCGATCACGCGCCCGCCGACGACAACGCGCTGCGTGCGCTCGCGCAGCAGCGCGCGCAGGCCGTGCGCCAGTATCTCGACGGCAAGATCGATTCGAGCCGCATGTTCGTCGTCGCGCCGAAGCTCGACGCGAAGGGCATCTCGGACAAGGGCGCGACGACCCGCGTCGACTTCGGGCTGCAGTAAGCGTTATCGCCAACCGTCATCCGCCGCCGCGCCCGCACCCGTCGGGCGCGGCGGCTTTTTTCAGCGGCTGGCGATCGCCGGTTCGCGCTTGTCCAGCTCCTTCCTCGCGGCCAGCGGCAGACGTGCGTCGTCCCACTGCGTCAGCCATTCGACTTCCTTCGCGGTGAACACCTGTCCGTAGTTGCGCAGCGCGTACTGCAGCGCGTCGACGACGTGATGGCGAATGATTTCGGGGGTACGTGCATCGTCCAGCACGAACCGGAGGGCTTCCAGGGTCGACATACTCGTGCTCCGGGTCAGGGAAAACCCTTTATTACACGCCAATAGTCGCGGGCCAAGCCGAAAAAAAATCCGTCCGCGCGGGGCCGGCGCACGCGAGGGCCGTGGATTGCGACGCCTTCATGGGCGGCGACGGGCATCGCGCTCGTCGCGGTGTCGCGCGTGTCGCGCAGGGGCTGGCCGGTTCGGCGTGGGCGAGGGCATCGGCCCGGCGCTTCGCCCGGCGCGCGTCGTGCCCGGGCTTGAAACGGGGCGCGCAACCGGCCATATTGGCCGGGTATCACCCGTTCAACGACGTACCGAGAGGATCGTTCATGCGCCTTCTGCTTGCCCTGCTGCTCCCGTGGTTCCAGTTCTTCACGATCGGTCGCCCGATCGCGGGGATCATCTGTCTCATCCTTCAAATCACGATCATCGGCTGGCTGCCGGCCGCGATCTGGTCCGTGTATGCGCTGAGCCAGTACAAGACCGATCGCAAGATCGAGGCGGCGTTGCGCGGGCGGGGGTAGGGCGCAAGCGACAGCGCAATATTTTCCGCTGACAAGCATGCCGATACCGGGCATTTCGGCAGATATCTACATAATTTGCGGGCCAAGTTAGGCGCGATTTGTATAGATTTCTGCTGAAATGGACAAACGCTATAACGCGATGTCGCTCCCCGAACAGCTTGCGCTGCCGCGCCAGGCAATCGAGGACGTTCTCGCGCATCCCGAGTGGTCGTTGCGCGAATCGGTGCGCCATCTGAAGAAGACGATGCGGCTGACGAGCGCCGAGATGGCGAAGCTCGCAGGCGTGTCGACCAAGACGATTCAGGATATCGAACAGGGCCGCAGTGACGGGACGGTACAGACGATGAATCGCATCTTCGGCATGCTGGGGCTCAAACTGGGTGTGGTGCGGCAGAGCCCGTAGCCGGGCAGCACATGTCGGCCGGAGGTTCCTCGATATTGCGGCGCTGGCTGCATGCGGCTGAAGCGGCATGCCGTCGACGACAAAACGGCCGCCCGGTCCATCGTTCGACCGGGCGGCCGCTCCGGCCTACTTCACCGCAAACAGCGTCAGGTTCATGAAGATCTTGAACGCATAGCCGAGCGTGACGGCGCCGATCACGCCGCCCGCCCACAGAACGACGAACCACATCCAGCCGCGCATCCGCGGCCGTGGCGCCTCGGGCGGGCGATCGGCGGAATCAGTGGTGGTAGTAATGCTGGTCTTCATGGCGCACCTTGCCTCGGAATACCCAGTAACCCATCGTCGTGTAGGCGATGATGATCGGGAGGATAACCGCTGCGCCGACCAGCGTGAAGGTCTGGCTCGAACGCGGCGCCGCCGCTTCCCAGATCGTCATCGTCTGCGGAATCGCGTACGGGAATAGCGTGACGAGCAGGCCGACGTAGCCGAGCAGCACCAGCGCCAGCGCGAGCAGGAACGGCGTCATGTCGTGCCGGCCGCGCACCGCGCGGCGCATCCACACCGCGCACGCGGCCACCAGGAACGGCACCGGCAGCAGACGCCAGAACAGCCCCGAATCGAACCAGCGCTGCGCGATGGCCGGGTCCTGCAGCGGCGTCCACAGGCTGACGACCGCGATGAAGCCGAGCAGCACGACGGTCAGCGGCCACACGACGCGATGCAGGCGGCGCTGCAGGTCGCCTTCGGTCTTCGCGACGAGCCAGCAGCAGCCGAGCAGCGCGTACGTGACGATCAGGCCGAGGCCCGTCAGCAGGCTGAACGGCGTGAGCCAGTCGAACGCGCCGCCGGCGTACACGCCGTCCTTCACGTCGATGCCCTGCAGGAACGCGCCGAGCGCGATGCCCTGAAACAGCGTCGCGCCGGCCGAGCCGCCGATGAACGCGAGATCCCACAGCTGCTTCGTGCGTCGCGCCTTCGCGCGGATCTCGAACGACACGCCGCGGAAGATCAGGCACACCAGCATGAAGATCAGCGGCAGATACAGCGCCGACAGCACCGTCGAATAGACGATCGGAAACACCGCGAACAGCCCGGCGCCGCCGAGCACGAGCCACGTCTCGTTGCCGTCCCACACAGGGGCGACGGTGTTCATCATCAGGTCGCGTTCCTTCTCGTCCGGGAAGAACGGGAAGACGATGCCGATGCCGAGGTCGAAGCCGTCGAGCACGACGTACATGAAGAGCCCCAATGCGATGATCGCGGCCCAGATTACGGTGACGTCCATAGGTTTTCTCGTATGCGAATGGGATGGGCTCAGACGGTCTCGATCAGCTCGTCGACGGCCGACATCGGGCGGCGCGCGGTGTGATCGGGGCGCGTATCGGGCAGATCGTGTTTCGCGTCGTGCTTGACGTCGGGCAGCGCCGGGCCGGCCTTCATCAGCTTCAGCATGTAGTACACGCCGGTGCCGAACACGAGGAAGTACACGATCACGAACGTCATCATCGACAGGCTCACCTGCTGCACCGACAGCGGCGACACGGCCTGCGCGGTGCGCATCACGCCATACACGACCCACGGCTGGCGGCCGGCTTCGGTCGTCACCCAGCCCGCGAGCAGCGACACGAACCCGGTCGGGCCCATCACGAGCGCGAAGCGCTGGAACCACTTCGATTCATACAGGCGGCCGCGGCGGCGCAGCAGCCACGCGAGCGCGGCGAGGCCGATCATCGCGAAGCCGAGGCCGACCATGATCCGGAAGCTCCAGAACACGACCGTCGAATTCGGGCGGTCTTGCGGCGGGAAATCCTTCAGCCCGCGGATCTCGCCGTCCCAGCTGTGCGTGAGGATCAGGCTGCCCAGGTGCGGCACCTTCACCGCGTAGCGGGTCGTTTCGGCCTTCATGTCCGGAATGCCGAACAGGTTGAGCGCGGTGCCGCCCTTTTCGGTTTCCCACAGCCCCTCGATCGCGGCGATCTTCGCGGGCTGATGCTTCAGCGTGTTGATGCCGTGCTGGTCGCCGATCACGGCCTGCAGCGGCGCGAGCACCAGCAGCAGCCACAGCGCCATCGAGAACATCTTCTTCACGCCCTTGTCGCGGCGGCCCTTCAGCAGGTGCCACGCGCCCGTCGCTGCCACCACCAGCGCGGCGACGATGAACGCGGCGATCGCCATGTGGAACAGGCGGTACGGGAACGACGGGTTGAAGATGATCGCGAACCAGTCGGTCGGCACGACGCGGCCGTCGACGATCTCGAAGCCCTGCGGCGTCTGCATCCAGCTGTTCGACGCGAGGATCCAGAACGTCGAAATCAGCGTGCCGATCGCGACCATCAGCGTCGCGCCGAAGTGCGCGCGCGGGCTCACGCGGTTCCAGCCGAACAGCATGATGCCGAGGAAGCCGGCCTCGAGGAAGAACGCGGTCATGACCTCGTACATCAGCAGCGGACCGGTGACGGCGCCGGCGAAGCTCGAGAAGCCCGACCAGTTGGTGCCGAACTGATAGCTCATCACGACGCCGGACACGACGCCCATCCCGAACGCGACCGCGAAGATCTTCGACCAGAACAGGCAGAGGGTTTTGTAGTACTGCTTGCCGGTCTTGAGCCAGCGGTATTCGAGCACGGCGATGAAGCTGGCGAGGCCGATGCTCAGTGCCGGGAAGACGATGTGAAAGGAGACGGTGAACGCGAATTGCAGGCGGGCCAGATCGAGGGCCGAAAGTGCGGTGTCCATACCAGTTGACCGAGGCTTGACGATACCCGCCGGCGGGTGCCGACGGACCCCGGCGGACTGGCGTCGGGGTTGGCTGGAGTATGGGCCGCGATGTTGCACCGCGAAATGCGCCAACTCGTCGCAGATGTCCAGCCCATCGCGCCCGGTTTCGCGGTAAATCTTTGATTCGTATCAAGAAGGCCGTTCGCCGCGCGTGCGGCCGCGGCGTGGCGGTCTGACGCACGTGCGTCAATATGGCGCGTCGCGTCATCGGAACGACGTCGCGCGTCCGGAATCGGCGCGCGCGGCGGCGGCCGGCAGGCGCCGCGCGAATTGCGTACACTCTCAGCTTCGTTTCGGCAGGGCCGGGCGCATCGGTTCCGGCTCGCGTTTACCCAGGGCACAGTGATGATCGATTTACGCAGCGATACCGTGACACGTCCGAGCCAGGCGATGCTGGCCGCAATGACCGCCGCCGAAACTGGCGACGACGTCTGGGGCGACGACCCGACCGTCCTGCGTCTGCAGGCGGTGACGGCCGAGCGGGCCGGCAAGGAAGCCGGCCTGTTCTTCCCGAGCGGCACGCAGAGCAACCTGGCCGCGCTGATGTCGCATTGCGAGCGCGGCGACGAGTACATCGTCGGCCAGCTCGCGCACACCTACAAGTACGAAGGCGGCGGCGCGGCCGTGCTCGGGAGCATCCAGCCGCAACCGATCGAGAACGCGCCGGACGGCACGCTGCCGCTCGCGAAGATCGCCGCGGCGATCAAGCCGCTCGACAATCACTTTGCCCGCACGCGCCTGCTCGCGCTCGAAAACACGATCGGCGGCCAGGTGTTGCCGGAAGGCTATGTGCAGGAAGCCGTCGCGTTCGCGCGCGGCCGGGGCTTGTCGACGCACCTCGACGGCGCGCGCGTGTGCAACGCGGCCGTCGCGTCGGGGCGCCCGATCGCCGAGCTGTGCGCGCCGTTCGACACCGTGTCGATCTGCTTCTCGAAAGGGCTCGGTGCGCCGGTCGGCTCGGTGCTGGTCGGCAGCCGTGCGCTGATCGAGCGCGCTCAGCGCTGGCGCAAGGTGCTGGGCGGCGGGATGCGGCAGTCGGGCATTCTCGCGGCGGCGTGCCTGTATGCGCTCGATCACAACGTCGAGCGGCTCGCGGACGATCATGCGAATGCCGCGCATCTCGCGGCCGGCCTCGCGCGCATCGATTCGGTGAAGGTGCTGTCGCATGCGACGAACATGGTGTTCGCGCAATTCCCCGAAGCCGATTGCGCGCCGCTCGAGGCGTGGCTCAAGGAACGCGGCATCCTCACGCAGATGCTGTATGCGTCCCGCTTCGTCACGCACTGCGACGTGTCGCGCGCGGACATCGACACGTTCATCGACGCGGTCGGCGCGTATTTCGCGCAGCGTCGCGCGTGAAGCGGAATGCGCCGGCCGGCGACGGGCCGGCGCGACGTGGCATGACGCAAAACCCCGAGGGACGACGCGGCATGTAGGCGGTCGATCGTTACCGCGCGGGCGGATTACGCTTGCGACGGCGTGTCGACGGGCGGCGTGCCGTCGTGGAACAGCGATTTCAGTTGCGTGCGCAGTTCGGCGCTGTCGGTGTGCTGGTGTACCGAGACCGCATGTTGCACGGCGGCCTCGAGCAGTTCGTTGTCGGAGTCGGCCGAAATGGCGACCGAGCAATGCATCGCGCTGGGAAACTCGCGGCAATCGATATAGCGGCGGGACATGATGTTCTCCTCACACGAAAGGGAACGGCCGGACCTGGATGATCGGCCGCGCGGCGCGTTCGCGAGGCCGATGGAAAAAGTATAGGCGGCGCGGCCGACTTTTCTCGCCGCAGTGCGCACCGCGCCGGCCGTGTCGATCGCCCGCGCGCCGGCCGGCGCGTCACGGCAACGGCGCGAGCAGCCGGCGCGCCGCTTCGACCACCCGCGCGGACAGCGACGCCATCGTCGGCGACTGCACGGTCCACGCGTGCCAGTACAGCGTGACGTCGGTCGGATGCGTGGGCGCGAGATCGACGAGCCCTTGCGCATCGAGCGGCGCGGTGCCGATCAGTGGCTCCGGCACCATCGCGTAGCCGAGCCCGTGCCGTACCGCCGCGAAGTGCGAATGGGTGCCCGGCACGTAGTGGCATGGATACGCGCCTTCGGGCAACCCGAACTTTTCCTTCAGAAACGACGATTGCAGCGTGTCGCGCCGCGAATACGCGACGACGGGCGCGTGGCGCGCACTCGTGCGGTTCAGCCCGCGTGGAAACCAGCGCACCGCGAACGCGGCGGCTGCGAGCAGCCGGTAGCGCATCGTGCCGAGCGGCGTCGCGAGGCAGCCGCGCATCGGCTTCGGCTCGGTTGTCACGCAGCCGACCGCCATCCCGCTTTCGAGCAGCGCGAACGTGTGGTCCTGGTCCTCGACGATCAGTTCGAACAGGATCCGCTCGCCCGCGAGTACCGACGTCAGCGCGGGCAGGAACCACGTGCCGAGGCTGTCGGCGTTCAGCGCGATCGTCACGGAGATCGGCGATTCGCGCTCGGCCGCGAGCGTGCTCTGGAGGTCGGCCTGCAGCAGCGCGACGCGGCGCAGATGCTGCAGCACGCGCTGCCCGGCCACTGTCGGGCGGCACGGCCGCGTGCGCAGCACGAGCGGCGTGCCGAGGCTCGCTTCCAGCGCGCGGACCCGCTGCGTGACGGCGGACGCCGTCACGTGCAGGCGCACGGCCGCCTGCTCGAAGCTGCCGGTGTCGGCGACGGCCAGCAGCGCGGCGGCCTGCTTCGGATCGATCGTCATCGACATGTCGGGAGCAATTCCTGTGATCGGGGACGAGAACAGGCCGTAGTGTAAGGCAGCGTGCGTTGCCGTCCCGGCGCGGCACGTCGTTCGGCGGTGCGCGATTCGTCGTCGGAATCGGTTGCCGCGCATGGGGCGCGGCGGCGCGGGCATTTTGATCTACGCTGTATGAATGTGCGCGATGCCGCTCGCGCGGCGGCGATGTCGTCGTGCCGGCGCAGGCCCCTGACGACGCCATGCAGTGTGCCGATCCGACTACACCTCACTGAAGAACACGCGACGGAGCAATAAAGCAATGATCTTCCGGCAACTTTTCGACCCGCAGTCGTCGACGTACACGTATCTGCTCGCCGACGGCGCATCGCGCGAAGCGCTGCTGATCGATCCCGTGTTCGAGCAGGTGCGCCGCGACGCGGCGCTGCTCGACGAACTCGGGCTGCGGCTCGTCGCGACCGTCGACACGCACGTGCACGCCGATCACGTGACGGGCGCGTGGCTGCTGAAGCAGCACACGGGCAGCGCGATCGCGATCTCGGCGGCGAGCGGCGCGCAAGGCGCCGACCGCTACCTGAACGACGGCGACCGTTGCGCGTTCGGCGCGCGCTACCTGACCGTGCGCGCGACGCCCGGCCACACGAACGGCTGCATCAGCCTCGTGCTCGACGACGAATCGATGGCGTTCACCGGCGATTGCCTGCTGATCCGCGGCACCGGCCGCACCGACTTCCAGCAGGGCGACCCGCGCGCGCTGTATCGCGCGGTGCACGGCCGGCTCTTCACGCTGCCGGCCGCGTGCCTGCTGTATCCGGCGCACGACTATCGCGGGCTCACGGTGACGAGCGTCGGCGAGGAGCGGCGCTTCAACCCGCGCCTCGGCGGCGATCTCAGCGAAGACGATTTCGCCGGCTACATGCGCAATCTCGGGCTCGCGCATCCGCGCCAGATCGACGTCGCGGTGCCGGCGAACCTGCGGTGCGGCGTGGCCGCGAACGCGCCCGATGCGCAGGCCGCCCCCGGCTGGGCGCCGCTCGTCTATACGTTCGCCGGCTTCTGGGAAATCGATCCGCAATGGCTCGAGGATCATCTGCCGGCCGTGCAGGTCGTCGACGTGCGCGAGCCGGACGAATTCACGGGCCCGCTCGGTCATCTGCCCGGCGCGACGCCGATTCCGCTCGGCGAACTGGCCGCGCGCGCCGGCGAAATCGCGCGGGACCGGCCGGTCGTGACCGTGTGCCGGGCCGGCGGGCGCTCCGCGCAGGCGACGGTGATCCTGAAGCAGGCCGGCTTCGATGCGGTCGCGAATCTCGGTGGCGGGATGCTGCGCTGGCGCGCCGAAGGGCGCGTCGTGATGGACGGCCGGTCGTAGCGGCCGAGGCCGGCTCCCTCGAAAAAAAATCCGGACCGGTGTCGAAACGGCCCGGCGCCGTTCGTCGTCCAGGTATCCGATCATGTGGCGCCGCCTGACGCGGCGCCGAAACCCTGAGAGACCCGCGATGATGCCGACGCTTTACGCCCATCCCTTTTCGTCCTACTGCCAGAAGGTGCTGACCGCGCTGTACGAGAACGGCACGCCGTTCGACTATCGCGTGCTTGCGCACGACGATCCGAAGCCGATGCAGGAACTGGCCGCGCTGTGGCCGCTGAAGCGCTTCCCGGTGCTCGTCGACGCGGGCCGCACGGTGATCGAGGCGTCGATCATCATCGAGTATCTCGGCCTGGCCCATCCGGGCCCCGTGCGCCTGCTGCCCGACGATCCGCGCGCCGCGCTCGAGGTGCGGACGATGGACCGCTTCTTCGACAACTACGTGGCGACGCCGCAGCAGAAGGTCGTGTTCGACGCGCTGCGGCCGGAAGCCGAGCGCGATGCGCGCGGGGTGGCCGACGCGCGCGCGATGCTCGATACGTCGTACGCGTGGCTCGACAAGACGATGGCCGATCGCGAATGGGCGGCCGGCGATCGTTTCAGCCTCGCCGATTGCGGCGCGGCGCCGTTCCTGTTCTACGCGGACTGGACGCACCGGATCGATCCGGCGTTCGCGAACGTGATCGCGTACCGCAAGCGCCTGCTCGCGCGGCCTTCGTTTGCGCGCGCGGTCGACGAGGCGCGGCCGTACCGTTCGTTCTTTCCGCTCGGCGCACCCGATCGCGACTGACGGGCGCGGCCGTCGCACGGCGTGCCGCCGCCGAGCATGGCCGGCAGCGCGCGCCGGGGCGACGGAACGACAGCAGCAGCGGCAGCATCGCGCGGGTGCCCGTTACATCGTGTGCGTGGCCGACTGCGCGAGCGTCAGCAGTTCGTCGAACTGCGTGATCAACTCGAAGCACAGCAGGAACGCGAGCGTATAGGCCGGCGCGGGGAAGCGCCGGATCATCTCCAGCACCTGCGGCGCGAAGCGCGAGCGGATCGCGTCGCGCGTCAGCAGCCACGCGATCGCGATGCCGATCGCGGCGCCCGCGATCAGGTCGGTCGGGTAGTGAAAGCCGAGATACGCGCGCGGCAGGCAGATGAATACGACCGAATACAGCAGTGCGACGACGCCGACGCGGCGCGCGATGATGAAGATGCCGGTCGCGATCGCCATCCACAGCATCGCGTGATCGCTCGGAAACGAACTCCATGTCTGCAGGGTCGCCGCGCGCAGTCCGGCCGACGGGAAGTGCAGGTGCAGGTCCGGGTTGTAGATCGGCCGCACGCGGAACGGCAGCACCTGCGCGAGCACGCGGCCGACGGCGAGCGCGACGAGCCCGCTCGCGACGGTGGCGACGACCAGTTCGCGTTGCCGTTCGCGATGCGGGCCGGGCTGGAACCACAGCCAGCACAGCACGGGAACGAGCACGAAGCCCTTGAACGTGTAGAGGCCCGCGATCACGCGGATCGCGTGATTCATCAACGGGCCGAACGTCACGTGGGTGAGGAAGATCTGGATCGTGGTGTCGAAATCGTTCATGTCCTGTGCGACCCGGGCGGACGCGCCGCGCATGACGGGCGGCCGGCTGGATCGAAAAGCGCGCTCGCACCGAGCGCAACGGGGGGCAAGTATGTCACCCGTTATTTCGAAGAAAATGCGAAAAAATACCGGGATTCCCCTGATAAACCGGGGCTGTGTGGTGGGGCCGGATGGGCGAGCGCCGTGTGGTGCGGTAGGTCGAATCGTCCGACGTTTGCGGGCGGCCATGCACGCGCGCCGGAAAAATATTTTGTTGAACTGGACAATTCGGCAGGACGGTGCGGACCTTGCGCCGAATGAGTGATTGCCGTGCCGGAGTGGCGTAAATCTGCCGGGCGGCGCAGCGTCATGCGTGTGCCGATCAAAAAATTAAAAAGCGGGCAAGCCTCATCGGCCTGCCCGCCGGCGTGACGCGATGCGCGGCTTCAGTTGCGCCACACCCGCACGGCGAGCGCGGCCAGCGACGTCACGACGGCCAGCGCGGTCACCGCATTCCAGCCCAGTTGCGCGAGCAACGAACTGCCGATTGCCGCGCCCGCCGCCATCCCGATGAACATGCCGACGAACAGCACCGCGTTGAGACGGCTGCGCGACGCGGGATCGATCCGGTAGACGATCGATTGGTGCGCGATCAGCGTGGCCTGCACGCCGAGATCGAAGCCGATCGTCGCGAGCGCGAGCAGCACGAGCTGCGCATGCGGCGACATCAGCGGCGCGGCGGCCATCGACGCGAACGACACCGTCGCGATGCCTATGCCGATACGCGTGACGCGCTCGGGGCCGTGATGGTCGGCCAGACGTCCGGCGATCGGCGCGGCCAGCGCGCCGGCGGCGCCCGCGAGGCCGAATGCGCCGGCTGCCGCGCTGCCGAGATGGAACGGCGCGCCGTGCAGCATCACCGCGAGCGTCGACCAGAATGCGCTGAACCCGACGGCCAGCAGCCCCTGGGCGAGCGCGGCGCGGCGCAGTGCCGAATGCTCGCGCCACAGCGCGCCGAGCGAGCCGATCAGCGCACGGTACGGCAGCCGCGTGGTCGGCTCGAAGCGCGGCAACCCGCGTGCGGCCACCGCGCCGATCACGGCGACGCTGGCGGCCGCGAGCGCGAACATCGCGCGCCAGCCGGCCGTCTCGGCGATGAATCCGGCCACGACGCGCGACAGCAGGATGCCGAGCAGCAACCCCGTCATCACGGTGCCGACGATGCGGCCGCGATGCGTGTCGTGAGCGAGCGTCGCGGCGGCCGGCACGACGTCCTGCGCCATCGTCGCGGCGAGGCCGATCGCGAAGCTCGCCGCGAGCAGCAGGCCGAGCGACGGCGCGACGGCGGCCAGCAGCAGCGCGACGACCAGCGCGGCGGCCTTGGTCACGATCACGCGGCGCCGGTCGAAGCGGTCGCCGAGCGGCGCGAGCAGCAGGATGCCGAGCGCATAGCCGAGCTGCGTGAGCGTCGGCACGAAGCCGATCGCCCGCGCCGACGCGCCGAGATCGGGCGCGAGCGCGCCGAGCATCGGCTGCGCGTAGTAGAGCGGGGCGACGCCGAGGCCGGCGGCGGCCGCGAGCAGCAGCACGAGCCGGCGATCGGGCATCGAATGGGCAGCCGGGCGGGCCGGGGCATGCGCCACGCGGGGCGCGGCGTCGAGACTGGTCGGGGTGGACATCGCGTGCATCCTCGGTTGAAGAAAGGGTTGGACGCGAGTGTGGCGGTACTCGGCGGACGACGGTAGTGCCGCCTTGCGCACATTTGTTATACGCTCCACGAATGACCGAAAAATCTCCTCCCTCTCGCGCTGCTGGCGGATCTCCGCGCGTTCAGACGGTGCCGGTGAACGGTGCGGGCTATCGCTTCGAGCTGATGGAAACCTTCGTGCGCATAGTCGAGGCCGGCAGCCTGTCGGCGGCCGCCGTGCAGCTGCATACCACGCAGCCGACGATCAGCCGCCGGCTGCAGGCGCTGGAAAGTTCGCTCGGCATGCGGCTGCTGCAACGCACGACCCATACGATGCGGCTGACCGTCGACGGCGAGCGGTGCTTCAAGCAGGCGAAGGAGCTGCTGGCGAGCTGGGCGGCGTTCGAGGCCGATTTGCGCGGCGCGCAGGAGGAGCCGGACGGGCTGCTGCGCGTCGCGGTGCCGCACGCGTTCGGGCAGCAACGTTTCGTTGCGCCGCTCGCGCAGTTCCTGCGCGACTATCCGCGCGTGTCGGTCGAGTGGCTGCTGCAGGACGAGGTGCGCGATTTCGTCGGCAGCGGCATCGATTGCGCGATCCAGGTCGGCGAGCCCACCGATCCCGGCGTGGTCGCGATCCGGCTGACGAAGGTGCCGCGTTTCGTGGTCGCCGCGCCGTCCATACTGAACGGCGCCGACGTGCCGGCCGATCCGGACGCGCTCGCCGCGCTGCCATGGCTCGCGTTGCGCACGTACTACCGCAACGAGCTCGCGCTGACGCATGCGGCCACCGGCGACACGCGGCGCATCGCGATCCGCCCGCGCATCACGACCGCGAACCTGTATGCGCTGCGCAGCGCGGCGCTGCTGGGCGTCGGCGCGTGCGTCGGATCATCGTGGATGCTCGCCGACGATCTCGCGCGCGGCGATCTCGTGCACCTCGCCCCCGAATGGGAGGCCGCGTCGCTGCCCGTCTACCTGACTTATCCGCATGCGCAGTTCTATCCGTCGCGGCTCGTGCGGTTCGCCGCGATGATGCGCGAGGCCGTGCCGGCGCTCGTCGAAGGGCGCGACGGCTGAAGCAACGCGGCCCGGGTGGCGGTACGCCGTCAGCCCCGCCGGATCCCTTCGGGCAGCGCGCTGATGCGGCGCACTTCAGGCGAATCGAGCCACGCGCGCGACGTCGCGCAGTCGACGAACATGTCGGTCGCGTCCTCGCCCCAGAACAGGTCGCCGTCGAGCACGAAGGTCGGCACGCCGAACACGCCGTCGGCGATCGCGCGATCCGTGTTCACGCGCAACGCGTCCTTGACCGGCTGGGCTTCGACGGCCGTCACGCCTTCCGGGAAGCCGACGGCTTCGCACAGCGCGGCGAAACCTGCCGGCGTCGACACGTCCTCGCCGTCGCGCCAGATATGCCGGAAGATCCGCTGGATCGCGTCGCGTGAGCCGCCCATCGCGATCGCGAGGCGCAGCGGCTTGATCGGATTGAACGGGTGCGCGGGCGGCATCCGGAACGCAATGCCGAGCTTGTCCGCGCGGTATTGCGCATGCCGATAGGTGAACACGCGTTTGGCCGCGATCTCCGCCGGCGCTTTCTGGCCCCAGTGCGTGAGCAGCGCACCGAGCACGATCGGCCGCGGCTCGAACGCGGCGGCGGGCGGCAACCGGTCGAACTGTTCCTGTTGCAGGTAGGCGAACGGCGAAACGAAATCGAAATACCAGCTGGCGGTGCGCGGGGCGTTCATCGCGGGAGTCTCCTCGGGCGGATCCGGTTGTCGGCTGCAGGGCAGTGTCGCACGCGGCGGCGTTTTGCGCCGCAGCACCGCCTTTCGTCACCGGAATGAACGACCGCTAAGCGGCTTCCACCAGCGCCGCGAGCTTCGCCAGCGCCATCTGCCAGCCGGTCTCGTTGTCGGCGGCCGGCACGCCGGGCGGTATGCCGTCGTGCACGGCGTCCACGCGCGTGCCGCCCGCTTCGTCGGACAGCGTGATCGTGATCGTCATCGCGCCGCGCAGCATCGGGTCGTCGGTTTCGAATACGTCGATCTCGACGATCTGCTGGTCGGGCACCAGCGTGACGAAGCGGCCGTGATAGGTGTCGGTGCGCGCGGTGGTCTTGCCGGTGCCGGCCGACGGCGCGTCGTAGCTCAGCGACACCCGCAGCGCGCCGCCTTCCCGTGTGTCGTACGCGTGCACGCGGCACGTCATGCCGTCGGGCACCTTCCATTGCTCGACCGCGTGCGGGTCGAGCAGCGCGCGATAGACGCGCCCGCGCGGCGCGTTCAGGTGCCGGCTGACCCGGGTCGAATGCGTGTGCGTGTGCAACATGTCGCCTCCCGCGAAGCGTGCGAGACGGTGCACGCCGGCGCCCGGCGTGTCGTCATGCTTCCTTCAGGAATCCTAGGCGCGGGCGTGGCGGCATGCAATGACCGCACGCGAAGCGGCGTTCAGCGCAGCGTGGCGGCAAAGGCGTCGAGCTGCGTGATGCAGGTGTTCCAGCCCTCGAAAAAGCCGAGCGCTTCGTGGCGCTCGCGCGTCGCGGCGTCGGGGTGCATCACGCGCGCCTCGTAGCGGCTGCCCGCGTCGTCGTCGGCCATCGTGACGATCGCCGTGAAGCCGAGCCACGGCGTCTGCGGCCGCCAGCCGCCCGCGAGCATCGACGTGAACGCGATACGCGATTCCGGCACGATGTCGAGGAAGCAGCCGGGGTTGTCGCTCGTGCCGCCATCGGGGCCGCGCATGAACGTATGGAAGGCGCCGCCCGGCCGCAGGTCGAACGCGCGTACCTCGGTGGTCCATGGTTTCGGGCACCACCATTCCTTCAGCAGTGCCGGGTCGGTCCATGCGCGCCACAGCGCGTGGCGCGGCGCGCGCAACGTGCGCGTGATGACGAGATCATTGGCTTCAGCGGGTTCGACGTGGCTGGCTGACATCTTGCTCCTCCTGGTGACGGCGTTCGACGAATTCGACGAGACGATCGGATCGCGCTTCCCACTGCGCGCGCTGCGCGGCGAGCCATGCCTCGGCCTCGGTCAGCCGGCTGCCGACCAGCGCGCAGGTGCGCGAACGGCCGGTTTTCCGGGTCGCCACGAGGCCGCTGCGCTCGAGCACGGCGAGGTGCTTCATGAACGACGGCAGCGCCATGTCGAATGGCGCGGCCAACGCGGAGACGGTCCGCTCGCCCTGGCCGAGCGCGCCGACGATCGCGCAGCGCGTCGGATCGGCAAGGGCATGGAACACGTCGCTGATGCCGGGTTGAAAGTTATCCATTTGGCTAAGTGTAGGCGATGTGGCCATCGGTGCAACGACAATTTTCGTCGCGTACGATGATGGGGCGGTAACGCGCGCCGGTCGGGCGCCGCGTTGCCGGACGCCTGCCGTCGTCGCGCGTGCCGCGACGCCCGGCCCGCGTTCGTTCCGATTGGGGCCCATGCCGAACCCGCGCGTGCGGCCCACCTGACTACCGGAGAGGGCATGACCGAACCCGTTACCGTTCGCCGCGTCGGCGCAAGCGAAGCGATGGCCTGTGTCGATGCGCTGGCCGACGTGCTGATCGATTGCGTCGAAGGCGGCGCGTCCGTCAGCTTCATGTTGCCGATCGAGCGGGCGACCGCCGTCGCGTTCTGGACGCGTGTGGCCGAGGGCGTCGCGAGCGACGAGCGCATCCTGCTCGTCGCCGAGGATGCGTCCGGCCGGATCGTCGGCACGGTGCAGATCGTGATCGCGCAGCCCGAGAACCAGCCGCATCGCGCGGACATCGCGAAGATGCTCGTGTCGCGGCATGCGCGCCGGCAGGGCGTCGCCGCACGACTGATGGCGGCGGCCGACGCGGCCGCGCGCGACGCCGGCAAGACCGTGCTCGTGCTCGACACGGTGATGGGAGGCGACGCCGAGCGGCTGTACGAGCGGGCCGGCTGGCAGCGCGTCGGCGTCGTGCCGAACTATGCGTTGATGCCCGACGGCGCGCCGTGCGCGACGACGTATTTCCACAAGCAGCTCGCGTAACGGCCATCGTCATGCATCCGGCCGCGCCGGCGCCGTTGTTCGCCATGCGTGCGGCCGGTGTCGTTGCGCCGATCGCGCCCGCGTGGCTCGCTGCCGGGTGGCGCCGCCGCACGCTGGTGCCGTGGCGGAGCCGGTGTCGTCGATGCGGGCGCGCGTCGCGTGACGGGTGTGGCCTGTGAGAAAAGCGTCACCGCGCGCGGCCCCCGGTCCGATATAGTCGCGTGCACGCAGCAAGACGCCCACCACACGTCACGAAACCGCCGCCTCGATGAAACGCTCCCACGCCGCTTTCGCCCTCACGGGCCTGCTCGTCGCGCTGCCGATCGCCGCGTATGCGCTCGTCAAGCCGCTGCGCGTCGTCGCGCCCGCGCTGATCCCCGGCGTGTCGTGCCCGAGCACCGACATCTGCACGGACGATGTCGCGAGGCTCGGCGAGGCGCGGCAGCTCTATCACGACGGCTACGCGCGCGCGGCGGCGACCGTCGGCGCGTTCCGCGCCGCACCGCGCGTCGTGTTCTGCGCGACCCGCACGTGCGCCGATGCGTTCGGCCTCGGCACACGCGCGGCGCTGACGCTCGGCGATTTCGGCGTGGTGATCGCGCCGCGCGGCTGGCAGACGTACTTTCTCGCGCACGAGCTGATCCACCACCGGCAGGCCGAAGTACTCGGCAACCTGGCCGTCCTGACCAAACCGCGCTGGCTGATCGAAGGGATGGCGTATTCGCTCAGCGACGATCCGCGCCATCCGCTGGCCGAGCCGTTCGAATCGTGGCGCACGCGGTTCGCCGCGTGGAATGCGGCGCGCGGCACGCAGCCGCTGTGGGACGCCGCGCGGGCGATCGAATAGCGCGACAAGAACGCGGACGCCGCGCCGCGGCGCGCACGGCCAACGCTCAACTCGACGTGGCCGATTCGCCGCGTCGGCCGGCCAGCGTGTCCCGTCCCGCGTCGAGAATCTCGTCGGCCAGCGCCGGATCGGTGCCGGCGATCGCGCGCGACAGCACGAGCGCGCCGACCATCTGGCTGAAGACCGCGAGCGCGTCGCGACGCGTCTGCGCGGGCGTCGCGCCTTCGGCCGCCACCATCCGTTCCAGCCGATCGAGATACGCTGCGAGGCCGTGCGCATAGCACGCGCGCGCCGCATCGGTCAGCCGCGGCGCATCGCCCGCGAAGCCAGACAGCGGGCAACCGGCCTCGACGTTGTCGCGATGCGCGGGCGACAGATACGCGGCCACCTGCGCGTCGAGACTGCCGGCATTCGGTGAATCCGCGCGGTCGTGCATCGCCTTTTCCATCACTTCGGCGACCAGCGCGTCCTTCGACTTGAAGTGGTTGTAGAAGCCGCCCTGCGTGAAGCCGGCTTCCTTCATCAGTTCCGTCAGCCCCACGGCGTCGACGCCGCGCACGCGGAACAGCCGCTCGGCGGCCGCGACGATCGCGCTTCGGTTCTCGGCAGCCTGTTGTCTGGACACGCCCATCGATCTCTCCCTGATTTCCTGTTCGATCGCGTCGATTGAAAAACACAATGGTGATCGCCATTGACACGACCATGCGGCGAGAACACAATGCACCGCAAAGACAATGGTGATCAAGATTGACATTGAGTGTAGCCGACTGGGCGGATCGTGGCAAAGCCACGGCGGGTACACCGGATGGCAACGGGTCAGCGTCTTTGGCGCCGTGGGGTGTGGGTCGCGGGCGGCTTGCCGTCGGCGGCAGGCCGCGGCGCCACGGTTCGCCAGGCAACGACAGTCTCGTTTTTACCCGGATCTCACGCGCGGCGAGCCGGCGCGCGGGCGATTCATCACGCGAAAGGACGCATCATGAAAATCGAAGGTGCAGTGGTGTTCATCACGGGCGCGAACCGCGGGCTGGGGCTCGAGTTCGCGAAGCAGGCGCTCGAACGGGGCGCGCGGAAGGTCTATGCGGGCGCGCGCGATCCGGCCAGCGTGACGCTGCCGGGCGTCGTGCCCGTGAAGCTCGACGTGACCGACCCCGCGGCGGTCGCGGCAGCGGCCGAGGCGGCGCGCGACGTCACGCTGCTGATCAACAACGCCGGCATCGCGCGGCTCGGCAGCCTGACCGACGAGGGCGCGCCCGACGCATTGCGCGCTCACCTGGAGACCAACGTGTTCGGGATGCTGGCGATGTCGCGCGCATTCGCGGGCACCCTGGCGGCCCACGGCGGCGGCGCGATCCTGAACATCCTGTCGGTCGCGAGCTGGGTGAACCGGCCGATCCTGTCGAGCTACGGCGTGTCGAAATCGGCCGCATGGGCGTTGACCAACGGGCTGCGCCATTCGCTGCGCGAGCAGCGCACGCAGGTCGTCGGGCTGCATGCCGGCTTCATCGATACCGACCTGACGGCCGGCCTCGACGTGCCGAAAGCCACGCCGGCCGACGTCGTGCGGCAGGCGTACGACGCCATCGAGGCAGGGGCGGAGGAAGTGTCGACCGACGAGTTCACGCGGCAGGTGAAGGCCACGCTGTCGTCGGGCGTCTATCTGGAAGAACCGGCGCCGCGTTGACGCCGCCGGTCGTGCGAACCCGCCGCCCGCGCCGTGGGCGCGGCGGCGGCGGGTCGTGCCGTCAGACCGTGGTGTCGATGATGCCCGGGATCTTCACGTCCGGGTTCACGTCCGCGCCGTAGTCGACCCCGGCGATCTCGAAGCCGAACAGGCGCAGGAACTCGGTCTTGTAGCCCGCGAAGTCCGTCGTCTCGTACAGGTTCTCGTTCGTGACCGTGTCCCACATCGCGACGACCTTCTGCTGCACCTGCGGATCGAGTTCCTTGTAGTCCGCGCGCAGGCGGCCTTCCTCGTCGACATGCGGCGTCGCGCCGTACAGGCTGTCCTTCAGGAGCCCGTACACCTGCTCGATGCAGCCTTCGTGCGTGCCCTTCTCCTTCATCACCTTGAACAGCAGTGACAGGTACAGCGGCATCATCGGGATCGCCGAGCTGGCCTGCGTGACGACCGCCTTCAGCACCGACACGCGGGCGTCGCCGCCGTGCGCGGCCAGCTTGTCGCGGATCGACAGCACCTTCTTGTCGAGATCCTTCTTCGCTTCGCCGATCGAGCCGTTCCAGTAGATGTCGTGCGTGATCTGCTCGCCGAGGTACGTGAACGCGGTGGTCTTCGCGCCGTCGGCCAGCACGCCGGCTTCGGCCAGCGCGTCGATCCACATCTGCCAGTCCTCGCCGCCCATCACCGCGACGGTGCCGTCGATCTCTTCCTGCGTCGCCGGCTCGAGCGACACTTCGCGGATCACTTCCTTGTCGGTGTCGAGGCCGCGGAACGTGACGGCCTTGCCGACCGGCTTGAGCGTCGAGCTGATCGTTTCGCCCGTCTTCGGATGCGTGCGGCGCGGGGCGGCGAGGCTGTAGACGACCAGATCGACCTTGCCGAGATCCTGCTTGATGGTGTCGATCGTGACCTGCTTGACCTTGTCGGAGAATGCGTCGCCGTTGATACTGCGCGCATACAGCCCCTTTTCGGCGGCGAATTTCTCGAACGCGGCGCTGTTGTACCAGCCGGCCGTGCCCGGCTTCGTCTCGCTGCCTGCGCGCTCGAAGAACACGCCGAGCGTGTCCGCGCCCGAGCCGAATGCGGCGGAGATCCGGGCGGCGAGGCCGTAGCCGGTCGACGCGCCGATCACGAGCACCTTTTTCGGGCCATTGGCGATCGGGCCGTGCGAAGTCACGTAATCGATCTGTTCCTTGACGTTGGCTTCGCAGCCGACGGGATGAGTCGTCACGCAGATGAAGCCACGCACGCGCGGTTTGATGATCATGGGAGAACCTCTAGTCAGAAAGGCGGGGACGGCCTGAAATCGGAAAAATCCCGCGCATTGTAAAGGAAGCGGCCGATCGCGGGCGGGCGCGGCCGGAAGGCGCGCGATCGCCCGGTTATTTCTCTCTTGACAGAAATAACTGAAATGAATAAATTTCCAGACATGGAACTCACACCGATTGCCGAACGATTCATCCTCCACTGGGGCGAAATGGGCTCGCGGTGGGGCGTCAACCGCACCGTCTCGCAGATTCACGCGCTGCTCTATCTGGCCGGCCGGCCGGTGGCAGCGGACGAAATCGCCGAGACGCTCAACGTCGCGCGCTCCAACGTCAGCACGAGCCTGAAGGAGTTGCAGGCGTGGCGGCTCGCGAAGGTCGTGCACGTGCTGGGCGACCGCCGCGACCACTTCGAGACGTCGACCGACATCTGGGAGTTGTTCAAGCTGATCGTCGAAGGGCGGCGGCAGCGCGAGATCGAGCCGACGCTCACGGTGCTGCGCGATTGCCTGACGAGCCCGGAGATCGCGAACGAAAGCCGCGAGACCGAACAGCGCATCCGCGACACGCTGCAGTTCGTCGAGACGCTGACGACCTGGTCGGACGAGATGCTGCGGCTCAAGCCCGATACGCTGATGAAGGCGCTCGGCATCGGTGCGAAGATCAGCCAGACGGTCAGGCGCAAGCCGTCGAAGTAAGCGGTAACGGAGAGCGGGCACGCAGCCCGCTTTTTTCGGAGTTGTTGTTTCTGTCATTACAGAAATAACTGTAAATAGAGGACGAACATGAACGCAGTCTTGCCGTCGACCTGCCCGCCCGAGCGTTCCGGCGCACGCGGCGTGACTGTGCTCGTGTGCGGCGCGAACGGCTTCATCGGGCGGGCGCTGTGCGCGCAGCTCGAAGCGGGCGGGCATCGCGTGCTGCGCGGCGTGCGTCACGCGGCCGGCCCGCACGACGTCGCGATGGACTTCGTGCGGGACGTCGATCCGCAAGCATGGCTCGCGCGGCTGAAGGGTGTCGACGTGGTGATCAACGCGGTCGGCATGCTGGCGGATCGACGCGGCGCGACGCTCGACGCCGTGCATCGCGCCGCGCCGTGCGCGCTCTTTACCGCGTGCTGCCGCGCCCGCGTGCGGCGCGTGATCCAGATCTCGGCGTTCGGCGTCGAGCGCGGCGATACGCGGTACTTCGCGAGCAAGCAGGCGGCCGACCACTTCCTGCAGACGCTGCCGATCGACTTTCGCATCGTGCGCCCGGCGCTCGTCTACGGGGCGGCCGGCGCATCGGCGCGGTTTTTCCGGATGCTCGCGAGCCTGCCCGTGCACGTCCTGCCGGCGGGCGGCCGTCAGCGGCTGCGCCCGGTGCATGTCGACGATCTCGCCGAAGTCGTGGCGCGGCTCGTGATGGAGCCGGCCGATTCGCCGTCGGCGGCGGGCCGTCGCGTGATCGACGTGGTCGGCAGCGACGAAGTCGAATACCGCGAGATGCTGGCCGGCTACCGCGCTGCGCTCGGGTTTCCGCCGGCGGCCCGCGTGACGCTGCCGGGCCCGTTGGTCGGCGCGGCGGCCGTACTGCTCGGCGCGTTGCCGGGCGCGATGCTGACGCGCGACACGTGGACGATGCTGCGCGGCGGCAACACGGGCGATCCGGCTGCCACCGCGGCCGTGCTGGGCCGGCCGCCGCGCCGCATCGGCGGGTTCATCGGCGCGGAAGCCGCCGCGCTGCGCCGCGACGCGCTCGCGATGTGGCGGCGTCCGTTGCTGCTGGGCGCGCTCGCGATCGTGTGGATCTGGACGGCGATCGCGAGCGCCTTCATCCATCCGCTGCACGCAAGCCTCGCGCTGCTGGCGCCCGCGCACCTGACGGGGCTGCCCGCGCTGATCGCGCTTTACACCGCCAGCGCGCTGGACTTCGCGCTCGGCATCGCGACCGTCGTCGCGCCGTCGCGGCGCCTGTGGGCCGTGCAGGCGGCGCTGATCGTCGCGTACTCGGCGGTCATCGCGGTCACGATGCCCGGCCTGCTGGCCGAACCGTTCGGCCCCGTGCTCAAGAACGTGCCGATTCTCGCCATCCTGTTGATCCTCTTTTCAGAAGAAGAACGCGCATGAACACCTATCTCGTCATCAAGGCGCTTCACATCCTGTCTTCGGTGCTGCTGGTCGGCACGGGGTTCGGCACCGCGTTCTACCTGTTCTTCGCGAACCGCACGCGATCGGTGCCCGCGATCGCGGCCGTGTCGCGGCTCGTGGTGCGCGCGGACTGGTGGTTCACGACGCCGGCCGTGATCTTCCAGCCGGCGTCCGGGTTGTGGCTCGCGCATACGGCCGGGTGGCCGTGGCATACGCCGTGGCTGCTCGCGTCGATCGTGCTGTACGCGGTCGCCGGCGCGTGCTGGCTGCCGGTCGTGTGGTTGCAGCTCGAACTGGCGGCGATGGCGAAGCTCGCGCACGCCAACGGCGACGCCGCGTTGCCCGAGCGCTACTGGCGCTATGCGAAGCGCTGGGAACGGCTCGGTTATCCGGCGTTCTTCGCGATGCTGACCGTCTACTTCCTGATGGTGGTCAAGCCGATGTGAGCCCGTCGCCGTCGTGCGGAAGCGGCCTGCCGTTTCCCGCGAGGTCGTGTATAACTTCGGCGTGACCGCGTTCGGCGCGTGCCGTGCGCGCCGAACGTTCGCACCCGACCTCACAAGGAGCCTGCATGCTGCAAGTCCTCGGCAAGATTCCGTCCATCAACGTCCGCAAGGTGCTGTGGCTGTGCACCGAACTGAACCTGCCGTTCGAACAGGAAGACTGGGGCGCGGGCTTTCGCACGACCCACGACCCGGCCTATCTCGCGCTGAATCCGAACGCGCTCGTGCCCGTCATCAAGGACGACGACTTCGTGCTCTGGGAATCGAACACGATCATCCGCTACCTCGCGAACCGCTACGGCGGCGACGCGCTGTATCCGGCCGAGCCGCAGGCGCGTGCGCGCGTCGACCAGTGGATCGACTGGCAGGGCTCGGACCTGAACCGCTCGTGGGTCGGCGCCTTCCTCGGCCTCGTGCGCAAGTCGCCCGATCACCAGGATCCGGACGGCATCGCTCAGTCGATCGCGGGCTGGACGACTCACATGCGCGTGCTGAATGCGCAGCTCGAAAAGACCGGCGCGTACGTGGCCGGCAACACGTTCACGCTCGCGGATATCCCGATCGGCCTGTCGGTGAACCGGTGGTTCGGTACGCCGTTCGAGCATCCGGACCTGCCGGCAGTGTCGCGCTACGTTGAACGGCTCGCGACCCGCGAAGGGTTCAAGCAGTACGCGGGCAGCGCGAATCCGTAATGCGGCGCAGGCAGCGCTTGAAGCGGTGGTATTGCCTTCATCGCCGCTTCACGACCGATTCACCGACGCACCTGCCCGTCGTCACGCACCGGGCGCCGGCACCGCGTCGAGCACGCGTGCGAGAAACGCCTCGTGATTCCACGCGGCTTCCGGCCGCGACAGCCCGAGCCGCACGACCACCAGCTCGCGGCTCGGCACCACGCTGACGAACTGGCCTTCATGGCCGACCGCATGAAACGCGTCGGCCGGCATCGCCCGCGCATGCGGATCGCGATCGTTGAACGGCTCCGGCACCTTGACCCACAGCTGCGCGCCGAATTCCTGCCGCGGTGACTGGGGCGTCGCGCGCGTCAGATAGCGCACCCAGCCTTCGGGCAGCAGCCGCTGCCCGTTCCACACGCCGTCCTGCAGCAGAAGCTGCCCGAAGCGCGCCCAGTCGCGGGCGCTCGCATACATGTACGACGCGCTGACGAGCGTGCCGGACGCATCGGGCTCAAACACCGCGCTGCGCATCCCGAGCGGCGCGAACAGCGCGCGGCGCGGAAACGCGAGGTAGTCGGCGTCGCTGCCGCCCAGCGCTTCGCGCATCACGCGCGCGACGATCGCGCTCGTGCCGCTCGAGTACGACCACTGCGTGCCGGGCGTCGCGGCAAGCGGCTTCGCCGACGCGAACCGCGCGGTATCGGGCTGCGTGAACAGCATCACCGCGACGTCGGAGAGCGGATCGTCGTAGTCCTCGTTGAATTGCAGGCCGCTCGTCATCCGCAGCAGCTCGTCGAGCGTGATGGCCGCGCGCGGATCGCCGCTGCCGCGCCATTCTGGCAGCAGTGCCGACGCGTCGGGCGACAGCCTGTGCCGCGCGACCAGCGTGCCGACCAGCGCGGCCGTGACGGTCTTCGTCATCGACCAGCCGGGCAGCGGCGTGGCGGCCGTGAAGCCGGGCGCATAGCGTTCGGCGATCACCTGGCCGCGCCACATCACGACGACCGCGCGCGTGCGCCGCGGCCGCGCCGGATCGGGTTCGTCGAACGCGCGGTCGAGCGCGGTCTGCAGCTTGTGCGTGTCGATGCCGGCGGGCGGCGTGGCCGGTGCGGGCGGGTCGGGTTGCGCGGGCGGCGGATCGGGGAGGGCCGGCAGCGCGGCGGGCAAGGTGGCCGCCGCCGCACCGGCCGTGGCCCCGAGCGCGAGCGTGCAGCCGAGCCCGGGCCGGAAGTCGGCTTCGCGTTCGGCGAAGCCGGCGAAGGTCGCCACGGCGCGACGATGGTCGGGATCGAGCGACGGGCGCACCAGTTTCAGCAGCGGATGGACGCCGGCCATGATGTCGACGTCGATCACGGATGCGGCCGGACGGCCCGATACGAACACGCCGGAACACAGCGCCTTGGCCGCATAGCCGGTCGCGATCGGCGCGAGCCGGGACAGCATGTAGCCCGTATAGCCGATCGCGGCCACGAACACGAGCGCGACACCGCGCAGTATCGGCTTCTTGAGGGGGATCGTCATGCGCGAGCGTCCTCGGTGGCGTGCCGGCCGGCATCGATGCGGCAGTGTCGCAGGTTCGGGCGATGCGGTGCAATCGCTGCCGTGTGACGCATGATGACCGCCGCGTGTCCGACGGCGCGGCCGGCGTCGCGCATCGGGCGAGTTGATATCGGGTCGGCCGTCGGCCGATAATCGTCCGGCATTGCGCTTTGCTCTGCCCGTCCCACTGACCAACCGAGATCGGAAACGCCATGTCCTACGACAACAACAACCCGTTCGCCAAAATCCTGCGCGGCGAACTGCCGTGCGTGAAGGTCGCCGAAGACGACGCGACGCTCGCGATCATGGACCTGATGCCGCAGGCCGACGGTCACGTGCTCGTGATCCCGAAGGAGCCGGCCGCGCAGATCTTCGAGTTGTCCGGCGACGCGGCCGCGGCCGGCATCCGCATGACGCAGCGCGTCGCTGCGGCGGTGCGCGCGGCGCTCGAGCCGGACGGCGTGTTCATCGGCCAGTTCAACGGCGCGGCAGCCGGCCAGACGGTCCCGCACGTGCACTTTCACGTGATTCCGCGCTGGGAAGGCGTCGAACTGCGGATGCATGCGCGCGAGATCGCCGACGCGGCGACGCTGGAAGCGCTCGCGCAGCGCATTCGCGCGCGCTTCGTGTAACAGCCCGCCCACCGGTCGGCCGTTGCGCCTCCCGAGCCTGTTTCAGCGGTCACACCACGTAACACGTGTAACCGCCCGGGAAACTCGCGCGGCCAGGCCCGGCGCTAGACTGCGCGCATTGTTTCATCGAGCGACAGGAAGGGCGGATCGCCTCTTCGTGCCGGCCGCCGCGTTGTGCTGCGGTGGGGCCTTCGCGAGGTGTCGTTCGTCTTTCGCGCCGGGAATCGAGCCATGTCCAGACTTCTCATCACGCTTGCCCTGATCGGCGGCCTGTCCGGCTGCTACGTGGCGCCGCCGTACGGCTACGCGCCCGCGCCGGCCTACTACGGTTATGCGCCCGCGTACTACGCGCCGCCCGTCACCGTCGGCATCGGCGGCCACTTCCACATCCGCTGATCCGTTGCAGCGCGCCGGCCGAGATATACCGGCTCGGCCGGCTGCGGTCGGCCGGCCGGCCGATGCACGCGAGTTCGCGCGCCGCATGACGGTGCCGCCCGGCGCGCGGGGCGCGCAGTTCCTATACTTCACAGGAAAGCGCATCCCCGCGAGGCCGTCATGACAGTCACCCCGAAGGTCGTCGTCCTGTCGGGCGTATCCACGCTCGTCTATCTCGGGCTCGCCGTGCTCGGCAGCGGCGGGTTCGCTGCGTTCTTCTCGCACCCGCAGCTGATCGTCATCGTCGTCGCGACGTTCGCGATGGCCGTCGCCGCGCTGTTCAGCGAAGGCAACCTGAGCAGCGGCGAGCGCGAAAATCGCGACAACCGTTGGGTGCTCGCGGCCTTCGCGGTAAGCGGCTTCCTGCTCGCGTACCTGCCGGCGCTGACCGACCGGCTCGACGTCTGGACCTTCGGCGGCGAGACGGTGCGCTGGATCGGCGTCGCGCTGTACCTCGTGGGCGGCGGGCTGCGCATGTGGCCCGTGTTCGTGCTCGGCAAGCGCTTCAGCGGGCTCGTCGCGATCCAGCCGGGCCATACGCTCGTGACCGGCGGCATCTACAGCCGCATCCGCAATCCGAGCTATCTCGGCCTCCTCCTCAATTCGCTCGGCTGGGCGCTGGCGTTTCGCTCGGGTGTCGGCGTGCTGCTGGTCGTGCTGACGCTCGTGCCGCTCGTCGCGCGAATCCGCTCGGAAGAGGCGTTGCTGCGGTCGCAATTCGGCGCGGAATACGACGCGTATTGCGCGCGGACGTGGCGATTGCTGCCCGGCGTGTACTGACCCCGCCATCTTCCCCCTCACCATCGTTCGGATGCCCGTTTGCGGCAGGTGCCGATGTGTTGCCACGTGTGTCTCGAACGTACGAGCGCGTGCGTGACCGACGTGTCGCAACGCGGGGACGGACCCTTGCCGGAGTCAATACCGGCAAGGGTTTCAGCCGGATTCGGCGGGCGTGTTCAACGCCTGTTATTCGACAACAACTTGTTACCAGAATGTCCACGGCAAGGATGCGGGACCGGTGCTATTCTTCGCCGCAAGCTCATTGAAATGAATTGGTCCACGGTTCGGCACAATGCCTGGCCCGATGTCGATCGATTCAGGTCGTCGTACCGAGCGGACCTCGATAACCAGAATTGCGAACAAGGAAGAATACGGGAATGTGGAAGAAAATCGCCCCCACTCTCGTCGTCGCCGTGCTGACCGGCGCGACTGCACTGCCGGCCGTGGCCGGTGACTTGAACAACGCGCTCGGCGGCGCGCTCGGCGGGGTTGCCGGCGCAGCGGTCGGCGGCGCGGTTGGCGGCAGCACGGGCTCCGTCATCGGCGGCGCGATCGGCGGCGGCGCGGGCGGCGCGGTGACGTCGAACCGTCGTGAGCGCACCGGCGCGATCATCGGCGGCGCACTCGGCGGCGGCGCGGGTACCGCGGCAGGCAACGCGATGGGCGGCCGCACGGGCGGCCTGCTGGGCGCGGCGGTCGGCGGCGGCGCCGGCGCGGCGCTCGGCGGCAACCTGTCGCGCAGCTCGTACGATCGCGATCACGGCGACCGCGGCTACCGTCATCACCGCAAGCATCGTCACCACCGCGACTGGGACTGATCGCCGCTGGCGCGGCACGGTGCGCGAGCCGCGCACCGGCGCGCTGCCGGCGTCGGCACCCGACGCGAGCCTCGGCCCGGCACGCCGCCGGGTGGCTTCGCCGGCCAGACCGGCGATCCTCCTCCGGCTTCATCAGCCGCTGCCATGTGCCCGATCGACGGGCCGGCAATGCTCCTTCCGCTGTTTTTCTCCGTTTCTCGACGACACCCGTTGCCGCATCCGAATGTGCTCGGACAGGGGCGGCCGAATGACATCTGCTTTTCCTTCGACCCGTCGGCTCGTTTCAGCCTGACGTGACGGTCTCCGTGCGGCCCTCGCGCCGCGATCCGCTGCCGCACACGTATGCCCTCCTTCGCCGCGCCACGGGTAACGGGATGCATCGAGACCAGCGCGTGTCTCCCCGCGTTGCCGCACCGGCGCATCGCGCGAACATCGCGACCGTCAGGATTTCCCTGATGGTCGGCACCTCGCGCGACGCGTCCCCGCCGTGCATCGCGGGCGCCGGCGGGTAGTGGGAAATCGAATGGATGGCATCGCAACATTTAATTGGTCGATCGGGATCGACTTCGCTATCGTCGGCGATGCTCGCGTACGGAGTCGAACCGTGCGGCCGTCCGCGCCTCGCCTGATCGCGAGCGCCGCGGCGCGGCCGCCGGCCCGACCACCCGGGCCGCCGCGTCGCTGAACCGGACGACCCGCCGCGAAGCCTGGCCGACCGATCGAAGGCGCATGCGCTTTCAAGCCACCCCGGCAACGATGTCCCGCCGCCGCACGCGCACTCCACGCGCATGCGAACCGCCCGATGCCGTTTGCGCCTGGGGCCGGACCAACCCATTGCCTGGATGCACTATGTCTAAGACAACGTATTACGCGCCGCATGGCGGCCACCCGCCGCAGACGGATCTGCTGACCGATCGCGCGATGTTCACCGAGGCGTACGCGGTGATCCCGAAGGGAGTGATGCGCGACATCGTCACGAGCTGGCTGCCGTTCTGGACCCACACGCGCCTGTGGGTGATCGCGCGCCCGCTGTCGGGGTTCGCGGAAACCTTCTCGCAGTACATCGTCGAAGTGAATCCGGGCGGCGGCAGCGACAAGCCCGAGCAGGACAAGCACGCCGAAGCCGTGCTGTTCGTCGTCGAAGGCGAAGCCGAGCTGACGCTGCAAGGCAAGCAGCACACGCTGAAGCCGGGCGGCTATGCGTTCATTCCGCCGGGCGCGGACTGGACGCTGCACAACGTCAGCGATGCCGCGGTGCGTTTCCACTGGATCCGCAAGCACTACCAGGCCGTCGACGGCATTCCGCTGCCCGAAGCGTTCGTGACGAACGAGCAGGACGTCGAGCCGATTCCGATGCCGGGCACCAACGGCGCATGGGTGACGACGCGCTTCGTCGACATGAGCGACATGCGTCACGACATGCACGTGAACATCGTGACGTTCGAGCCGGGCGGCGTGATCCCGTTCGCCGAAACGCACGTGATGGAGCATGGCCTGTACGTGCTGGAAGGCAAGGCCGTCTATCGGCTGAACCAGGACTGGGTCGAGGTTGAAGCCGGTGACTTCATGTGGCTGCGTGCGTTCTGCCCGCAGGCGTGCTATTCGGGCGGGCCTGGGCGGTTCCGTTATCTGCTGTACAAGGACGTGAACCGTCACATGAATCTGACGCTGAACCCGGCGCGCTGAAGCGCCGCGTACGTCGGACATGAAAGCCCGCCGGCGTATGCCGGCGGGTTTTTTTCGGGGGCTTCGTGGGTTAGAAAGTCAGCGGACAAGCTGTCCGACAACCCGAGCCCACATCGCCCGAAGGCGTCGCGCGCGGTCTTCGAAGAGATATGAGGCCGCAAGCGCCAGGAGACCTGAAATCGCACCCGTCACGATGTGCTCGACATAGGGAATACGGTAGTGACTCGTGTGCGAGTAGGCGTCGCCCAACGTCGTCAGGACGCCGACGACCAGCGCGTTGCCGTATCGATGCGCGTAGAGTTTCGCCACAGGCGTGAAAGTCAGAAGTACAGCCAGGAGCCCTGTCAGGAGACCCGTATGAAAGGCGATGGTCCAGTGGGCAAGGCTCATGACGTTTCCCCAGCTCCCGGGCATGCAGGTCATGCACGCACTGGTCGGCTGCCAGAAACGCTGGACGAAGAGTCTGACGCGGTGCTTCCACTCGGTTGACATGATGCGTTTCCGTCGATGTCGTCGCCACGGCCGGCGTCGCCACACATAGACGGAGCGGCTGCGCGCGGTAGGGGCCGGGCAATCACCTGAACATGCGGGAATACTACTCCACGATCAGACGGCCGCTGTTTCGAGCGAGCCCGGAATTCAACGCTTGAGTCTATCGGTGCGGCACCGTCCGTGACGCGCGTCGAACGATGCGCTTGCGCGCGAGGTCGACGGCTGGAATCGGACCCGGAGCAGACGCCAATCCACAGCAACAGCGGCCACCCGAGCAATGTAAAATGGTTGCACGAACAGCACTCGCGGAGAACGGCTAAGGTGGCAGTCGAGTCCATACTCGAGGCAGAGCGTGATCGCTACCTGCAATTCTTCCGTTCGACGGTCAGCCAACTTCAAACCTCCGTGCGCAACGTGGCGACGGAAGTCCTGATCTCCATAAACAACGATCGGATACCGTATCCGTACCGCTACCTTCGCGTCGATGCCTTGGCAAAGGATGAAAGAGATCAAATCAAACCGTACGAATTCGCTATCGATCCGGACCCAGCATTCGTTGCAGAAATTTTCCGTTTCCGTGCGTTCGACCTGAATCTCCATCCATTCACGTGGAATAGATTGCAGGTGGTCTTCGATCGGCAGCCGCCAGAGACCTTTGCGTTGGACAACTGGATTACCACATGGCTAGACGTAGGTGAATGCGGTGGCAATAGCGTCGATGGATTAGCCGGTGCGATCCACGGTGCGAGCCAAGTCGAATCTAACGATCACTGGTCGTTCTTCACAGTTGACTTCGGGACCGCGCCGACGACAGCCCTGATGCATCTTCTCGACATCATCGCAAAACGAGGGGTAAAGCAGATCTTCCTCAAAGCAGGCTGAACAAACGTCGCCGCCGCTTCTTTATCGACGAATCAGGCGAGATACCAAGCGTCTGCCCGGGCCGAATCCCGTCCGCCGCCCGACAATCGACGATCGGACAGCATGTGCGAAGGGCAAAGCTATCGCAGCAATATGCTCCCGCGGATCTCGGCAGGCCGTCCAACCACCCACGACAGATTGCGCTGACCATGACCCACGGGAAGGCCCCCATAGATTGGGGCGCCGAGCGGCGCCAGTGCGTCCAGCAGAACGTCCGTGAGTAAGTAGTCGGCCCCGGCTGGCAACGGGCAGCGGATGAAGTCGCCGAGCACAATCGCGCGTGCGCCATCGAGGATACCGGCGTGACGCATCGTCATGATGCTGCGGTCAATGCGGTATGCAAGTTCAGTAACGTCCTCCAGAACGACAATCGAGTCGCGAAATCTCGGCTGCCAACGGCTGCCGGCCATGCTCGCGAGTACCGTGAGATTGCCGCCGACAAGCGACCCTTCGATCGAATCAGCCGACCCATGCAGACGTTCGAGCGGCAGTGGCGTCGGCGGGACCCCGGTGAGCGCACCCAGAACGCTGAGGCGCGACTCCTCGTCAACTTTCGTCGCGAGGCCGTTGAGCGTCGGCCCGTGAATTACGTCGATGCCGGGAATCTGCCGCAGCGCGCAGAAAAGCGCGGTCGCGTCGGAGAAGCCGATCACGGTTTTCTTTCGGGGCACGGTAGTGGGCAGCGCGGGCAGCACATGCGTAGAGCCATAGCCGCCGCGTGCGATCCAGACGATATCGACTGCCGGGTCTGACAACGCCGCAAGCAGATCGTCGATACGATCCTGATGAGATCCCGCGAGATACCGGAACCGGTCAGCTACGTGCGCGGCCACAGAGACGGAAAATCCCCAACTTTCCAGCAGCGACACGGCCAGCGCCAGGTTATCCCTGTCAGGAATGCCCGCCGGCGCCACGACGGCCACCCGTTTACTTTGCACTATCAAGTCGGTTGCTCCGTTGTTTCACCGGTCGCCGGCGCCAAGCATTGAGCGGAACGTAGCCGCGCGCCAACCAGAGCCCGCCTCCGCATTGAAAGCAGAAATCGTTGCATCTTGCCTACCTCTTGCCGCTTCTGACGCAACGATTGTCTCGAACGGCGAGCCGCGAGCCGCCGTATGCACGAGACATCATGCGACCCGCAAGCTTACGACATGCGCCCCCGGTGAAGTGGCAATGCAACCCGATTCACGCCTTTATCAGCCTGACGCCGATTGTCGACGATTCAGGCGCTGAGGTCGAGTAGCCGTTCCTGGCCGAATACCGGTGGTCTTCGCAGCTTTCCTGCGGAAATCCGCGATGAGCTGTTTTCATGGCCGATGCGTATCGCTACAGCCCGAGCGCTCTCGTCGCAAGCATCGCAACCTGCAGCCGCGTGTCGGGCGGCTGGCCGTCTTCCATCAACCACACGGCCGACAGCCCGACCCACGCGAGAATCCATTGCAGCAGCCGGCGCGAGTCAAGCTGCGCGGCATCCGCCACGACCACGACACGCCGCTCGAAACGCACCGGATCGACCGCGATGTCATGCGCAGGATTACAGAACAGGTTCGCGTAATCGAACGTGCGCTCGCCGCGCAGCCCTTTCGGGTCGATCGCGCGCCAGCCGCGATCGCCGAAATGAAGAATGTTGTCGTGGTGAATGTCGCCGTGCAGCACGACTTCGTCGACGGAAGGCTCGGCGAGCAACTGGCGAGCGGCCGTCGCCGAGCCGCGCAGCGCGTCGTTATCGACATCGTTCGACAGCAGCGCGTAAAACCAGTCATGCAGCGGCACCACTCGCGGCACCTGCGGCGCACGATGCGCATGCAGCCGCGCGACGACGTCGCACGCGATGCGCATCGTGTCGTCGTCGTGGCCCGCGGCCGACAACGCGGCGAGCGTCGGCGTCGGCTGCGCGCGCTCGAGCAGGATCGCGTCGCCGTCGTGCTGCCACACCTGCGCGGCGCCTTGCCCGTTCCACCAGGCCATCAGCGCATTGCCGCGCCGCTCTTCGTCGCACGTCGCGACTTTCAGCATCGCGGGCCGCGCGTGCCAGACGACCGGCAGCAGGCCGCCGCTCGCGGTCAGGATCGGGCCGCCGTCGGGAACGAGGCCCCACAGGTCGAGATATCGATCGAACATCCGACGATGGTACAAGCGAACCGGCTCGCGCGCCCGGCACACGTGACCGCAACGGCATGCCGCAAACCCGCATGCACGGTCCGAGCGGCCTCCAAAGCGCTTTCCTAAATAAAATTTAGCCAGCCAAACTTTGGCTAAAGAATGTTCCGGTTTCGCGCCATCCCTTCGACAATGCGCGCCTTTCGTGACCGATCGGCGCGCCGCCCGCGCGCCGGCCGTCGCGGCATTGAAGAAGGAGCCCGACATGACCGATCCCACCGCCCACCCGCCGCCACCGCCCGCGCCGCCAACCGCACCGCCGCGCCGCCGCCGCGTATGGCGCACGCTCGCGGGCGCGCTGCTCGGCCTGACGCTCACGTGCGCGGGCATCGGCGCGTGGACGATCGATCGCATCTGGACGCAGTTGCCGTCCGTCGAACACCTGGCCGTCTATCGTCCCGCGCTGCCGCTGCGGATCTTCTCGCGCGACGGCGACCTGCTGGCCGAATACGGCGTCGAGCGGCGCGAGTTCGTGCCGCTCGAACGCATCCCGCTGCTGATGCGCCATGCGCTGCTCGCGGCCGAGGACGCGAAGTTCTACGAGCACGGCCCCGTCGATATCGGCGGCCTCGCGCGCGCGACGTTCGCGAACGTCGTCACGGGGCAGCCGGGACAGGGCGGCAGCACGATCACGATGCAGGTCGCGCGGAACTTCTACCTGACGCGCGACAAGGTGCTGAGCCGAAAGCTCGCCGAGATCCTGATGGCGGCCAAGCTCGAACGCGAATACAGCAAGGACAAGCTGCTCGAGCTGTACATGAACGAGATCTATCTGGGCGAGCGCGCGTATGGCTTCGCGGCCGCCGCGCACGTGTACTTCGGCAAGCCGCTCGACGCGCTGAGCGCCGGCGAGGCGGCCGTGCTCGCCGGGCTGCCCAAGGCGCCGTCCGCGTTCAACCCGGTCGTCAACCCGGCGCGCGCGACCGCGCGGCGCAATTACGTGCTCGGCCGCATGCATGCGCTCGGCCAGCTCGACGATGCGGCGTATCGCGCGGCCGTCGACGCGCCGATCGCGCTCGCGACCACGCCGCCGCCCGGCATCGTCGCCGCGCCGTACGTCGCGGAGCGGGCGCGCCGGATGATGGTCGAGCGGTTTCATGACGATGCGTACACGCTGGGCCTCGACGTGACGACGACGATCTCGATGCGCGACCAGCGCGCGGCCGAAGCCGCGCTCGAGCGCACGCTGAGCCGTCAGGCGCGCGCGAAGCGCGATACGCGCAACGGGCTCGAAGGCGCGCTCGTGTCGCTCGATGCGGCTACCGGCGACATGCTCGCGCTGGTGGGCGGCGCGGATTTCAATCGCAACGTGTTCGACCATGCGTTGCAGGCGTATCGCCAGCCGGGGTCGAGCTTCAAGCCGTTCGTCTATTCGGCGGCGCTGGAGAAGGGCTACTTCCCCGGCGTGCTCGTCGACGATACGCAGCGCACGCTCACGCATGCGGAAACCGGCGCGCGGCCGTGGCGTCCGCGTAATTTCGCCAACCACTACGAGGGCTTCATTCCGGTGCGGCGCGGGCTCGTGCGCTCGAAGAACCTCGTCGCGGTCAGCCTGATGCAGGCCACCGACGCGCGCTACGTGCAGCAGCACGCGGTGCGCTTCGGCTTCGACGCGCAGCGCAATCCGGCGTCGCTGCCGCTCGCGCTCGGCGCGGGCGCCGTGACGCCGCTCGAACTCGCGAGCGCGTACAGTGTGTTCGCGAACGGCGGCACGCGGATGGAGCCGCGCCTGATCCTGTCGGTGAAGCAGCGCCACGGCGGCGCGATGTACGAGGCGACCGTGCCGGCGGGCGAGCGCGTCGTGTCGGCGCGCAATGCGTTCGTGATGGACAGCATGCTGCGCGACGTCGTGCGGGCCGGCACCGCGCGCGGCGCGCTCGCGCTGCGGCGCGACGACGCGGCCGGCAAGACGGGCACGTCGAACGGGTCGAAGGACGTATGGTTCGTGGGCTACTCGTCGGGCATCGTCGCGGTCGCATGGCTCGGCTACGACACGCCGCGCCCGATGGGGCGCGCGACCGGCGCGACGCTCGCGCTGCCGGTCTGGCTCGACTACATGAAGACGGCCGTCGACGGGCGCACGCCGGTCGATGCGACGCCGCCGCAGGACGTCGTGCTCGTCGACGGCGATTTCGTCTACGCCGAATACACGCGCGGTACGTGCACGGCCGACGTGCCGGCGTATATCCGCAGCCGCTTCGCATGCGGCGGCGCGGCGGCCGTCGATGCGCCGGATGCGTTGGGTGCGCGGGCCGACCACGGCAAGCGCGACGAACCGATGCCCGCCGCCGTCGATGCGGCCGAGCGCGAACGCGTGCTCGACCTGTTCCGGACCGACGACTGACGCGCGCGATGCATACGCTCTACTTGATTGCGATCGTCGCGGAAGCGATGTCGGGGGCGCTGATGGGCATGCGCCGCGGAATGGACCGCTTCGGGCTCGCGCTCGTCGGCGCGGTGACGGCGCTCGGCGGCGGCACGGTGCGCGACGTGCTGCTCGGCCACTATCCGCTCGGCTGGATCGCGCATCCCGAATACCTGGTGATCACGCTCGTCGCGGCGACCGTCGCGTCGTGGGCGGCACGCCATGTCGCGCGGATGAGGGCGCTGTTCGTCACCGTCGATGCGATCGGCCTCGCGGCGTTCACGATCATCGGCTGCGACATCGGCGCGTCGGCCGGCACGGCGCCGATCATCGTCGTGCTGGCCGGCGCGATCACGGGCGTGTGCGGCGGGATGCTGCGCGATTTGCTCTGCAACGAGATGCCGCTGATCCTGCGCGAGGAGCTGTATGCGAGCGTCGCGTTCGTCACGGGCACGCTGTATGTCGGGATGCAGTCTCTCGGCATCGACGCGGGGTTCGCGACGCTCGTCGCGCTGGCGGCCGGCTTCTCGATGCGGATGCTCGCGGTGCGGCTCGGCTGGAAGATGCGGACCTTCGGCGCGGCGGACGTCGAGCATTGAGCGCACGCGCCGGTGCCTGCCGCGCCGGCATTCAGTCCGGCTGCATCACCTGAAAGACGTTCCCTTCCGGATCGACGCCGTCGAGCATTCGGTACGGGAAGCCGTCATAGCGCTTGAGATCGCGCACGGTCACGCCGTGGCCGGCGAGCCGGTCGCGATACGCGGCGATATCGGCGTCGATCCTGAATACGAGTTTCACGTTGCTGGCGGCGGCATTCGCATTTGCGCTTGCCGATGCGGCCGCGTGGCGAAACGCCGGCCCGGCCCGATGCAGCGCGAGTTCGATCGCGCCTGCATCGAGCACGGCCCATTCGCCGTCGATTTCCTCGATGACGGGCAGCGCGAAATGCCGTTGATAGAACGCCTTCAGCAACGCGACGTCACGGACGTACAGGATGATGCGGGTCATCGGCAGCGGCACGGGGGTCTCCTGGAAGGGGAGAAACGAAAGGTCTCGAGACAATGCGGCCGCCCACGGTGGCGTACGACATCGAGCGACGCAACGATCATGCGACACACGCCCGCGCTACGCGGGCACCATCACCGGCGGCGTTCCGTCGCCGGTTTCCACCATCTTCACCGCGAAGCCGTAGCACCGCGCGATATGGGCCGGCGTCATCACGTCGCGTGGTGCGCCATGCGCGACGATCGTGCCGTCGGCGAGCATCGCGATCGTATCCGCATGCCGCGCGGCGAGGTTCGGATCGTGGACGATCGCGAGCACGCCGAGCCGCCATTCGCGCGCGACGGCGCGCACGGTATCGAGCAGGCGGTGCTGGTGCGCGAGGTCGAGCGCGGCGGTCGGTTCGTCGAGCAGCAGGTAACGCGGGCCGGTTTCCATCGCGTCGTGGTCCGGCCACAGCTGCGCGAGGACGCGGGCGAACTGCACGCGCGCGAGTTCACCGCCCGACAGCGTCGTGACGTCGCGGCCGACGAGCGCGTCGGCGCCCGCGCGTTCGAGCGCGCGCCACGCGATGTCGCGATCGCGATGCGCGATCACGTGGCGCGCGCCGCCGCGCCGCGCATGCGGATAGCGGCCGAGCAGCACGATTTCGTCGACGCTGAACGGGAACGCCGGCTGCGCGGCCTGCGGCAGCACCGCGCGCAGGCACGCGAGCCGCGGCGCGTCGATGCGCGCGAGCGGTTCGCCGTTCAGCGTGACGTCGCCCGTCACGCGCACGCCGTTCGGTGCGATGCTGCCGGTCAGCTCGCCGGCGAAGGTTTTCAGCAGCGTGCTCTTGCCGGCGCCGTTGCGCCCGAGCAGCGCGGTCACGCGGCCGGGTTCGATCGACAGCGACAGGTCGCGCAGGATCGTATCGTGCCGGCGGGCGACGTCGAGGTGGTGGGCAGTCAGCATGGTCGTCGTGATGAAGGGATTACCCGCCGAGCGCGCCGCGGTTCTTCCACAGCAGCACGAGGAAGAACGGCGCGCCGAGCAGCGCGGTCAGCACGCCGAGCGGAATGTCGGCGGGCGCGGCGACGGTGCGCGCGGCGAGATCGGCCGCGAGCGTCAGCAACGCGCCGAGCAACGCGGCGCCGGGCAGCACGATGCGCTGGTCGGGGCCGCACGCGAGCCGCACGCAATGCGGCGCGACGAGCCCGATGAAGCCGATGACGCCCGCGCAAGACACGAGCGCGCCGACCGCCAGCGCGACCGCGACGAGCACACGCCGCTTCAGCCGCTGCACCGGCACGCCGAGATGCAGCGCTTCGGTTTCGCCGAGCTGCAGCGCGTTCAGCGCGTCGCGTTCGCGCACGAGCAGCCCGCAGCCGAGCGCGACGCATGGCGCGACGGCCGCCAGCGTCGTCCATTGCGCGCCGCCGAGGCTGCCGAGGCTCCAGAAGGTCAGCGAACGCAGCTGGGCGTCGTCGGCGACGAACGTGAGCAGCCCGATCGCCGCGCCGGCCAGCGCATTGATCGCGATGCCGGCGAGCAGCAGCAGCGGCAGTGCGAGCCGGCCGCGCGACGCGGCCAGCCGGTAGACGAGCGCCGCGACCGCGAGCCCGCCCGCGAACGCAGCGACCGGCAGCGCGGCCGCGCTCGCGTGCGCGGCGAAGAGCGCGGGCCCGAGCACGATCAGCGTGGTCGCGCCGAGCGCGGCGCCGCTCGACACGCCGACGAGCCCCGGATCGGCGAGCGGATTACGGAACAGCGCCTGCATCGCGGCGCCGGTCGCGCCGAAGCCGCCGCCGACCAGCAGTGCGAGCGCGACGCGCGGCGCGCGGATGTCGAGCAGCACCGCGCGGGCCTGCTGCGCGGCCGCGTCGCCGCTCAGCGCGGCCCAGGCTTGCGCCAGCGGAATGCGGTACGCGCCGACGCACAGCGCGACGACGGACATCGCGGCCACCAGAACGGCGAGCGCGGCCAGGACGAACGGCGCGAAGCGGCGCGACGTGCCGAGGCGCGCGGCGCCGGTGCGCGCGGCGCGCCGCGATACGTTGAACGGCGAAGCGTGAGCGGGCATCGGGTCGATCCGGAATCAGGCGAGCGCATCGGACAGGCGTCGATGCAGGGTCGTGACGGCGAGCGGCAGGCGCGGGCCGAAGCCGAGCAGGAACAGCGCGTCGAGCGACACGACGCGCCGCGCGCGGCCGGCCGGCGTCGCGCCGAACCCGGGCGTCGCGAGCAACGCGGCGTGACCGCCGACGGCCGCCAGTCCTTCGTCGGTGATCAGCACGACGTCGGGCGCGGCCGCCGCGAGCGCCTCGGTGGTCAGCGGCTTGTAGTGATCGAAGCCCTGCATCGCGTTGCGCGCGCCCGCATAGCGGATCATCGCGTCGGCGGCCGTGCGCTGGCCCGCGACGAGCGCTTGCGCGCCGGTATGGTTCAGCACGAACAGCACGCGCGGCGGCTGCGCGCCGCCGGGCACGCGCGCGGCGACCGCGTCGCGCGCGGCCTGCCAGTCGCGATCGAAACGCTGCAGCAGCACGGTGCCGGCGTCGCGCACCTCAAGCGCCTGCGCGACGCCGGTGATCTTCGCGCGCACCGATTCGACGTCGTGGCGCTCGTCGAACGTCGTCACCGCGACGCCCGCGCCTTTCACCTGCGCGATCGCCGTCGGCGGGCCGGCTTCCGCCGAGGCCAGCACGAGATCGGGCCGCAGCGACAGCAGCCCCTCGGCCGACAGCGCGCGCTGGTAGCCGACCTTCGGCAGGCGCTTCGCGGCGTCGGGATACGTGCAGGTCGTGTCGGCGCCGACGAGCCGGTAACGCGGCGTCTCGGCGCCGCCGAGCGCGAATGCGGTTTCCGCGAGCGCGCCGCCGATCACGATCACGCGCTTCGGGGCGGCGGCCGCGACCTGGGCGAGCACGCCGCCGGGCAGCGCGCCGGCGAGCGCACCGGCCGCCGCGCCGGCCAGCAGCGACCGGCGGCGCGGATCGAACGGCCGCGCGCTCACCGCGCGGCCCCGCGTGCGGCCGCCGGCAGCGTCGCGACGAGCGAGCGCCAGTCGTCGCGCTCGACCTTGCCGGGCTTGCGCTCGCCGAACAGCAGCGCGACGTGCTCGCCCTGCCGGTCGAACAGCTCGAGCGACGTGACGATGCCGTCGCTCGTCGGCTTCTTCACGACCCATGCGGCGGCGATCAGGTCCTCGCGTACATGCAGGTTGAAGCCCGGATCGAGGACGTTGATCCACGCGCCGACCTCGCGCACGTTCGCGACGGGGCCCGTATGGATCTGGATCATTCCCGCATTGCCGACGAACACCATGATCGGCTGGCCGCTTGTCGCGGCCTGTTCGAGCACGTGGCGCAACGCATGCGCGGTTTCGACCGGATACGCGTATTGCGGATCGGCGAGACGCAGGGCCTGCAGGCGGCTCACGCCGAAGCGCTGCGTGAGGCCGAAGAACTGGTGCGTGTCGGTCATCGCATCCCACGCGGCGCGAAAGCCCGCGACGTCGATCTCGCTATCGGCGCGCTCGGGCGTTTTCGGCGCGGCGGGCGTGACCTCGAGGCCCGGCTTCTGCGACGGTGCGCGCCAGCGTTCGACGAATGCGTCGTACGCCGCGTGATCGCTGTGCGCGCGCAGATAGACCTTGTGGATCGCATGGCCCTGCGCATCGAAGAACTGCAGGCTTTTCAGCGGGCCGTGCGCGGTCTCGTCGCGCACCGCGAATGCCGACACCCAGTGACGATAGAAGATGCGCAGGTCGATGTCGCCGAGCGCGAGGCCGACCGGGCCGTCGTGGCTCATCTGCGCATATTCGCCATCCTTTTCATGCACGGCCGTGTCGTTGCGCGTGAGCGCCATCACGCGGCCGAGGCGCGGCATTTCCTCGAACATCGCCGGGAAGCGCGCGTCGAGCCGCACGACGTGCTCGCCGACGAACGCGCCGAGCGCCTCGCCTTCGCTGACGCCGAGCGCCTGCGCGACGTCGCGGTTGCGCAACTGGCGCTCGGTCTTGAGCTTGATGAACGCATCGCGCAGCGCGGCGACCGCGCGGGCCGACGTGGCCGGCTGACCGGGAAGGGCGGAATGCATCATGTCGGACTCCTTCGAGTAACGGTTGGGGTGGGTGCGCGGGCAACGCGCATCAGAAATCCACTTTCATGCTGACGGCGACCGTGCGGCCGGGCGACGAATACGCGTCGAGCACTTGCGAATCGGCCGCGATGCCGCGCACGTCCGACCAGTTCCAGTACTTGCGGTCGAACAGGTTGCGGATGCCGATCGTCGCGCTCACGTGCTTGTTGAAGCGGTAGCCGCCGCGCAGGTCGACGACGAACGACGACGGCGGCGTGAAGCACGCCTTGTTCGAACAGTCGGATTTGTCGACGTCCTTGTCGCGTTTGGCGGCCTGGAACAGCAGGTCGGTCTGCACGAACCAGCGTTCGCCCGGTTCATACCGCACGCCGAACACGGCCGAGAACGGGTTCACGGTGTTCAGCGGCTGGCTGGCGGCGCCGTCGTTCTGCGTCGAGCCCTTCGTGAAGGCCATCGCCGTCTTCAGCGTGATGCCGTTCGGCATCGCCCATTCGGCGCGGCCTTCGAGGCCGTGGATGCGCGCATCGGCGAAGTTCACGTACTGGAACACGAACGGGTCGACCGGCCGGCCGCTGCCGGCGATCGTCGTGCGCGAGATGAAGTTGCGGTAGCGGCCGGTGAACGCGGCCGCGCTGTAGCGCACGACGCCGTAGCCGGCGCCGGCCTTGCCGCGCAGGCCGGCTTCGAACGTGTCGCTGGTCTCGGGCTTCAGGTTCGGATTGCCGATCGACGTGTAGCCGTACACGGGGTTCGAGAAGCTGCTGTTCACCTGGTCGGGCGTCGGCGCGCGGAAGCCGTGCGCGTACTGCACGTACGGAATGACCGCGGGCGTGATCTCGTAAAGCACGGCGACGCGCGGCGACAGTTCGTTCGCGCTCGTCGACACGGCCTTGCCGGTGAACAGCGGATCGTTTTCGGTGGGGCTCAACCGGTACGTGTCGAAGCGCAGGCCCGGCGTGACGAGCAGGCGGCCGTAGCCGATCTGGTCCTGCACGAACGCGCCGAACAGCGTGTAGTCGGTGTCGGGAAACGCCTTGTTCGGGAACGCTTCGCCGACGCCCGGCACCGTGCCGTCGCGCAGGTTCGTCACGCGCGACAGGCTGCCGTCCACGCCGTAGAGCAGCTTGTGCGCGAGCGGGCCGGTCGCGAAGCCGCTTTCGGCGAACGCGGAGCCGCCGAACGTACGTTCCTTGTACTGGTTGTCGCGCGAACGCGAGGGCTGCCTGCCGCGCGTCTCGAACGCGTACTGGTCCTGCTTCGCGTCCTGGTAGTAGAACTGCACGTGCGCGGTCTGGAACCAGCGGAATGCATCGTCGCGGAAGTCGTAATCGACGCTGAAGCGATTGCGCTCGAGCCGGTCGTGCGTCGTGAGGCCGAGCGTGGCCGGCGCATTGATCGCCGACAGCACGTCGGTGCTCACGCGCCGCTGCACCGTTTCGGCGGTGAACTTGATCGTGTCGCGCGTGGTGGGCGTCAGCACGAGCTTGCCGAGCAGCGATTCCGAATACACGTCCTGCGGGTTCGACGTCGTGCGCAGCGTGCTCGCCGAGTTGTTGCCGCCGCGCGTGTCGACCTCGTGGCCGCGCCGGCCGTCGGCGATGATCATCCCCTGGATGCGGTCGTTGCCGCCCGCGGCCGACACGGTCGCGCCGATGCTGCGGTCGGTCGAGTCGTAGCTCGGCCGGAACGAGAAGTAGTAAGGCTTGTTGTAGACGGACAGCAGATCGCGCGGGTCCTTCGTGATGAAATTCACCGCGCCGGTCAGGCCGTCGCTGCCGTAGAGCGCCGACGCCGGCCCGCGCAGGATCTCGATGCGCTTGAGCGTGTCGAGATCGGCATAGTCGCCGCGGCCGGCTTCGAGCGGGCCGAACGAGAACGCGTTCGGCAGGCGGATGCCGTCTTCCATCAACAGCACGCGATTGCCTTCGAGGCCGCGGATGTTGATGCTCGAATCGCCGTCGCGGCCGCCGCCGAGCGCGGCGCTGCCGGGCCGGTACGCGGTGCGGCGCACGGTGATACCCGGTTCGTAGCGCAGCGCGTCCTTGATGTTGGTGGCCTGCTGCTCTTCGAGATCGTCGTCGGTGATCACCGACACGGACGCCGCCGTGCGGCTCGCCGCGGTGGCGGTGCGGGTGGCCGTGACGGTGACAGGGTCGAGCAGCGCCGCATCGCCGCGCGCGGATGCGGCAGCGGCGGTCAGGACGGCGGAAGGCGGCGTGACGCCTTGCGGCGACGAATCGGCGTAAGCCGTGGCGGCGGATAGGCCGAACGCGCCGAACAGCGCGGCACGGATCGGCCGCCGCGCCAGCATGGAGCAATGCACAGGTGGTCTCCCATTGACGATAACAAGCCCGAAGGCTGGCTGGGTGACGCGTTCACCTGGCTGGCCCGTTTGCGCGCGGCATGCGGCAAACGGCGATTTGAAAGGCAACTGACAACCTTAACAGTGTAAATGAGAATGATTATCAATACAAGAACGCAAAGCGGCTCATGCGAGTGAGCGCTCGCCTGCGCGGCTCGGCCGAGCTCGGGTCGGAAATTTGGGAGAAACCGGGGCGCGAACGCGCGCTAAGCCAGCGCTTCGACGCGAATCAGCAGGTTGCGCGCGTGCGCGACGAACGCGTCGTGCGTTGCGCGATCGCCGTGGCTTTCGATACCGGCCTGTTCGGCGAACGCGATCTGGTCGGTGTAGAGCTCGACGAGCGTACGGCGTGCGTCAGGGGGAAGCGCACGGATCATCGACACGATCAGCAGTTCCTGCGCGCGAAGCATGCCGGACAGCGATTGAGCGTTCATGCTGGCCTCCTCGGACGATGCGGCGGCGAGCCGCTCTTTCCATACTAGGCGCTCGGCGGCGGAGGTGGAGGCGAGGTGCGTGCGTGGCGGCGGCCGGCGCGCGATTCCGCGCGAACGCCGCGCGAGCCCACATTCGGCGCGGGCGTGCGGCCGGCGGCAACCGGCACGCAAGCGAATGCGAGGAAAATCAGCCGGCCGTGGTGGCGGACCGCGCATCGCGCACGACCTGCGCGACGCGTTCGACGAACTCGGCGTCGACGCTCGACAGCGCTTCGCGCTTGCCGTCGGGCATCTCGACCATCAGGCGGTAGGTGACGTCCTGCGTGGTCCAGGCGAGATAGCCGACGACGGCGAGCATCACGCCGACCACGAGCGCGGCGCTCGATGCGCCGATGCCGCCCGCGATGGCGATGGCCGCGCCGATCAGCGAGATCAGCGACGGCACGAGACGGTTCTTCGGAATCTTGACGACGTCGACGTGGCGGATGTCACGCAGTGCGAATACCTGCCCGGCGGCCGACAGGCCGTTGCGCGTGACCATGACGCCACGTTCGTTGAATGCGTTTTCCATCATGTGTTGCGTGGACGAAAACGCGCAGCGTAGCAGGTTTCGTTGCCGCGTCAAACGAGACCGACTGCCGCACGATGCGCGCGGCGCGGCCGACAGACGGGGGGCCGGGGGAACGGAAACGTGCTCAGAACTGTAACCGGCCGTCGCCGTAAAGCCGGCCCGGCACGTGCGACGCGACGACCTCGGCGATTTCTTCGTCGGTCGATTCAGCCGGCACGATCTGGCGCCGCGCGGGCGCGTCGAGATGCATCGTCCATTCGACGAGGCGATACGGGCGGCCCCAGGGGCGCTGCATTTCAACCGAGACGCGGCAGCTCTGGACCGGCAGCGAGTGTTGGCACGTGAGAATCGCGTGCAGATGGCTGAAAACGGTATCTTCGATCATCATGGCCTCCGATCCTGTCTTGTGGGCAATCGATGGCGGCGCCGTCGGCGTTTAAAAAAAAAGCCGCCGATGCTCAGGCGGCCAACAGGGGGGGTGAGAGCATCGTCTCAGCCCAGAATTAAGCGAAACTTAAAAGCCCATAAAAAAGCGCCCCGCGTGGAGCGGGGCGCTTCTTGCCGTCGTGATCCGCGAGTTAAGCGGATGCTTTAGAACTTGTGACGGATACCGACGCGAGCGGCCAGCTGGTTCGACGAACCCGTGCCCGACGTGTTGAAGTAACTCGTGCTCGAACCGATCTGCGCCTGCACGTTGTTGCCCGACGCCTTCTGGTAAATCACCAGGCCATACACGTCCGTGCGCTTGCTCAGCGCGTAGTCGAGGCCCACGTTGCCCTGGTTCCAGTGCGCCGAGCTGCCGCTTTGCGTCGCGTTCGTGTACGTGTAGCCCGCTGCCGCCGACAGCGCCGGCGTGAACGCATACTTCACGCCTGCTTCGTATGCGTTGTAGAACGTGCCCGATGCGCCGGCCGCGATCGGGGTGAACTGCGTGCGCGTCCAGAGCAGCCATGCCGTTGCCGGGCCGAAGACGTAGCGGCCGCCGACGCCGTACGTGCGCAGGTCGCGGATGTTCGTCAGCGCGATGTTCGCGATCGACGTCGAGAAAGCCGGCGTCGACTGGCTCGGGAAGCGGATGTCCGTGTATGCCGCGCCGAGGGCGAACGGGCCGTTCGCGTAGTTCAGGCCGAAGCTGTATGCGCGCGACGAGCCGGGCGTCGTCGTGGTGCCCGTCGTCGTCGACGGTGCGCCGGCGAAGTCGGTCGAGTTCGAGAAGCCGTACAACGCGCCGAACGTGAAGCCGGCGTAGTTCGCGCTCTGGAACTTCACCGCGTTGTTGATGCGGCTCGACGTGAGCTGGTCGATGTCGTTCACGTGGTACGCGTAGTTGCCCGCGACCGTGTTGCCGCCCGTCGAGTAGTTCGAGCCGAGGATGTCGGTCGAGAACGAGTACTGGCGGCCGAACGTGACCGTGCCGTATTGCGCCTGGCTCAGGCCGACGTACGCTTGACGGCCGAAGATCGCGCCGCCCTGGCCGATCGTGCCGTTGCCGCTGTTGAAGCCGTTTTCGAGCACGAAGATCGCCTTCAGGCCGCCACCGAGGTCCTCGGTGCCGCGCAGGCCCCAACGGCTGCCCTGGGCCACGCCGTCGTCGTACTTGAACAGCTTGCCGCTGCCCGTAGCGGTCTTGCTGTGGTTCACGTAGCTGATACCGGCATCGATGACGCCGTACAGGGTCACGCTGCTTTGTGCGTGCGCCGTGCCGGCCGTTGCTGCGAGGGCGGCGATGGTCAACAGTTTCTTGTTCAAAGGATTCTCCGAGCGAATGAATGGCGTGTCCAGTTGCGGTTCCGGCGCTCTCTGCGGGCGCTCTCACGGACCGGCGCAACTTTATCGGCGGGCCACGTAATGAATATGACAGCGACTGTCATATGACGAATGTGTGGTGCCGATGCGACACGGAATTCTGCCCGGGTTGTACATCCCGGGTTATACCGAATTCGCCTGTCGTTCGATCCCGATCCGGAATATGCACATGAAATAAGCTTGGTTTGCGGCGTTCGCGCCCCGTGCCACGATCCGTCCTCCAACACACGACACGGGACAAAGAGGACACCCATGCGACGTTCGATCCTGACCGGCCTCGGCGCACTCGCCGCCGCGCTGGCATTCGCCGCGCCCGGCGCGCACGCCGACCCGCAAACGCTGAAGATCGGCACAATGAGCGGCCCCGACGCGCAAATCTGGACCGAGGTGACGAAGGTCGCCGCGCGCGAAGGCCTTGCGATCAAGGTGATCGAATTCAACGACTACGTGCAGCCGAACGCGGCGCTCGATGCCGGCGATCTCGATGCGAACGGCTTCCAGCACCAGCCGTTCCTCGACAGCCAGATCAAGCAGCGCGGCTACAAGATCGTCAACGTCGGGCTGACCTACACCGCGCCGATGGGCTTCTATTCGAAGAAGCTCAAGTCGCTGAAGGATCTGCCGGTCGGCGCGAAGGTCGGAATCCAGAACGATCCGTCGAACGGCAACCGCGCGCTGTTGCTGTTGCAGAAGTACGGCGTGATCAAGCTGAAGGCCGGCGCCGGCACGAACGGCGTGAACGCGACGCCGCTCGACGTCGCGGAGAATCCGAAGAAGATCAGGATCGTCGAACTCGACGCCGCGCAACTGCCGCGCGCGCTGCCCGATCTCGACGCCGCGTCGATCAACACCGACTACGCGGTGAAGGCGGGGCTCACGCCGGTGAAGGACGCGATCGCGATCGAGGATCTGCGCGGGCCGTACGCGAACCTGATCGCGGTGCGCGCGCAGGACAAGGACAAGCCGTGGGTGAAGAAGCTCGTCGCGGCCTATGAATCGAACGACGTGCGCAAGTTCATCGACCAGAAGTTCGGCGGCGCGATCGTGCCGGCGTTCTGAGCGGCCTTCGCGTATGGCGGCCGGCGGCGCGGTATCGGCCGCCGACGCGCGCTCCGGAAAGCCAATCGCCCGCGCAAGCGGGCGATTTCATTGGTGGATGCGGATGGTGCGCATGCGCGCCGCGGCCCTGCCCGGCCCGGCGGGCGGGCCGGACACTCGGCTCAGGCCGACAGCAGCGAGCCGGTGCGGATCGCGGTCGCGCCGGCGATGCGCGCGACTTCCATGCCGGCCGTCGCGAAGCGCACGACCTGGCGCGCGTACAGCACGCCCGACACGCTGCTCTTCAGCGTGACGACGCGATCGGTCAGCGGATCGACGATGTCGGCCACGGCCTGGCCGGCCTCGATCATCACGCCGACCGGCGTACGGAACACGATCACGCCCGACACGGGCGCGACGAGCGGATCGGTGCCCGCGAGCGGCGTGGCCGGATGCGCGAGCGGCGGCAGCGGTGCCGGCGTGCCTTCGACGACGCCGCGCTCGGTCAGGTATTCGACGATCGCCTGGGCATCCTTTTCGGCGAACTCGTACGACACGTCGCGTTCGCTGCGCAGTTCCACCGTGACGGAAATCGCGCCGTTCGGGATCGGGAAGCGGTCGCCGAAGCGGTTGCGCAGATCCGACCAGCAGAAGCTGTGGATTTCGTCGAACGGGTTGCCGACCGAATTTAGCGCGAGCAGCGACGCCTTGGCATCGAGATAGCGCGCCAGCGGCTCGACGTCCGGCCAGAGATCGGGATTCGTGTAGAGGTGCATCACCGCATCGCTGTCGCAGTGCAGGTCGAGCACGATATCGGCGTCGAACGACAGCTTCTGCAGCGCGAGGCGCTGCGAGTCGAGTTCGGTGCGCGGCTTCTGCTCGTCGAGCGCTTCGCGCATCGCGGTGCGCACGACGGCGAGATTGCGCTGCGCGTCGTTCGTGAGGCGGTCTTCCACGCGCGGCAGCACGAGCGCCGCGAGATCGTAGAAATTGCGGTTGAAGTTCTGCATCGAGCCGAGCTCGAAGCGGCCGAGATGATCGCCGAACACGTGTTGCGACAGGCCGATCGGATTGGGCACGGGCACGATGACGATTTCGCCGCGCAGCTTGCCGGCCGTCTCGAGCGCGGCGATCTTGCGGCGCAGCAGCGTGGCGACCAGCATGCCGGGCAGCTCGTCCGCGTGCAGCGACGACTGGATGTAGACCTTCTTGCCGCCGCGCGGGCCGTAGTGGAAGCTGGTGATCTGGCGTTCGGTGCCGACGGCGGGGGAAATCAGCGGATGGGTCTGCGTTTGCATGATGAGGGGAGTGCGGCGCAGCCGCGAATGATCCGTGTGCGTGGAAGATCGATTGTACGTTGCCTTCCTCGCCCCCACCAAACCGGCGCCGGAACATCCGGTTTCCCGTTGAGAATCATCGGGTTGGCGCGGAAAAAATAACGTCGTCCGCGCCGTGCCCAAAAAAAACGGGCTCCTTGCGGAGCCCGTCGGTGTCGCGCCGAATCGCGCGTCGGTCGGCCGGATTACTTGCCGTAGACGTCGAAATCGAAGTACTTCTTCGCGATCTTGTCGTACGTGCCGTCCTTGCGCATGCCGGCGATCGCGCCGTCGATCTTCGCCTTCAGGTCGGTGTCTTCCTTGCGCAGGCCAATGCCGGCGCCGTTGCCGAGCGTCTTCGGATCGTCGAGATCCTTGCCGGCGAAGTCGAAGTTCGCGCCGCGCGGCGTCTTCAGGAAGCCGATCTCGGCTTGCACCGCGTCCTGCAGCGCGCCGTCCAGACGGCCGGAGATCAGGTCGGCGTAGACCTGGTCCTGGTTCTGGTAAGGCACGACGTTCACGCCCTTCGACGCCCAGTACGTCTTCGCATAGGTTTCCTGGATCGTGCCCTGCTCGACGCCGACCGACTTGCCCTTCAGCGATTCGGCCGTCGGCTGCAGGTTCGCGCCCTTCTTCGTGACGAGGCGCGTCGGCGTGTTGAACAGCTTCGACGAGAACGCGATCTGTTCGGCGCGCGCCGGCGTCATCGACATCGACGACAGCACGCCGTCGAACTTGCGGGCCTTCAGCGCCGGGATCATCCCGTCGAAGTCGTTCTCGATCCACACGCACTTCGCGTTGATGCGGCGGCAGATCTCGTTGCCGAGATCCACGTCGAAGCCGACCACCTTGCCGTCGGCGCCTTTCGATTCGAAAGGCGGGTAGCTTGCGTCGACGCCGAACCGCACGGTCGACCAGTCCTTCGCGTATGCACTGCCGGCTGATACGGCGAGCAGGGCCACGGTCACAGCCGCAAGAATCTTTTTCACTCGGTGACTCCTCGTTTTGTTCGATGGGTGCGCGGTTGTGCCGCGCCGTAAGCCTTCGGCCCGCCGCGGCTTCGCGTCGGACAGTCCGTTTCGCCCGCCCGATGGGGGCGCGCGACGTGCGCAAGATTATCAAGACAAAATACCGGCGGGGCGCCTAGGACAAGCCCCGATACCGGGCCCGGCGGCGGCGCGTCGGACGCACCGCCGTTTCACACACAGGAACGATTCAGCCGAGCGTTTCGTTGACCGCGCGCTGCAGGCACGTGACGAAGTGCGACACGGCGGGCGTGGGCAGCAGGTCGCGCCGCGCGATGATCGACAGGTCGAAGCGCGGCATGCTTTCGTCGAGTTCGGCCGTGCGGATGCCGAGCGGCGCGACCATCGCGGCGAGCGGGCGCGTGAAGCAGCCGATCACGTCCGAGCGCGCGACGAGCCCGAGCGTCACCGCGAACGACATCGGCGAGCGCAGCAGGCGTTTGGGCAGCGGCAGCCCGTGCGCCTCGAACATCCCGACCATCACGCTGTGCGGGAACTGCTCGGCGCCGACGGTGACGATCCACTCCGCGTCGAGCAATTCCTCTAACCGGCGCGCCTGCGCGAGCGGGTGGCCGTCGCGCATCACGATCGTGAATTCGGTCGACAGCAGCGGCAATTGCGTGAAATCGCGGTCGAGCGCGGGCACATGGTGCATTGCAGCGATGTCGAGCGTGCCGTTGCGCAACTGCGCGAGCGCATCGGGCACCGTCACTTCCTCCAGATGCAGGCTGACGTTCGGCATCGACTCGCGGAACGCCGTCACCGCGTGCGGCAACGCCGTCAGCGCGATCGACGGCATCGTGCCGACCGCGACGCGGCCCGACATCTCGCCTTTTACCTGCTCGACGGCCTCGACCGTGCGGCGGACGTCGCCGAGCAACTGCTCGGCGCGCGGCAGCAGCGCCTCGCCGCACGCGGTCAGCTCGACGCCGCGCACGCTGCGCGCGAGCAATTCCGCGTTGAGCGCCGTTTCGAGCTCGCGGATCGTGTGCGTGATCGCCGGCTGCGTGACGCCGAGCTCGCGCGCGGCGGCGCGCAGGCTCTTCAGGTGCGCGGCGGAGACGAACGCCTGGAGCTGCGCGATGTTCAAGGGATTGCGGATGCGGGTCATCGGTCGGGTCCGGTTGGCGCGAAAGGGGGCGGCGGGTTCGGATTCAGGCGGCGATCCGGATGCACGTCACGCGTCGGCGCGTGCGCGGAACGCCTGCCGATAGCGCTGCGGCGACGTGCCGACGATACGTGAGAAGCGCTCGCGAAACGCGGTGACCGAACCGAACCCGGCTTCCGTCGCCACATGTTCGATCGACAGTTCGGTCACCTCCAGCAACTGCTGCGCATGCCTGACGCGCGCGGTCTGCAGCCATTGCCCGGGCGACGTGCCCGTCTGCTCCTGGAAGCGCCGCGTCAGCGTGCGCACGCTGGTCGACGCCTTGCGCGCGATCGCGTCGAGCGTCAGCGGCTGGCGCAGGTTCGCGTGCAGCCAGTCCATCAGGTCGTGCAGCCCGTCGCCGCCGGCCGGCCATTCGGGCGCGATGAACTGCGCCTGCCCGCCTTCGCGCACGCGCGGCGCCACCGCGCTGCGGGCCGCGTCGACGGCGACGGCCGCGCCATAGTCGGCCTGGATCATGTGCAGGCACAGATCGAGACCGGCCGCCGCGCCGGCCGAGGTCAGGATCCGGCCGTTGTCGACGAACAGCACGTTCGCATCGACGTCGACGTTCGGGTAGCGGCGCGCGAGTTCGGCGGCCGCGAGCCAGTGCGTCGTCGCGCGCAGGCCGTCGAGCAGCCCGGCCTCCGCGAGCACGAACGCGCCGCTGCAGATCGACGCGATCCGGCGCCCGCGCGCGGCCGCCGCGCGCAGCGCATCGAGCACGCGGCGCGACGTGGGCGCGAGCGGCACCGACGTGCCGGGGACCATGATCGTGTCGGCGTCGGCCAGCGCATCGAGGCGAAACGGCGGGCGCAGCTCGAACAGGTCGCCGCCGACGCGCGGCTGCTCGCTGCATACGCGTACACGGTACGCCTGCGCGACGTTCGGCGCCCGCACGCGCGCGAACGTGTCGCAGGCGACGCCGAGATCGAACGGGACGACATCGGGCAAGGCAAGAACGGCGACCGTATGCATGGCGTTCGCGGCCGTGGCCAGAATCCGTTGAAAGATGTCATTCTAGCCAATGGCTCGACCCGGCACCACACGCGACAATCGCGGCGGACCACCTGGAGGCCTGCCGATGAAACAAGACGATCGCAACGCGTTGCGGAACCTGCAATACCTGTCGCTGCTGGAAGCGGCCACGCTCGTCGTGCTGGTGTGCGTGGCCGTGCCGCTCAAGCACCTGGCCGGGTATCCGGTCGCGGTATCGATCATGGGCCCGGTTCACGGCATCGCGTTCGCGATGTACGTGTGGGCGGTGGTCGGCACCGCGTCGAGCGGGTTGTGGAGCAAGGGCGAGGTCGCGCGGCTCGTGTTGTCGGCCGTGGTGCCGTTCGCGGGGCTGGCGAGCGCCGGCTGGATCGCGCGCAGGCGGCACGCGCGATGATTTACCTGGTGCTGAAGGCCGTGCATCTGGTCGCCGTCGTCACGTTCGTCGGCGGGCTGCTGCTGTCGTCCGTCGCGGTCCGTATCGCGAACCTCGCCGTGCATCGCGCGGTGCGGCGCTGGGATCGCACGGTGACGGCGCCCGCGCTCGCGATCGTCTGGATCGCCGGCATCGCGCTCGCGTTGAGCGGTCACTGGTTCGGCGCCGCGTGGCTGTCGGCGAAGCTCGCGCTCGTCGTCGCGCTGTCGGTGCTGCACGGAATCCTGGCCGGCACGCTGCGGCGCATGGAGCGCGACGATCTCGTCGCCGTGCCGGCGCCGTGGCTCGGGCGGACGGCGGGCGCGGTGATCGTCGCGATGGCGCTCGTCGTCGGGCTGGCCGTGCTCAAGCCGTTCTGACGGGGCGGGTGTCGCGCCGTTTTCGGGAAGCGCGTCATGCCGCGCCGCACCGGCAAAAAAGGCCTGGAAACTCGCGTTCCCAGGCCGGCAGACCATCGACGACGATGGTGGAGGAGACGATCTCGTCCCGATGCGCGCCGCCTTCGTGCCGGCGACGTCGTGCATGGCGTGCGCTCAGATGGCCCAGCCGCCAAGATAGAACGTGACGAGCACGGCCGCGATCAGCACGGTGCCGACGTTGAGCTTGCGGAATTCGCCGCTGGCGAGGCGGCCGATCACGAGCGTCGAGAAGCCGAGCATGATGCCCGTCACGATGTTCGCGGTCAGCACGATGAACACCGCGCACACGAGGCCCGACATCGCGTCGACCATGTCGTCCATGTGCAGCTTGCTCACGCTGCCGAGCATCAGCAGGCCGACGTACATCAGCGCGGGCGCCGTCGCATACGACGGCACGAGGCCCGCGAGCGGCGAGAAGAACATCACGACGAGGAACAGCAGGCCGACCACGGCGGCCGCGAGCCCCGTCTTCGCGCCGGCGGCCACGCCGACGCTGGACTCGATGTAGGCGGCCGCCGGCGCGCCGCCGAGGAAGCCGGAGAAGATCGAGCTGACCGAATCGGCGGTCAGCGCACGGCCCCCGTTGATGATGCGGCCGTTCTCGTCGAGCTGGCCGGCCTGGCCCGCGACCGCGCGGATCGTGCCGGTCGCGTCGAACACCGCGGTCATCACCAGCGCGAGCACGCTCGGCAGCACGGCCATCGACAGCGCGCCCTTGATGTCCATCGCGCCGATCAGCGATGCGTGGCCCGGCGCGCTCAGCGACGGCAGCGCGAAGATGCCGCGGTACTTCACGCCCGGATCGAAGATCAGGCCGAACACCGAGATCGCGATCACGACGAGCAGGATGCCGCCCGGCACGCGGCGCTTTTCGAGGCCGAAGATCGCGGCGAGGCCGATGACCGACATGATGACCGGGAACGCGGTGATCTGGCCGAGCGAGACCGGCAGGCCGGCGCCCGGGTTCCTGATCACGAGGCCGACGTCGTTCGACGCGATCAGCAGCAGGAACAGGCCGATGCCGATGCCCGTGCCGTGCGCGACGCCCGCGGGCAGGTTGCGCAGGATCCACGAACGCACGCCGGTGATCGAGATGCCGGTGAACACGAGGCCCATCAGAAACACGGCGCCGAGCGCGACCGTCGGAGGCAGCCCCTTGCCGAGCACGAGGCCGAACGCGGTGAACGCGGTCAGCGAGATCGCGCAGCCGATCGCGATCGGCAGCTTCGCCCACAGGCCCATCAGCAGCGAGCCGAACGCGGTGGTGACGCACACCGCGACGAACACGGCGCTCGTGTCGAAACCGGCCTTGCCGAACATGCCGGGCACGACGAACACGGAATAGACCATCGCGAGGAAGGTGGTCACGCCGGCAATGATCTCGCGGCGCTGCGTGCTGCCGCGCGACGAAATGCCGAAATAGCGGTCGATGACTCCCTGGGCGCCGAAGTCAGTTTCTTCCGCGCCGACGCCGACCGTCGGCTGCACCGGGGTATCACTCATGAGCTTGCTCCTTTATCAGCATGCTGAAACGGCCCGTTGCGAACCGTCGTCAGGGTGTCTCGTATCTGGTTGGGATTGTTCGGCAACGTCGTGGGGACGAACGACGCGCGATGCGTGTCGTTACGCTCGAATCGAAACGATCGCGAGGGTGTCGCGTCGGACGACGCGTGCCGTGGTCGACCCCGTCGCGTGTGCCTTGCCGTAGCGAAGGTTAGGCGAGCCGCCCATCACGTCCCATCGGGGGACGAGCATGCAGCGCATGTCGCAGCGCTTATATCGGCGTGCGACGGGGCTCCGCCGCGCCGACACGCGTGTATACGCCTAGTTCGAATCCGTTAAGGCGACTATTTGAATGCGGCGGCGGCGGGCGGGGCGTTGGGTATTACGAATGACTTTCAGGGCGGCCCGGAAGGCCAGCGCGCATGCGCGGTCTCCGTCCCGGCGCGGCCTCAACTGCGCGCGAGATGGGCGAGATACGCGCAGAACATGTCGGCCATCCCGTCCGAGTACGCATCGATTTCTGCCGAGGTGCGCGCGGTTTCGGAGAACGCCTTGCCGCCCGTCGTGAGCGTCGTCAGGATCAGTTCGCACGCGAGCGCATGCGTGGCGTCGGGCACGTCGGGCAGCGCTTCGCGCATGAACGCGGTGAACACCCGGTTGCCCTCGGCCTTCACTTCCTGCGCCTCGGGGGCGTCGCGATAGAGCGGGGCGGCGTCGTCGAGGGCGATCCGCATCGGCGCCTCGTCGCATTCCGAACGGATGAACGCGTGGACGGCGGCGCGCACGCGCTCGGGCGGCGTCTTCCGAGTGTCCTGCAGGATCCCGCACAGCATGTCGTGCGTTTGCCGCCACTCGTCGTGCTGGAGCCGGAACAGCACGGACGCCTTGTTCGGGAAGTACTGGTACAGCGAGCCGACGCTCACGCCGGCCCGCTCCGCGACGCGCGCCATCGTGAAGCGCTGCGCGCCCTCGCTCGCCAAAACCTGAATAGCCGCCTGCAGGACGTCCTCGACGAGACGGGTCGAGCGCGCCTGCCGAGGCAGCTTGCGCGTGGCGATCGGGGCGTTTCGGCGGTCGGTCATGAGCGGTTTGCCAATGCGAATAGTAAAACCTGAATGGTTCGTCATATTCTAGTCGGGTGCAACGACGCACTCAACCCGATACCGGAGATTCGCATGACCACCCTGATGCTCGACCCGCTGGCTTCGTTGCTGGCGCGCCTGTTCGACGAAGCCGACGCGTCGTCGCCCGCGACGAGCCCGGCGTTTGCCGACGTGTCGCGCGACGAGCAAGCGCGGCTGATGCGCAGCAAGACCGACTACGCCGATCTGTATGCGCGCCTGAAGGATTACCCGCTTCCCGTGTCGCGCGAGACGGGCATGTTGCTGTACATGCTCGCGCGCAGCGGCAATGCCAAGGCAATCGTCGAATTCGGCACGTCGTTCGGCATTTCGACGCTGCATCTGGCGGCCGCGCTGCGCGACAACGGCGGTGGGCGGCTGATCACGAGCGAATTCGAGCCGTCGAAGGTCGTACGCGCGCAGGCCAACCTGGCGGCAGCCGGACTGGCCGATCTCGTGGAGATTCGCAAAGGCGATGCGCTCCACACGCTGGCCGCCGGTCTGCCGGATTCGGTCGACCTGTTGTTGCTCGACGGGGCGAAGGCGCTGTATCCGGAGATTCTCGCGCGGGTCGAGCCGCGGCTCAGGGCGGGGGCATTCGTCGTGGCCGACAACGCGGAATACAGCCCCGACTATCTTGCCTACGTGCGCGCGCCGGAAAACGGCTATCTGTCGGTGCCGTTCGGCGGCGACGTCGAATTGTCGATGCGGACACGCTGACCGGGCGGAACGAGGGTGTCGACGATTTCACGCTTCCCCGTATCAAATATAGGAGGCCTGATTAATGGAGGCGCGGCGAAAGGCGACGGGATGATGCCCGTCGCTTGCGCCGCCGTGTGCGTCACTTCAGGAACACGTAGCGCGCGAAGTACGGGAAGCGGCCGACCGCATGCTCGGTCGTGCACGTCGCGGCCGGCGGCGTGCCGCCCGCCGTGTCGAGCCGCTGCACGAAGCGCACGCCGGCGAGCGTGCCGGTTGCGGCCGGCGTCGCCGCGAGCAGCAGTTGCGGAACGCTGGCCGCGCTTGCGCTCGGCATTTCGGCGAGCTTCTTGCCGGTAATACGGCTGCCGTCGAGCGCTTCCCACGACGGCCCCGCGCCGTGTCGCACGACGAGCGTGCCGTTTTCATCGAACAACGTCGCCTCCGGGCGCTTGAAGGCCCACGCGAGCCGGTGGTCGGCATCGTATTCGCACGAATAGATCTGCACGCCGGTCGCGGTGGTCGCCAGCACCGGCGTGGCCGGCGCCGGCGGCGCGAGGCCGGCAGCCTCGTCGGCGTGTGCGGGCGCGGTAAAAGCCGCCAGGGAAAGACCGGCCGCAAGGGCCAGCAGCATGTCGCGTGTCGGGGATCGGCTTGGCATGACGGGGCGTCCTTTCAGGTCGGGTGACGGTCGTACGACGTCGATCCCGTCAACGTTAGACGCCGATCGCACAGGCTGCAATGCGGAAATGACAATCGCGGCGATAGTCGCCGCGATTGCCGAAGGAGCGGACCCGCGATCAGCGGATCGCGACCGGGTTGATGTTGACCTGCGTGGAGCCGACGTACAGCGGCTGGCCGAGCACGAACAGGAATTCCCATGCCTTGTCGCGCACCAGCGCGCGGCTGTCGATCAACTCCAGGTTGTAGATGCCGCGCTTCGCGAGCATGTACTGGTTGACCGGGAATTCGTCCCGCGTGTGCGGATTCGGATAGACCTCCGACGCCCACGTGTCGCCGCCGAACGCGACGATTCCCTGATCGGCCAGCCACTTCGCCGCTTCCATGCCGATGCCGGGCTCGACGTCGAGGAACTGCTTGTCGTCCTTGCCGATCAGCTCGAGCCAGCCGGTGTTGAACAGCACGACGTCGCCCTTGCGCAGCGTCAGCCCCTGCTGCTTCAGCACGGCCTGGATGTCGGCGACGGTGAATTCGGTGCCGCCCGGCACGATCGGCTTGCCGTAGCGGGCGGTCATGTCGAGCACGACGCCGCGCGTGACGATCGGCGGCACCTTCTCGACGCCGAGCTTCTTCACGCCGTCGACGGTCACGAAATCGGCCGCGCGGTTGCCGTTGTAGTACACGTTGTCGATGCCGATGTGGCCGATGCCGTTGAGCTGCGTGCCGACGCCGGTCCACGCGTTGACGAGTTCGTCGTTGAACGTGAACTTGTTCGGGCCGAGGCTCTTGCCGGCCTGCTGGCCGACCTGCACGTTGTACAGCCGGAAGCTGCGATGGCGGAACGCCGGCAGGTGCTTGTCCACCGGCACGGCCAGCGGATAGGTCTTGCCGGCCTTCACGAGGCCGACCGCGTGCTTGACGACGTCGGGCGTCAGCAGGTTGGCCGCGCCGATTTCGTCATCGGCGCCATAGACGGACGGATACCAGTCGGCCGACGTGGCGGCGTGGGCAGCGTGCGCGGCCGCGAACGGCAGGATCGCGGCGAGCGCGAGCCGGGCGAGCGTTGCTTTCATTCGGGGCTCCTGTCGCGCGTTACGCCGCGGCTTGCGCGAGCGTCGGGTAGTCGGTCAGGCCGTGGGCGCCGCCGCCGAACAGCGTGTTGCGATCGTGCGGCGCGAGCGCGGCGCCGGTGCGCAGCCGTTCGGGCAGGTCGGGGTTCGCGACGAACGGGCGGCCGAATGCGACGAGGTCGGCCCAGCCGGCGGCGATCGCTTCGCGTGCGCGCTCGGCGGTGTACGCGCCGGCATAGATCAGCACGCCCGGGAACGCGGCGCGCAATTGCTGCTTGAAGGCGACCGGCATCAGCGGCGCGTCGTCCCAGTCGGCTTCCGCGATGTGCAGGTAGCCGACGCCGAGTTCGCCGAGCAGCTTCGCGGCGGCGAGGTAGGTCGTTTCCGGGTCGTCGTCGACGCAGCCGTTCAGCGTGGTCAGCGGCGCGAGGCGGATGCCGACGCGCGACGCGTCGCCGGTCCCTTCGATCAGCGCCTGCGTGACTTCGCGCAGGAAGCGCAGCCGGTTCTCGAGCGAGCCGCCGTACTGGTCGGTGCGCGTGTTCGCGTTCGAGTCGATGAACTGGTTCACGAGGTAGCCGTTCGCGCCGTGCAGCTCGACGCCGTCGAAGCCGGCTTCGAGCGCGTGGCGGGCGGCGGTGCGATATTGACCGACGATCTCGCGGATCTCGTCGACCGACAGCGCGCGCGGCTCGGAGGCCTGCACGAAGCCGGGCGTGCTGCCGTCCTCGCCGGCGATGAACACGTTCACGCCCTTCGCCTGGAGCGGGGACGACGACACGGGTTGCGCGCCGCCGAGCAGGCTCGTGTGGCTCAGCCGGCCGACGTGCCACAGCTGCGCGAAGATGCGGCCGTGCGCGGCATGGACGGCGTCCGTCACCTTGCGCCAGCCGGCGACCTGCGACGGCGTGTGAATGCCGGGCGTCCACGCGTAGCCCTTGCCGAGCGGCGCGATATAGGTGCCTTCGCTGACGATCAGGCCCGCACTCGCGCGCTGCGCGTAGTACGCGGCCATCAGTTCGTTGGCTTCGTCGCCGGGCTGGCTCGCGCGCGAACGCGTCATCGGCGGCATCACGATGCGGTTCGGCAGCGTCAGTGCGCCGAGTCGCAGCGGTTGGAAAAGCGGGTCCTGGGTCATGGTGAATTCCTGTCGGTGCCGCGGCCGGCGGGCTGCGGACGGGTCATGTCGGATGAAGGTGCGGCGCGCTCAGTCCCACTGCGGCGCGAGGCCGGCCGGGTCGACTTCGCGGCCGTTGCGCTCGAGCGCGGCGATCTGCGCCATGTCTTCGTCGGTCAGGCGCAGCGTCTGCGCGAGCAGGTTGCTCGCGAGGTTCTCGCGCTTGGTGGACGACGGAATCACCGAGTAGCCGAGCTGCAGCGCCCATGCGAGCGCGACTTGCGCCGGCGTCGCGTCGTGACGCTGCGCGATCGCGCCGATCACCGGATCGCCGAGCACCTTGCCGTACGCGAGCGTCATGTACGACGTCACGTGAATGCCTTCGGCGTTCAGGAACTCGACCAGCTTGCGGTTCTGCAGGTACGGGCTCAGTTCGATCTGGTTCGTCGCGATCGCGTCCTTGCCGACGGCCGCGATCGCTTCCTTCGTCAGCGCGATGTTGAAGTTCGAGATGCCGATCTGGCGCGTGAGGCCCTTCGCCTTCGCGTCCGCCAGCGCGGTCATGAACGCGTCGATCGACACGCCGTTGCCGGGGGCCGGCCAGTGGATCAGCGTCAGGTCGACATAGTCGGTGCGCAGCTTGCGCAGGCTTTCCTCGAGGCTGGCCGCCAGCTTGTCCGGCGCGTAGTTGTCGACCCAGATCTTCGTCGTGAGGAACAGGTCGTCACGGCGCACGCCCGACGCGGCGATCGCTTCGCCGACTTCGGCTTCGTTGCCGTAGATCTGCGCGGTGTCGATCGCGCGGTAGCCGACTTCGAGGCCGTTGCGGACCGAGTCGACGACGACCTGGCCTTGCAGGCGGAACGTACCGAGGCCGAAGGCCGGAATCTTGCTCATCGTGTGCTCCTGGAAGAGGGGAACGGTTGCGGTATGCGAATCATTCTGGCGCTTGAGACTGATGAAATAAACGCCTTTAGATGTCAAAAATATTTGACTTCAAATCAAATATCGGGCGTGTCGCGGGCGCGTGCGGGCCGTGGCGGCCTTATGCGACGCGCGCCTGCGGATCCGTGATCGAATGGAACGCGGGCAGCACGTCCGATGCGATCTCGGCCATCGTCTCGTCGAGCGGCCGCTGGTTGCGGCGGAAATGCAGGCCGATGTGCCGCACGCCCGCGTCGCGCATCGCCGCGAGTTCTTCCGTCAGCGCGATGCGTCCCGCGCGCGCGCCGAAGCGGTGCCGCTGCAGCGGTTCGTACGGATCTTCCGCGAGGTCGAGGTGGATGAAGCTCACGTACGGCTTGTCGCCGGCCACCGCACGCCAGTTCGCGGCGCGCTGCGCGTGGTCGGCCGGCGTGCCCGGATACGCGAGGCAGCCGTCCATGTGCTCGCCGATCCACGCGGGCGTCTGCTGAGCGAGGCCGGCGACGAGAAGCGGCACCGGCGAGCGCGCGGCGGGCAGCACTTCCAGGCCGGGCGGCAGATGCCCGCGTGCGCCGTCGCGCAGCAACGCGATCTGGTCGCGGAAGTTCGCCCCGCGCGACGCGAAGTCGCGGCCGAACAGCGGATATTCGACCGGCCGGTCGCCGCTCGCGACGCCGAGCAGCAGGCGCCCGCGGCTCAGTTCCTGGATCGTCGCGGCCGATTTCAGCGTCAGCAGCCGTTCGCGCAGCGGCAGCACGACGGCGGCCGTGCCGAGCAGGATGTCGCGCGTGATGCCGGCGAGGTAGCCGAGATACGAGAACGTTTCGAACACCTGCGCGGCGTCGCCGAACGACGGGTCGTACAGCGGCACGTCGCGCACCCAGAGCGCGCGAAAGCCGAGCGTGTCGGCCAGTTGCGCGAGCTCCGCGTGGATTTCCAGGTCGGGCACGCCGGGGTGGCGGCCGTCATGCCGGCGTTTCGCGTTGCCGGACGCGGTCCAGTCGTTGTCGAGCGGCAGTTCGACGCCGATGCTGAAGCCGCCGGCGGCGAGCTTGTCGAGAGAGGGGGACATGATCGGGTTGCTCCGTTCAGACCGCGCGCAGGCTGCCGTCGAGCCGGTAGAAGTCGAGCGACGCCGCGGTGAAGAACGAGCGCGACGTGCCGGCGGCGAAGTCGTCGACATGCACGACGGTGGCGCGATCGGCTTCCTGCCACGAGATCGCGTAGGTCTCGCCGGCCACGCGCTGCCACGTGTATTCGACTTCACCTTTCGCGCCCGCATACGGGCCTTCGGTGATCTCGTAGCGCATATGAAGGCCGTCCTCGTCGTACGCGTTGAGCGCGGTGAGGCCGTCGTAGCGGACTTCGAATGTCTTGCCGGCGAACGGCGGACGTTGGGTCGATGCGTTCATGCTGGTGGCTCCTGTGAAAAGGTGACGTTCAGTGCGCGAGTTCGACGGGTTCGGCCGTGCGTTCCGGCAGCCCGTGGCGGCGGTCGAGACGGCCGCTCAACGCGGTGAGTGCAAACGCGCCGAGCGTGACGACGGCGGCGATCCACGGGGTGTGGCCGAGGCCGACGTTCGCGACGATCAGGCCGCCGAGCGACGAGCCGCCGGCCACGCCGAGGTTGAAGGCGGCGATGTTGAAACCCGATGCGACGTCGGCGGCGTCCGGCGCGAAGTGGCGCGCCTGCTTGACGACGTACACCTGCAGCCCCGGCACGTTGCCGAACGCCACGGCGCCCCACGCGAGCATCGTCAGCACCGCGAGCCATTTCACGTGGATCGTGAAGGTCAGCGCGAGCAGCACGATCGCGAGCAGCAGGAAGATCCGCTTGAGCGCCTTCACGGGGCCGACGGCGTCCGCGAGCTTGCCGCCCCACACGTTGCCGACCGCGACCGATACGCCGTAGCCGACCAGCACGAGGCTGACCTGCGACGGCGTGAAGCCGGCGATCTGTTCGAGCAGCGGCGCCATATAGGTGAATGCGATCAGCGAGCCGCCGTAACCGACCGCCGTCATCGCATAGACGAGCAGCAGGCGCGGCTGGGCCAGCACGCGCAACTGGCGGGCGAGGGGGGCCGGCGGCGTCTGCGGCAGCGCGCGCGGCACGAAGGCGACTGCGCCGACGAATGCGACGAGGCCGAACAGCGCGACGATCAGGAACGTCGCGCGCCAGCCGAAGTGCTGGCCGATGAAGGTGCCGAGCGGAATGCCGGCGACGAACGCGACGGTCATGCCGCTGAACATCGTCGCGATCGCGCTCGCGGCCTTCTCCTTCGGCACGAGCGTGGTCGCGATGATCGAGCCGACCGAGAAGAACACGCCGTGCGCGAGGCCGGTGAGCACGCGTGCGACGATCAGCGATTCGTAGCCGGGCGCCTGCCATGCGACGAGGTTGCCGACGGTGAAGAGCGCCATCAGCCCGGCGAGCAGCGCCTTGCGCGGCACGCGGCCGGTGAGCGCGGTGAGCAGCGGCGCGCCGATGGCGACGGCCAGCGCGTACAGGCTGACGAGCAGGCCGGCGGACGGCAGGCTGACGCCGAGGTCGGCGCCGATCGTCGGGATCAGCCCGACGATCACGAATTCGGTGGTGCCGATGGCAAAGGCGCTGATGGTCAGCGCAAGCAACGCGAGTGGCATGACGGGATCCGGGTTTCAGTAGGAATGGATCGCAGTGTGCCGGCTTTACTTTTGCTGAAAAACTCGTCTATAAACCAAATTGTTTTGATTTCAACTCAACAATGAAGACCACCCTCGACGAACTCCAGGCCTTTACCGCCGTGGTCGATACCGGTTCGATCACGGCGGCCGCCCAGCAGCTCGACCTCACCGTGTCGGCGACGAGCCGCACGCTCGCGCGGCTCGAGGAAAAGCTCAAGACCACGCTGCTGCGCCGGACCACGCGCCGGCTCGAACTGACCGAGGAAGGGCGCGCGTTCCTGCAGGACGCGCGCGCGATCATCGAATCGGTCGAGAACGCGGAGGAGCAGATGCTCGCGCGGCGCGAGATGCCGTCCGGGCGCCTGCGCGTCGACGCCGCGACGCCGTTCATGCTGCACGTGATCGTGCCGCTCGTGCGCGGCTACCGCGAGCGCTTCCCGAAGGTCGAACTGGAACTGAACAGCAACGAGGGCATCACCGATCTGCTGGAGCGGCGCACCGACGTCGCGGTCCGGATCGGCCGGCTGAAGGATTCGACGCTGCACAGCCGGCGCATCGGCAACAGCCGGCTACGCATCCTCGCGAGCCCCGCATATATCGAAGCGCATGGCCAGCCGCGCAAGGTCGAGGATCTCGACAAGCACACGCTGCTCGGCTTCACGCAGCCCGAATCGCTGAACGTATGGCCGATCCTCGGCACGGACGGCGAGGCGTACCGCATCGAGCCGGACGTGTATTCGTCGAGCGGCGAAACGCTGCGGCAGCTTGCGCTGGAGGGCACGGGTGTCGTCTGCCTGTCCGATTTCGTGACCGCGCAGGATCGCGATGCGGGGCGGCTGGTGCAGGTGCTCGCGCGCCAGACGCTCGACGTTCAGCAGCCGATTCACGCGGTGTACTACCGCAATACCGCGATCTCGTCGCGGATCGCGTCGTTCGTCGACTATCTGATCGAGGTGCTGGGCGGCGGCAGCGGCGGTGACGGGCGGGCGCGGCGCAAGGCTGCGTGGATGGAGCCGCAGTAGCGACGCAGGGCAGGCGGCGCTGCCCTTCGGGAGCCGGCGTGCCGCGCGTCGGCACGCCGTCGTGCGACGATTACGCCTCTTCGGCCCACGACATCCCGTCGCGCGCGAGCAGCGCCGACGAGGCCGCGGGCCCGAACGTGCCGGCCGTGTACAGGCGCGGCCGGTCGCCGAGCTGCTTCCAGCCGTCGAGGATCGGCTCGACCCACGACCACGCGGCTTCGAGCTCGTCGCGGCGCATGAAGTGCGTGAGGCGGCCGCGGATCACGTCGATCAGCAGCCGTTCGTACGCTTCCGCGCGCCGTTCCGGAATCGCCTGCTGCAGGTCGAGATTCAGGCTCACCGGCACCATGTTCATGCCGCTGCCCGGTTCCTTCGCGAGCATCTGCAACTGGATCGACTCTTCCGGCTGGAGCTGGATCACGAGGCGGTTGCCGTAATTGCGCGGGCCGGTCGGGATGATCGAGAACGGCATGTCCGCGAACTCGATCACGATTTCCGACTGGCGGCGCTGCAACCGCTTGCCGGTGCGCAGGAAGAACGGCACGTTCGCCCAGCGCCAGTTGTTGATGTGCGCGCGCAGCGCGACGAAGGTTTCCGCGCGGCTGTCCGCCGGCACGTTGTCTTCCTCGAGATAGCCCTTGACCGGCTGGCCGTCGACCGCGCCGGCCGTGTACTGGCCGCGCACCGTGTCGCGCGCGACGTCCGACAGCGACATCGGTCGCAGCGAGCGCAGCACCTTCAGCTTCTCGTCGCGCACCGCGTCCGGGTCGAGCGACACGGGCGGCTCCATCGCGACGATGCACAGCAGCTGCAGCAGGTGGTTCTGCACCATGTCGCGCAGCGCGCCGGTATGGTCGTAGAAGCCCGCGCGGCTGCCGACGCCGACCGTTTCCGCGACCGTGATCTGCACGCTGCGGATGTTCGGCGCCTGCCACAGCGGCCCGAAGATCGGGTTGCCGAAGCGCAGCACCATCAGGTTCTGCACGGTTTCCTTGCCGAGATAGTGGTCGATCCGGTAGATCTGCGATTCCTCGAAGTGCTTGCCGACCGCGTCGTTGATCGCCTTCGCGGAAGCGAGATCGTGGCCGAGCGGCTTTTCGAGGACGACGCGCGAATGCGCGTCGACGAGGTGCGCGGCCGACAGGTTGTCGCAGATCGTCGTGAACAGTTCCGGTGACGTCGACAGGTAGAACACGCGCACGGCCTCTCCGCGCGCCGCTTCGGCGAGCCGCTGGTAGTCGTCCGGCGTGTTCACGTCGATCAGCACGTACTTGAACAGGTCGAGGAAGCGGGCCCACGCGTCGGCGTCGAACGCCTTCGCGTCGATGAACGGGCGCGACTGCTCGTCCATGAACTTGCGATAGCCGTCGATGCCCCAGTCGCGGCGGCCGACGGCGATGATGCGCGTCTCGGGCGGAAGATTGCAGTGCAGGTGCGCCATGTACAGCGCGGGCAACAGCTTGCGGGCGGCCAGGTCGCCGCCGCCGCCGAAAATGATCATGTCGACGGGCCGGTCGGCCGCGGTCTGGGAAGGCTGATTCGTCATGGGAGGTTCGCGGTTTGAAACGGTGAACGTGAAACGAACGTCGAGGGCATCGGGCGCCGGTTGGCCGGCGCCGGTACGGCAAAACGCTAATAGTGCACCGTTTTGATGGTTTGCGTCTGCGTTCGCGCGATGTAACGGGGCTTGCATTTCCGATGATGGGTCGATTATGATTGAGCACTCACTCATTAAAGGAATCGACCGTGGCCCGACCGCGCAGTCCCGACAAGCACGAAGCCATCCTCGCGGCTGCCGCGCGCGCGCTCGCCGAGGACGGCGCGAGCGCGACCACCGCGCGCATCGCACGGCTTGCCGGCGTGGCGGAAGGCACGGTGTTCACGTACTTCGAGACCAAGGATGCGTTGTTGAACGCGCTGTACGTGAGCCTGAAGGCCGACATGCGCGAAGCGATGATGACCGGGTTTCCCGATCATGCGCCGGCCGAGCAGGCGGTGCGGCATGCGTGGAACGGCTATGTGTCGTGGGGCGTCGCGAATCCGGACGGCCGGCGCGCGTTGCGGCAGTTGGGCGTGAGCGGGCGCATCGACGATGCGCATCGGGCCGCGGGCTCGGAAGGCTTCGGCGGGATCGGCGCGCTGCTGCGCGAACAGGTCGCCGCGTCGGGCGCGTTGAGCCGCGACGAAGCGCATGCGTTCTGCTCGGCGTTGTTTACGTCGATCGCGGAAACCGCGATGGAGTCGATCGCCCGCGATCCGGCGCGCGCCGATGCATACCGGGAAGCCGGGTTTCGCGCGTTGTGGGCGGTGTTGCACGCGGTGTGAGTCGAGGAATGGCGTCGTGGCGGCATGTGCCGCGGCGACGGCGGGGTGGGGCAGGCAGGACGGCGCAGGTCATGAACGATCGACGCGTCGCCCATATTAATGAGTGAGTAATCATTCATTTTGATGGTTTCATCACGATCAAGGAGTGGAAAATGTCGAAAGTCTGGTTAGTAACGGGGGCCGCACGCGGCCTCGGTCGCGCCATTTCGGAAGCGGTGCTGGCAGCGGGGGACCGGCTGGTGGCCGGCGCGCGCGATCCCGCCCGACTGGCCGATCTGGCCGAACGGTATGGCAACCGGCTGCTGCCGGTCGAACTCGACGTCACCGACGAAGCGGCGGCCGCGCAAGCCGTCGCGGCGGCGCGCGCGGCGTTCGGCCGTATCGACGTGCTGGTGAACAACGCGGGCTACGGCCACACGGCGCCGTTCGAGCAGATGAGCGCCGAAGCCTTCCGCGACCAGATCGAAACGAACCTGTTCGGCGTGGTCAACCTCACGCGCGCGGTGCTGCCGACGATGCGCGCGCAGCGCGCGGGGCACATCTTCCAGGTGTCGTCGGTCGGCGGGCGTACGGCGACGCCCGGACTGTCCGCATATCAAGCCGCGAAGTGGGCGGTCGGCGGATTCAGCGACGTGCTCGCGAAGGAAGCCGCGCCATTCGGCGTGCGCGTGTGCACGCTCGAACCGGGCGGCATGCGCACCGACTGGGCCGCGCAGGCGAAGCGCGACATCGACGATCTGCTGCCCGACTATCAACCGTCGGTCGGGAAGATCCTCGACCTGCTCGGCGCGTATGGCGGCCACGAGATCGGCGATCCCGCCCGGATCGCGGCGCTGATCGTCGACCTGTCGCGCCGCGACGACGTGCCGCTGCGCTTGCTGCTCGGCGGCGATGCGCTGTTCGTCTGCGAGCAGGCGGAGCGGCAGCGCGCGGAAGAGGCGGCGCGGTGGCGGGATGCGACGCTGTCGACGCAGTTTCCGGATGCGGTGCTGCCGGACGGGCTGCGGGCGTTGAAGGAAATTGGCTGAGCCGGGCGGTTCGTTGCCGGCGGCATCGACATGGCGCCGGAGCGCGTGCTCTGGGGCACCGAATGGCCGCACCCCACGCAGAAGACGGACAAGCCCGACGATGCAAGCATGCTGGACGTGATCGCGGGCTGGCGGCAACGGATATTCGTCACCAATCCCCGAAGCTGTACGGATTCGCATAGCGCGGGGAGGATGTCGCGAAACTTGACGCCGCCAACAAAACGATGTCCCCCGCGATCGGGGGATACGTTTGAAGGCGGCTGGCGCAAGCGCCCGCGCGGTCGTGCTCATAACGCAAGGCCCATTCGACCTGATACCCGCTTCGACGATCTCTGGTGTGGGTTGCGACGGCGACTTCGCTCGCCATCGAAAAAGACGGCAACCCAAAACCGCGTATCGCTTATCCGATCGGCCTGTTCTTCGATGGTATCGCCTGGCGTCGATGCACTTCGCGTGCCATCTCAGAGAATCGACCGGTAGGTGCCGCCCTCGACGCGCACCGCGGCGCCATTGGATGCCGCACCCAGAGGACTGGCGAGCAACGCCACCATCGCGGCAATCTCGTCGGCCTCGATCATGCGGGCAATCAGCGAGCTCGGACGATACGTGTCGAAGAAGTGCGATTCGATTTCCGCATCGGTCATACCGGGCCGTGGCGCGGTTTGCCGAAGATATGCGACGATGCCTTCGGATCGCGTGGCGGATGGCAGTACGCTGTTGACGGTCACGCCGGTTCCCTTCGTCAGTTCGGCCATTCCGCGCGAAACCGCGAGTTGAGCCGATTTGCTGACACCGTAGTGCACCATGTCCGGCGGCGTGAAGGCGCCGACTTCGCTGGACATGAAAATCACTCGCCCCCAGTTCTTCGCGAGCATGCGCGGAAAGTAATGACGCGACAGCCTGACACCCGACATCACGTTGACGTCGATCATTCGCAGCCAGTCGTCATCGGTGATCTCCGCGAACGGCTTGGCTTCGTAGTAGCCGAGATTGTTCACGAGAATATCCGTGTCCGGCTGTGCATCGATCAGCTCCGCGACGCCTCGGTCGCCGCTCACGTCGGCGACGACGCCGCGTACGCTGCCGCGCGGCGCGGCAGCGCAGAGCTCCGCGACGGCTGCGTCGAGCTTGTCTCGTTGCCGCCCCGTGATCGTGACCGCGACGCCTTCCGCGGCCAACGTTCGCGCGATCGCCATGCCGATGCCGGCAGTGGCGCCGGTGACGATCGCAGTTTTTCCTTCAAGTTGCAGATCCACGGTTTGCTTCTCCTTTACTCATCGAGTAACCGGCATTGCCGGTCGATTGCACGGCATGACTACTTGAGCCGCTTCAGCATTTCGCCGGCGACGTCCAGCGCCGACGCCGGATTCTGTCCGGTGATCAATTCACGGTCGGTGACCATGTGCGCGGTAAACGGCACCGCGTTGCTGCTGTAGATTCCACCCGCGCGCTGCAATGCAGTCTGCGGATAGAACTTCATCGCGCCGCCGCCGAGCAGCCCTTTGGCTTGCTCTTCTTCCGCGTTGCTGATCACCGTCATCCGGTAGCCGGCGTAGATCCATTTCGTGTCGCCATCGCCCGCGTTTCCCGCCGCGAGCTTTCGTACAAAGCCCGGCGCATCGGGCAGCGTCGACAGCAGCGCAATCGGGCCGTGGCAAACGAGCGCCGTGGTCTTGCCGCGCGCGTGAAAGTCGGCCAGCAATCTGCCCACGGCGGCACTGGTCGACAGGTCCTGCATCGGCGCATGGCCGCCGGGAACATAGACGGCATCGAAGTGCGCGTAGCCGATCTGCTCCACCCGCGACAGGCTGATCACCGGGGAATGCGTGCGCGACGTGATTTGTAGCCGGTCCAGCAAGGCCCGATAGTCGCGCATCGCGTTCTCGTCGCCGTTGAAGTACATCTTGTCGGCCGACGTGACGTCCAGCGTCGGCGCCTTGCCCTCCGGCGTGGCGAAGGTCACCTGATGGCCGGCATCGAGCAGCGCCTTCACGGGCTGCATCAGCTCGTTCAGGTAGAAGCCCGTCGCGAAGACCTTGTCATCCTTCAGGTCGAGGTGATCGGAATCCGACAACACCACGAGCACGTTGGCCGCATGAGCGCCGTACGCGGCAATGCCGAGCATTGCCGCAACGGCGAGCTTGCGCATCGAATACATCGTTTTCTCCATCGGGAAGGTTCAAGCTTGTCGTGAACGGGCGAGCAACAGATGACGCATCGCGGCGCCCACGCCGGCGGCCGACTGCGGGTTCTGGCCCGTCACCAGCCGTCCGTCGACGACGACCTTGGCGGTCCAGTTCGGCACGGGATGGTGAAGTGCGCCGCGCTGCTTCAAGGTGCTCGCGAGCAGGAACGGCACAACGCGATCGAGCTGGACGGCCCGTTCTTCCTCGTCCGTGAAGGCGCTCAGATTCTTGCCGGCGACGAAATATGTGCCGTCGCCGAGCTTCACGTCGACCAGTGCGGCCGGCCCATGACACACCGCGCCGACCACGCCACCCACGTCATGAATGTCGCGGGTCACTTTCTGCACGTCGGGATTGCCCGGAAAGTCCCACATCGCGCCGTGGCCGCCGGCAAAGAAGACAGCGGCATACTTCGACGCATCGACGTCGCCCAGCCGCTGCGTGTGGCGGAGCGCGTCGCGGAAATCGCGGTCGTTCCAATAGCGCGCATTGATTTCATCGGTCAGGTCGAGCCCGTCGACCGGCGGTTCGCCGCCCTGAATCGATGCGAATTCGACGGGAATGCCGGCCGCGTGCAGTTCAGCCAGCGGATGAGTCACTTCGCCGAGATAGAAACCGGTCGGCTCGCCGGTTGAGCCTTTCTTCGCGTGGCTCGTGAGTACGAATAGAACCTGCAGATGCTGCCGCTCGCGATGTTCGCCATTCATGCTGTGCTCCTGGATTTCAACGGGTGACTCGACGATGCAGTCACGACGCACGCACTTTATTTGGCTCATCGATGAAGATAAACTGGCGCGAAAGTAAAGCTTTTGTTCTTTGGAGGACAAGATGGCGCGTAAATTCGACCATCTCGGTGACGTGGAAGCGTTCGTGACGGTGGTCGAAAAAGGCTCGATGACTGCCGGTGCGGTCGCATTGGGGAGCACGCCTTCCGTGTTGAGCCGGGCCATCACACGTCTGGAGGCCCGGCTGGGCACGCAGTTGCTGCGTCGTTCCACGCGGCGGTTGAGCCTGACGGAGCACGGCAGGCTCTATCTGGAGCAATCGCGCGCGGCGTTTTTGCTGATCGATGACGCCGAGCGGGCCATTCAGGGGCACGGCGGTACGTTGACCGGCCATGTCCGGCTGAGCGTACCGACGACGTACGGGCACTATCGTCTGCCGCCGCTGCTTCGACGCTTCACGCGGGAACACCCGCACGTTCGCGTGGAGTTGAACATCGCGAACCGGAACGTGGATCTCGTGGCCGAAGGTTTCGACCTGGCGATCCGTCTGGGCGAATTGCCGGACAGCGGTCTGGTCGCGCGCAAGCTCGAGGATGCGGCGCTATGCCTTGTCGCGTCGCCCGAGTACGTCGCCCACGCCGGCACGCCCGGAAACGTGGCCGACCTGGAGCACCATCTTTGTTTGCCGTTCATGCTGCCCAGCAGCGGCCGTATCGCGCCCTGGGTATTCCGTGACGGCGATCGCGACATCGATTGGCTGCCGGCTTCGAATGTCGCGGTGTCCGACGACGTGCTCGGTGTCGTGTCGATGGCGCAGAGTGGCGCCGGTATCTGCCAGACCTATGACTTCATCGTCCAGGATCGGATCCGGGCCGGAAATCTCGTCGAGGTATTGCCCCATCTGCGCGGGCGCACACGGCCGTTTTCAGTCGTGTACGCACCGCATCGCCGCCTGTCGGCCGCGTCCCGCACCTTGATCGACATGTTGGTCGCGTCGACGGGCGAGGCTTGAAGCGATTGCGATACGTTCTGCGCTGTGGCACGCGGTGGAAGGGCCGGCGCCACGGTCGTCAAATGCCAGCGTCCCGTTCCGTCGGTAACTGGCCCATGTTGACGCAGTATGTTGACGTCAACGGAACGTGGGACGTTAACATGGCGACGGGACGACCGAAGGCGGAACTCGTGCTGAACGAAGACGAGCGTTGCGAGGTGACGCATTGGCGAGCTACAAAGATGGCTGCTTACCGCCGGCGCCGGGCCTCGAGGCGACATCTTTACCTCGCAAACGGTGACAGTTTCATTTTTGTTCTACGGCTCGCGGCCTCATGAATATCTGATGCGTAGGCGCATCGTGCGTGCACGGCTGCTGCTGCTCGAATCGCGCGCCTTGTGCGGCGCGCGCCGGGAGAAAAACAAGTCAACGTACCGACGCAACGAGGATAACGATGAATTCCGCGACTGACGTGATGGCGGTGGATCCATGAAAGCAGACGCTGGGTCTGCTTCTCCAATTGTGCCGAAGCGACGATGCGCGATCGTTCGCGTCTTCGAGCGAGTCGTTGTGTGCACACCGGACGGAACGTCGGTTGCGCCTGCGGACGACCGCCGCGGAGCGGCGGACTGTCTCGGTGAGGTTCGTCGACCGCGTGAGCGCGACAGCGGTAACGATGGCATGGCACGATTCGACGCATTGTTCGTATGGCGATCAGGCGTGGCATGCAACTCGCGCTCGCACCAGCGCGGTGTGTGCGATCAGCGGCCGGCCGGTCCTGCCCGGTGACGCCGTCTATCAGCCCCGTGGCCGCCCAAGGCCGCTCAATGCCGACGCGATGATCCTTGCGTCGGCGCTCCACGAAGCGGAAGAGAATCGTTGATGTCTACGAGACTTGGGCAAGCTTCGTTCGGACGGGATTTCGGTTACGGGCGTTTCAGCGATGCGTGAGGAAGCCATAGCCGGATCTAATCGAAAGCCGTACCCGTATCTGACCGAAAGCCACGGTTGTGACCCGTCAGGCCGCGTTAACCCTGATTAAAAAACGTTATCACGGTGAAAAATTCCGCATCTTATTGAACCGATATCGGCTCGATATAGTGGCTCGCTTTCCCGCACGCCTCGCCCGGCGTGCGCAGACGAACGGCAGGAGCCCCTTGATGACCACCGATACCCGATTCACCGAAGTCGAGGATCTGATGCCCGCCGCCGGCGGGCTGCGCGAGATCCGTCACCACATCCATCACCATCCGGAACTCGCATACGAAGAGCACGACACGGCCGCGCTCGTCGCGGACAAGCTCGAGCAATGGGGCTGGCAGGTGACGCGCGGCGTCGGCAAGACGGGCGTCGTCGGCACGCTGCGCGTGGGCGACGGCGCGCGCAGCATCGGCATTCGCGCGGACATGGATGCGCTGCCGATCGTCGAGGCGACCGGCCTGCCGTATGCGAGCGGCACGCACGGCAAGATGCACGCATGCGGCCACGACGGCCATACGACGATGCTGCTCGGCGCCGCGCAGCATCTCGCGAAGACGCGCAACTTCTCCGGCACCGTACACCTGTATTTCCAGCCGGCTGAGGAGCACGGCGTCGACAGCGGCGCGAAGAAGATGATCGACGACGGCCTGTTCGAGCGCTTCCCGTGCGACGCCGTGTTCGGCATGCACAACCATCCGGGCGCGGCGCCGGGCGTGTTTCTCACGCGGCGCGGCCCGTTCATGTCGGCGGGCGACAAGGCGATCATCACGATCGAAGGCGTCGGCGGCCATGCGGCGCGGCCGCACCTGACGGTCGATCCGGTCGTCGTCGCGGCGAGCATCGTGATGGCGCTGCAGACGATCGTCGCGCGCAACGTCGACCCGTCGCAGCCGGCGGTCGTCACGGTCGGCTCGATGCACGCGGGCACCGCGAACAACGTGATTCCGAACGGCGCGCGCCTCGAACTCAGCGTGCGTTCGTTCAGCCCGGAAGTGCGCGCGCTGCTCAAGCGCCGCATCACCGAGCTGGCCGAAACGCAGGCCGCGAGTTACGGCGCGACCGCGAACGTCGAATACATCGAAGGCTATCCGGTCGTCATTAATTCGGATGCCGAAACCGACTTCGCGGCTCAGGTCGCACGCGAACTCGTCGGCGATGCGCACGTGGTCGAGCAGACCGACCTGCTGATGGGCAGCGAGGATTTCGCGTTCATGCTGCAGCAGCGGCCGGGCTCGTTCGTGCGGCTCGGCAACGGCGAAGGCGAGGACGGCTGCATGGTGCACAACCCGAAATACGACTTCAACGATCGCAACCTGCCGATCGGCGCGGCGTTCTGGACGCGCCTCGTCGAGCGTTACCTCGGGCAGTGATCGCGGCGGCGGCGTGCGGCCGGCGCTTCCGGCTGCTTTGACAGGAGAGGATAGCGATGCAGAAAGACCATCTCGCGCTGCACCCCGCGTCGACGGGCGCCGTCGAAGGCGATGCGCGCGGCGCGCCTGCCGTCACGCGACGCGGCGCGATCGCCGCGGCCGTGATCGGCAACTGGCTGGAATTCTTCGACTTCACCGTGTACGGCTTCTTCGCGGTGCTGATCGGCAAGCTGTTCTTCCCGTCGAGCGACCCGACCACGTCGCTGCTGCTGTCGGTCGCGACCTTCGCCGCCGGCTTCTTCACGCGGCCGCTCGGCAGCGTCGTGCTCGGCGTCTACGCGGACCGCAAGGGGCGCAAGGCCGCGCTGAACCTGACGATCATGCTGATGGCGCTCGGCACCGGGCTGATCGCGATCGCGCCGACCCATGCGCAAGTGGGCGTGGCCGCGCCGTTGCTCGTCGTGTTCGCGCGGCTGTTGCAGGGCTTCTCGCAGGGCGGCGAATTCGGCGCGGCGACGTCGACGCTGCTCGAACAGGGCGGCACGTCGCGCCGCGGGTTCCGCGCGAGCTGGCAGCTCGCGACGCAGGGCGGCGCCGCGCTGATGGGCTCCGGGTTCGCGGCGCTGCTGTCGAACACGATGACGAAGGACGCGCTGGAAAGCTGGGGCTGGCGGCTGCCGTTCCTCGTCGGCGTGCTGATCGCGCCGGTCGGGATGTTCTTGCGCCGCCGGCTCGCGGACGACGCGCCCGGCGACCGTCATCACGGCATCGAGCGCGGCGTGCTGCACGAACTGTTCTCGAAGCACACGCGCACGGTGGTGCTGCTGATGCTCACGGTAATGGGCGGCACGGTGTCGACCTACATCCTGACCTTCTACATGCCGACCTACGCGATTCATACGCTCGGTCTGCCGATGAAGCTGTCGATGTTCGTCGGCGTCGCGTCGGGCTGCGTGATGCTGGTCACGTGCCCGCTGTTCGGCTGGCTGTCGGACAAGCTCGGCAGCCGGCGCCTGCCGATCTTCGTCGGCCGCGGCGTGCTGGTCGCGCTGCTGTTCCCGGCGTTCTGGCTGATGAACCATCATCCGACGCTGTCGGTGATCCTGCCGCTGACCGCGCTGATGCTGTTGTTCTATTCGCTCGGCTCGGCGTCGGAAATGGCGCTGATGTGCGAGTCGCTGCCGCGCCACGTGCGCGCGACGGGCATCTCGATCGCGTATGCGCTCGCGGTGACGATCTTCGGCGGCACCGCGCAACTGATCGCGACGTGGCTCGTGAAGACGACCGGCAGCAAGCTCGCACCGGCCGGCTACGTGGCCGCATGCGTGGTGCTGTCGCTGATCGCGGTCGCGATGCTGCGCGAGACGGCGCGCGAATCGCTGGACTGACGCGCGATGCGGGTGGCGGCGCGGCCATGCGCGCCTACCGCCCGCGCATCGCTGGATCGCGGAGCAGTATTTCGATTTCAACCCGTACGGCGACCGAGCGTCGCGCTGGCTCGTTCTCCCGATTCCCCTTTTCATCGGTTCAGGATCATCGATGCAGATTCGCACCACGCCGCTCCTGTCGCCGTCGATCGGCACGCAGCGCACGCTGACGAGCTTTCATTTCGGGCCGGCCGACTGCGGCCGCAAGATCTACCTGCAGGCCGCGCTGCACGCGGACGAGACGCCCGCGATGCTTGCCGCGGTCATGCTCAAGCAGCGCCTCGCGCAACTCGACGCCGAAGGCCGGCTCGCGGCCGAAATCGTGCTCGTGCCGGTGGCCAACCCGGTCGGCCTCAATCATCATCTGCTCGGGCAGTTCATCGGCCGGTTCGATCTCGCGAGCGGGCGCAACTTCAATCGCGGCTTCCTGCCGCTCGCGGAGATCGCCGCGCGTGCGCGCGACCGGCTGGGCGACGACGGCGTGCGCAATCGCGCGATCGTGCGCGAATGCGTCGGCGCGGCGCTCGATGAAATCGCGCCGCGCACCGAATTCGATGCGCTGCAGCTTGCGCTGCTGACGCTGTCGCACGACGCCGACGTCGTGATCGACCTGCATTGCTCGCTCGAAGCGGTGATGCACGTGTACACGAGCGACACCGCGTGGCCGGACGTGGAGCCGCTCGCGCGTTATCTCGGCGCGGAGGTGTCGCTGCTCGCGGAGGATTCGGGCGGGAATGCGTTCGACGACGCGCATCATCTGTTGTGGTCACGGTTGCGCGCGCATTTGCCGTCCGGCACGCCGATGGCGACGGGTACCGTGGCCGTGACGGTCGAGTGTCGCGGCCAGCGCGACGTGACGTACGACTACGCGGGCCGCGACGCCGGCGCGCTCGTCGACTATCTCGTCTGGTGCGGCGCGGTGCGCGGCGAACGCGCGCCGCTGCCGCCGCTGGCCGCGCCGGCCACGCCGCTCGCGGGCAGCGAGCAGTTTTACGCGCCGGTGAGCGGGATTCTCGTGCACCGTGCGCCGATCGGCGCGATGATCCGCGCCGGCGATCCGCTGTTCGACATCGTCGATCCGCTGACGGATGCGGTCACGACGATCTCGAGCGCGACCGACGGCGTGTTCTACATGCGGCGCGCGATCCGCTTCGTGACGGCCGGCGCGCCGCTCGGGCGCGTGACGGGCACGGTGCCGGTGCGAAAGGGGATGCTGCTGGGGGCGTGACGACGCCGTGTCCGACGGATTCGGAGCGCAATTTCGTTCCCGTCAAATTGATCGGACGCGCGCGCGCCCGTAAATTGAGCGACGCGGAGTTCGCTCCGTGTTTTGCAAGAAGGATGTTGCAGAGCGATTGGAGTTTTCGCGGGCGGCCTGTGTCGCCCGTTTTTTTATTTCACTGCGACGACGGTTCGGCAGCGGGCCGATGTCGGCGCCCTCGAGGAGCACGCGAGCGGATACCGGACGATTGCGGCCGCGGCGCATAGGAGGCAACAACATGATCCGACGTAAGGTTGTCGTCGCATCGCCCGTCGCGACACGAACCCTGTTGGGGAACATCCGCGCCTTGATCGAAGCGGCGCGGCAGCGCGCCGCATCCGCGGTGAATAGCGAGCTGACGATGCTTTATTGGCGCATTGGCCGGCTCGTTCATGTCGAAGTCCTTGCGGGCAAACGGGCCGACTATGGTGAGGAAGTGCTTCCCACGCTTGCGGCGCAGTTGACGAAAGATTACGGCGGCGGCTTCGCCGTGAAGAATCTTCGCCGCATGGTGCAGTTTGCCGTGACCTTTCCGGACGAGCGGATTGTCGTATCGCTGATACGACAATTGAGCTGGACACATTTCATTGCGTTGATTCCGCTGAAAGACCCGCGTCAACGTGACTACTATGCGCAGATGGCCAATGTGGAACGCTGGAGCGTCAGGACGCTGCGCGAGCGTATCGACTCGATGTTGTACGAGCGCACCGCGCTTTCACGGAAGCCGGATGCGCTGATCGCCACGGAGCTGGCAACGATGCGGGATGCACAACGCATGTCACCCAGCCTCATCATGCGCGATCCATATATTCTCGATTTCCTGGGTTTGCGCGACACCTGGCAGGAAGGCGACCTGGAGACCGCGATCATTCGCGAAATGGAAGCCTTTCTGCTGGAGCTGGGTGCCGGCTTCACGTTCGTCGCGAGGCAAAAGCGCATCCAGATCGACGACGAGGATTTCCATCTCGACTTGCTGTTCTACAACCGGAAGCTGCGGCGGCTGGTCGCTGTAGAGTTGAAGGTCGGTGAGTTCAAGGCCGCGTACAAGGGGCAGATGGAGCTGTATCTGCGCTGGCTCGACAGACACGAGCGGGAGGCTGATGAAGCGCCACCCCTTGGAATCATTCTCTGCACCGGAAAAAAATCAGAGCAGATCGAGCTGCTGGAACTGGATAAGTCCGGCATCCACGTGGCGGAGTATCTGACGGCTTTGCCGCCGCGTGCGGTGCTGACCGAACGGCTGCAGCAAGCGATGCAACGGGCACGGTTGCAAATCAGGCCCCGCAGCGCAGCGCGGAATACGGACTGATGTGTTCCGCGCCCGCGCTCACCCCCGCCGCGCCACTAGTTCCGATACCGTCTGCGCGGCCTGCTGCAGCGGGCCGAGAAACTCCTTCACCATCTGCTTCGCGGTATGCCGCTGCGCGTTGCCGCTGATGTTCATCGCGGCGATGATCTGCCCGCGCCGGTTGCGGATCGGCGCGGACAGCGACATCAGCCCCACCTCGAGTTCCTGATCGACCACGGCCCAGCCCTGCTGGCGCACCTGCGCGATCGTCGCCTTCAGTTCGCCGATGTCGGTGATCGTGCGCGGCGTGTGCGCGCGGATGCCGCTCTGCGCGAGCGTTTCGTCGAGCGCCGCGTCGTCGAGCGCGGACAGCAGCACGCGGCCCATCGACGTGCAGTACGCGGGCAGCCGGCTGCCGATCGACAGGTTGATCGTCATGATCTTGCGGGTCGGCACGCGCAGCACGTAGACGATCTCGGTGCGGTCGAGTACCGCGGCCGAGCAGCTTTCGTGGATCTGTTCCGACAGTTGCTCCATCACCGGATCGGCGAGATTCCAGAACGGCATCGACGTCAGGTACGCGAAGCCGAGCTCGAGGATCTTCGGCGTGAGCCGGAACAGCCGGCCGTCGGCCTCGACGTAGCCGAGCGTCTGCAGCGTGAGCAGGATCCGGCGCGCGCCCGCGCGCGTGAGGCCGGTGGCCGACGCGACCTCGGTGAGCGTCTGCTCCGGGCGCGCCGCGTCGAACGCGCGGATCACCGCGAGGCCGCGCGCGAACGACTGTACATAGGAATCGCCGGGTTTCGTCTGAATATCGTCGGTTGTCATGAGGGCCTGGAATGTCGTGCAGCCGAGAAGATAGCGCATGGGGCCCGACACGCCAACCGCCCGGCGCGCCGCGCGCTTGACAGGGCATCCCCGCACTCCCTATGATGCGTTGAACGTTCGATACACGATCTTATGTTCGTATATAGAACATTTAAGCGCATCCCGGCGGGCAATGCAAGGGGCGCGCCCTGTTCATTTCCCAGCCTTTCACGGGACCGGAGACACTGATGACCGAAGCTTTTCTGTGTGATGCGATCCGTACGCCGATCGGGCGTTACGGCGGTGCACTGTCGGGCGTGCGCGCCGACGATCTGGGCGCGGTGCCGCTCAAGGCGCTCGTCGAGCGCAATCGCGACGTCGACTGGACGGCGATCGACGACGTGATCTACGGCTGCGCGAACCAGGCCGGCGAGGACAACCGCAACGTCGCGCGCATGTCGCTGCTGCTCGCGGGCCTGCCGCAGGGCGTGCCGGGTTCGACGATCAACCGCCTGTGCGGTTCGGGGATGGATGCGGTCGGCGTGGCCGCGCGTGCGATCAAGTCGGGCGAAGCCGCGCTGATGGTCGCGGGCGGCGTCGAGAGCATGACGCGCGCGCCGTTCGTGATGGGCAAGGCCGCGAGCGCGTTCGCGCGGCAGGCCGACATCCACGACACGACGATCGGCTGGCGCTTCGTCAATCCGTTGATGAAACAGCTGCACGGTGTCGATTCGATGCCGGAAACCGCCGAGAACGTCGCGGTCGACTACAACGTCAGCCGCGCGGATCAGGACCTGTTCGCGCTGCGCAGCCAGCAGAAGGCGGCGCGCGCGCAGCAGGACGGCACGCTGGCTGAAGAAATCGTGTCGGTCACGATTGCGCAGAAGAAGGGCGATCCGGTGGTCGTGTCGCGCGACGAGCATCCGCGCGAAACGTCGCTCGAAGCGCTCGCGAAGCTGAAGGGCGTCGTGCGCCCGGACGGCTCGGTCACGGCCGGCAACGCATCGGGCGTCAACGACGGCGCCGCCGCGCTGCTGCTGGCGAACGAGGTAACCGCGAAGCGCTTCGGCCTGACGCCGCGCGCCCGCGTGCTGGGGATCGCGACGGCCGGCGTCGCGCCGCGCGTGATGGGCATCGGCCCCGCGCCGGCCACGCAGAAGCTGCTCGCGCGGCTCGGGATGACGATCGACCAGTTCGACGTGATCGAACTGAACGAAGCGTTCGCGTCGCAGGGCCTCGCGGTGCTGCGCATGCTCGGCGTCGCCGACGACGATCCGCGCGTGAACCCGAACGGCGGCGCGATCGCGCTCGGCCATCCGCTCGGCGCATCGGGCGCGCGCCTCGTGACGACCGCGATGTACCAGCTGCATCGCACGAACGGCCGCTTCGCGCTGTGCACGATGTGCATCGGCGTCGGCCAGGGCATCGCGATCGCGATCGAACGCGTCTGACCGGCGCGATGCGGTGAAGCGGCCGCGTACGCGCCGCTCCACCGACGCGCTGTTTCCGCCATGACGGGCGGCACGAGTTGTCTCGTGCCGCCCGTCGTCGCTTTCGTCGTTAATCGGCCTGCGACAGTCGCGGCAGACGCGCCGCTATCCGCGTACCGGGCCGTCAGGTCGTCGGCCCTTCGAGGTGAATGTCCTCGGGCTCGAGCGCGTAAAGCTCGGGATCGGGCGCCGTGCTGACCGTGAAGCCGAGCCGCAGGTAGAAGTCGATCGTGCGCCGCGACGGCGTGGCCGACACATACAGGCGCTCGGCACCCATTGCACGTGCCTGCATCTGCGCCGCGCGATAGAGCTGTTCGCCGAGTCCGCAACCGCGCCAATCGAGGCTCACGTGCAGGAACTTCAACTGAAGCATGTCGCGCTGCGGGCCCAGCGGCCGGCTGTCGACGACGACGGCCGCGACGAGCCGCGTGCCGTCGAACCTGCCGAGAAACCAGCCGCCGCGGTCGTGGCAGTCGAGCAGGATCGGCGTGTAGTGATCGGCTTCGCCGTCGGGCCAGCCGGCCACGTCGTAGAACTCGGGCACGAGATGCAGCGCGCCGTCGCGCAGCACGTACAGGTGTTCGATGATTTCGCGCCGGTCGATGGTCCACACGAGCGGCACGTCGTCGCGGGCCAGCGGGCGGGCCGACAGCGCGTCGCGCTCGGCGGCGGTGCGGCGGGTCATGCTGCCACCCGGTGCGCGGCGATTGCGTACATCACCGGCAGGCGCGGCATGCCTTCGGGCGGCAGCATCCGGTGGCCGTCCGGTTCGTGTTCTTGCGGAAACCGCGCGGCGTCGCCGTTGCGGAGAAACGCGGCCTGATCGCCGGTATGGCTGTCATGCTCGACCGTCGTCGTATTCGAGGACAGCCGATTCACTTCATGCAATGCCTTTTTCATCAGAATTCGAATTCAGGTGGAATGGAGCAGGATAGGCCGATCGTTTCGCCACTTGCAACGGCCGCACGCATTGTCAAACCGTACGGCGCTCCGAGACAGACAAATAAACGAGCGTGGCGATTATCGCCGGATTATTTGATCGAAATCATGGCAATCGCCCGATTGCCTATTTTATGCGCATCGGGATTAAGGTTTTCCGGTGAATTGCCGACAGTAAGGACGAGAGTGTCGTAAAGCGATCAACCGTTTTTCGGCTACTGAGCGCGAATTCAGCGCGGCGCGGACGATAGATCCGCCTTTCGGAGCCTTGCATGCGCAACAACCAGCCCGTTACCCAACAGGAATTCGATTTTCCCGACGACGTCACGCTGATGTCGACGACCGATGCCGACAGCATCATCACTTACGCGAACACGACGTTCGCGCAGGTAAGCGGTTTCTCGAACGAGGAACTCGTCGGCCAGCCGCACAACGTGGTGCGTCACCCGGACATGCCGAAGGAAGCGTTCGCCGACATGTGGGCGACGCTTCAGGCCGGCGAGCCGTGGACTGCGCTCGTGAAGAACCGCCGCAAGAACGGCGACCACTACTGGGTGCGCGCGAACGCGATTCCGGTGATGCGCGACGGCGCGCCGCACGGCTACATGTCGGTGCGCACGAAGGCGCCGCACGACGAGCGCGAAGCCGCGGACGCGCTGTATCGCGCGTTTCGTGAAGGCAAGGCCGGCCGGCGCCGGTTCCACAAGGGGCTCGTGATCCGCACCGGGCTGCTGCGTGTCGCGTCGCTCGCGCAGACGATGTCGGTGCGTGCGCGCGTTCATTCGGCACTGTGCGTGCTGGCGCCGACGGTCGTCGGCGCTGGCTGGGCGGGCGGGTTGACCGGCGGCGGGCTCGCGGCGTTTGCCGGCGTGACGGCCGGCGTGGCGGCCGCGGCCGGCTGGTGGCTCGACGCGCAGATCGTGCAACCGCTGAAGCGGCTGCACGAGCAGGCGCTGAACGTCGCGACCGGTGAAAGCCGGCGCGGCGTGCGAATGAACCGTGTCGACGAGATCGGCATGACGCTGCGCACGATCAACCAGCTCGGGCTGATGTTTCGCTGGCTCGTCGACGACGTCAGCGAGCAGGTGCTGAACGTGCAGCGCGCGAGCAACGAGATCGCGCAGGGCAACAGCGACCTGAGCGCGCGTACCGAGCAGGCCGCATCGAGCGTGCAGCAGACGGCCGCGTCGATGGCCGAGATGACGGCCACCGTGTCGAGCAATGCGGAAACGGCGCTGCAGGCGAATCAGTTGTCGGTTTCCGCGAGCGAGGCGGCCGGGCGCGGCGGGCAGGCGGTGAGCGAAGTCGTCGCGACGATGAACGACATCACCGCCAGCTCGCGCAAGATCGCGGACATCATTGGCGTGATCGACGGCATCGCGTTCCAGACCAACATTCTCGCGCTGAACGCGGCCGTCGAGGCCGCACGCGCAGGCGAACAGGGGCGCGGCTTCGCGGTGGTGGCGGGCGAGGTGCGCGCGCTCGCGCAGCGCAGCGCGAACGCGGCGAAGGAGATCAAGACGCTGATCGGCGCGAGTGTCGAGCGCGTCGAATCGGGCGCGCGGATCGTCGACGGCGCGGGCAAGACGATGGAGGACATCGTCACGCAGGTGAAGCGCGTGTCGGATCTGATCGCGGAGATCAGTTCGTCGACGGCCGAGCAGAGCACGGGCGTCGCGCAGGTCGACCAGGCGGTCGTGCATCTGGACAACATCACGCAGCAGAACGCGGCGTTGGTCGAGCAGAGCACGGCGGCGTCGGAGAGCCTGAAGCAGCAGGCGACGCGGCTCGTGGATGCGGTGAACGTGTTCAGGTGACGGCGTAAAAGCGTGCGCGACGTGCGGGTTCGATCGATGAATCCGGCGTGTCGCGCACAGCGTTCATTCGGATTTTTGGATTGAATCGAATGGCGGAAAACGAGAAATATTCGTATTTCCGATTTTACCGGCGCACGTTGAATCAGACCGGATGCACGAGGTCGAATGATCAGACGAATCGCCGGCAAACCGTTGCCCGACAAGGCAATTCGTTTATCCATGAACATATTGTTCGGCAAAAACACGATGATGCATGTTTAATGCATATTTATCCGGATTCGGCATAATGTTTTCGCCGAATTTGCCGAAAGCGCAGGAGTCGACTTACACGCATGCGACTCGATCGTCATGCGCGGGGTCTCGAATCAATCGACGAGCGGACGCAAGATCCGCCACCCGGAGCTCCACACCATGCGCAACAACCAGCCCGTCACGCAACGCGAATTCGAATTTGCCGACGATGCGACGCTGATGTCGACGACCGATGCCGACAGCTACGTCACGTACGCGAACGCGGCATTCATTCAGGTCAGCGGCTTTTCTCCCGAGGAGATCGAAGGTCAGCCGCACAACGTGGTGCGGCATCCGGACATGCCGAAAGAGGCGTTCGCCGACATGTGGGCGACGCTCCAGGGCGGCGAGCCGTGGACCGCGCTCGTGAAGAACCGCCGCAAGAACGGCGATCACTACTGGGTGCGTGCGAACGCGATTCCGGTGATGCGCAACGGGCAGCCGAAAGGCTACATGTCGGTGCGCACGAAGGCGACGCGCGACGAGATCGCGGCCGCCGAGGCGCTGTATCGCGATTTCCGCGAAGGCAAGGCCGGCAGCCGCCGGTTCCACAAGGGATTGATCGTTCGCACGGGCGCACTGCGTGTGGCGTCGCTGTTCCAAACGATGTCGGTGCGAGCCCGGCTGGTATCGACGCTGTGCGTGCTGGCGCCGGCCGTCATCGGCGCCGGCTGGGCGGGCGGGTTGACCGGCGGGGCGCTCGCGGCATTTGCCGGTGCGGCGGTCGGCGTGACGGCGGCGGCCGGGCTGTGGCTCGACGCACAGATCGTGCGGCCGCTGCGGGAACTGCGCGACGAGGCGTTGCGCGTGGCGACCGGCGAAAGCCGCAGCGGCGTGCGGATGAACCGCGTCGACGAGATCGGCATGACGCTGCGCACGATCAACCAGCTCGGGCTGATGTTCCGCTGGCTCGTCGACGACGTCAGCGAGCAGGTGCTGAACGTGCAGCGCGCGAGCAACGAGATCGCGCAGGGCAACAACGACCTGAGCGCACGTACCGAGCAGGCGTCGACGAGCGTGCAGCAGACGGCCGCGTCGATGGCCGAGATGACGGCCACCGTGTCGAGCAATGCGGAGACGGCGCTGCAGGCGAATCAATTGTCGGTTTCCGCGAGCGAGGCGGCCGGGCGCGGCGGGCAGGCGGTGAGCGAAGTCGTCGCGACGATGAACGACATCACCGCCAGCTCGCGCAAGATCGCGGACATCATCGGCGTGATCGACGGCATCGCGTTCCAGACCAACATTCTCGCGCTGAACGCAGCCGTCGAGGCCGCGCGGGCGGGCGATCAGGGGCGCGGCTTCGCGGTGGTGGCGGGCGAAGTACGGGCGCTCGCGCAGCGCAGCGCGAACGCGGCGAAGGAGATCAAGACGCTGATCGGTGCGAGCGTCGAGCGTGTCGAATCGGGCGCGCGGATCGTCGACGGCGCGGGCAAGACGATGGAGGACATCGTCACGCAGGTGAAGCGCGTGTCGGATCTGATCGCGGAGATCAGTTCGTCGACGGCCGAGCAGAGCACGGGCGTCGCGCAGGTCGACCAGGCGGTCGTGCACCTGGACAACATCACGCAGCAGAACGCGGCGCTCGTCGAGCAGAGCACGGCGGCGTCGGAAAGCCTGAAGCAGCAGGCGACGCGTTTGGTGGAGGCGGTGAACGTATTCCGCTGATCGCGGAACGAGAGGAAGGGTGACGCGGGCGCGACGGAGAGGGGTACCGGCCCGCGTCGGGCCGCCCGGTTCCGGCCGGGCGGCCAGGGCCTGTCGCCGAAAGCGGCAGGCCCCGAACCGTCAGACGGCGAGGCAGAGGTACTTGATCACGACGTAGTCGTCGATGCCGTAGTGCGAGCCTTCGCGGCCGAGGCCCGATTGCTTGACGCCGCCGAACGGCGCGACTTCGTTCGAGATCAGGCCCGTGTTCACGCCGACCATCCCGTATTCGAGCGCCTCGGCCACCTTCCACACGCGGCCGATGTCGCGGCTGTAGAAGTAGGCGGCGAGGCCGAACTCGGTGTCGTTCGCGAGACGGATCACCTCGTCGTCGCTGCCGAACTTGAACAGCGGCGCGAGCGGCCCGAACGTCTCTTCCTTCGCGACCTTCATCGCCGGCGTGACGCCCGTCAGCACGGTCGGCTCGAAGAAGCCGTGGCCGAGCGCGTGGCGCTTGCCGCCCGTCACGACGGTCGCGCCCTTCGCGAGCGCGTCCTCGATGTGCGCCTCGACCTTCAGCACGGCGGCTTCGTTGATCAGCGGGCCCTGCGTGACGCCCGGCTCCGTGCCGCGGCCGACCTTCAACTGGCCGACGGCCGCCGCGAGCTTCTGCGCGAACTGGTCGTACACGGCTTCGTGCACGTAGAAGCGGTTCGTGCACACGCACGTCTGGCCGCTGTTGCGGTACTTCGACGCGATCGCGCCCTGCACGGCCGCATCGAGATCGGCGTCGTCGAACACGATGAACGGCGCGTTGCCGCCGAGTTCCAGCGACACCTTCTTGACCGTCGCCGCGCATTGCGACATCAGCAGGCGGCCGACCGGCGTCGAGCCGGTGAACGACAGCTTGCGCACGATCGGGTTCGACGTCAGCTCGCCGCCGATCGCCTTCGGATCGCCCGTGACGACGCTGAACACGCCGGCCGGCACGCCCGCGCGCTCGGCCAGCACGGCCATCGCGAGCGCGGAGAACGGCGTCGCCTCGGCCGGCTTCACGACGATCGGGCAGCCCGCGGCGAGCGCCGGGCCGACCTTGCGCGTGATCATCGCCGCCGGGAAGTTCCACGGCGTGATCGCCGCGCATACGCCGATCGCTTCCTTCGTCACGACGATGCGCTTGTCGCTCGCCGGCGTCGGGATCGTGTCGCCGTACACGCGCTTGCCTTCTTCCGCGAACCACTCGAGGAACGACGCCGCGTAGGCGATCTCGCCCTTCGCTTCGGCCAGCGACTTGCCTTGCTCGGTGGTCAGGATCAGCGCGAGGTCGTCGGCGTTTTCCATCATCAGGTCGTGCCACTTGCGCAGGATCGTCGCGCGTTCCTTCGCGGTCTTCTTGCGCCACGCCGGCCATGCGGCGTTCGCGGCCTCGATCGCATGACGCGTCTCGGCCGTGCCCATCGCCGGCACGGTGCCGAGCAGGCCGCCCGTCGCCGGATTGCGGACGTCGAACGACTCGCCGGTCGCCGCGTGTTGCCATTCGCCATTGATGTACGCCTGCTGGCGGAACAGCGACGGATCTTTCAGTGCCAGGGTTTCCTGAACGGTGCTCATGTGAATCGCCTGCTTCGAAAAAGGACGGATAAGGACCGATGAAAACGGCCGCCGCCGTCTTCACGACGGCGGCGGCGCATTCAGTTGACGTGGACGGGCACTCAGGCCGGCACGCCGACCGTTTCCTTCAGCACTTCCTCGAGGATCGCGAGCGCTTCGTCGAACACGGCTTGCGGGATCGTCAGCGGGAACAGGAAGCGCACGACGTTCGAGTACACGCCGCACACGAGCAGCAGCAGGCCGCGCTCGAGCGCACGCGTCTGCACGCGCTTCGTGAATTCGGCATCCGGCTCGCCCGAACCCGGCTTCAGGAATTCGACCGCGATCATCGCGCCCGGGCCGCGCACGTCGGCGATCTGCGGCACGTCGGCCTGCAGCGCATTCAGCTTCGCCTTCAGCACGTCGCCGAGCTGCGTCGCGCGCTCGCACAGCTTCTCTTCGTCGATGATTTCGAGCACCGCGTGCGCCGATGCGACGGCCAGCGGGTTGCCCGCGTACGTGCCGCCGAGGCCGCCGGGCGCCGCTGCGTCCATCACGTCCGCACGGCCCACGACGCCCGACAGCGGCATGCCGCCGGCGAGGCTCTTCGCCATCGTGATCAGGTCGGCCAGCACGTCGTAGTGCTGCATCGCAAACAGCTTGCCGGTGCGTGCGAAGCCCGTCTGCACTTCATCGGCGATCAGCAGGATGCCGTGTTCGTTACAGATCTTGCGCAGCGCGCGCACGAATTCGGCCGGCGCCGGGTTGAAGCCGCCTTCGCCCTGGACCGGTTCGAAGATGATCGCGGCGACACGCTTCGGATCGATGTCGGCCTTGAACAGCATCTCGATCGCCTTGATCGAGTCGGCGGTCGTCACGCCGTGCACGGCGTTCGGGTACGGCGCGTGGAACACGTCGCCCGGGAACGGGCCGAAGTTCAGCTTGTACGGCGCGACCTTGCCGGTCAGCGCCATGCCCATCATCGTGCGGCCGTGGAAGCCGCCCGAGAATGCGATCACGCCCGGACGGCCGGTCGCCGCACGCGCGATCTTGATCGCGTTCTCGACGGCTTCGGCGCCGGTCGTGAAGAACGCGGTCTTCTTCGGGAAGTCGCCCGGCGCGCGTGCGTTGATCTTCTCCGCCAGCTCGACGTACGACGCGTACGGGACGATCTGGTAAGCGGTGTGCGTGAAGTTGTTCAACTGATCCGCGATCGCCTTGACGATCTTCGGGTGGCGGTGGCCCGTGTTCAGCACCGCGATGCCGGCGGCGAAATCGATGAAGCGGCGGCCTTCGACATCCCACAGCTCCGCGTTCTCGGCGCGGGCTGCGTAGAAATCGCACATCACGCCGACGCCGCGCGGGGTGGCGGCGTTCTTGCGGGCCTGCAGATCGGCATTCTTCACGGTCATCTCCTTGATGTTCTTCCCGGTGAGTAGAAAATCGGCCGCCTTGGCGGCCCATGGAGGCGACTATAATCACATTTGGCTCCGGCAATCAGAGCCATTTCAATAAATATTCAGGAGCCAATCATGCGCGCGAGCGTGTTGTCGGACTGGCTGGCGCAGCGCCTCGTGCGCGGCGGCGAACAGCCGATCTACCGGCAGCTTCACCGGCTGCTGCAACAGGCGATCCTGTCGCGCGAACTGCCGGCCGGCACGCGCGTGCCGTCGTCGCGGCTGCTGGCCGCCGAGCTCGGGATCGCGCGCAACACGGTCACGCAGGTTTACGAACAGCTTGCGCTCGAAGGCTACGTGAACTCGGCGACGGGCCGCGGCACGTTCGTCGCCGACAGCGCGCCCGACGAGATCGTCGGCGCGCCGGCCGATCCGGCTGGCGGGCCGGCGGTCGTGCCTTCGTCCACGCGGCGGCTGTCTACGCGCGGCACGCGGCTCGTCGAGGGCGCCGGCGTGTCGAAGCGCCAGGGCGGCGCGTTCATGCCGGGCGTGCCCGATGTGTCGCGATTTCCGGCGCGTGTCTGGACGCGGCTGCACAACAAGTACTGGCGGCGCCTGCGCCCGGACCTGCTGACCTACGCACCCGGCGGCGGGCTCGCGCTGCTGCGCGAGGCGCTGGCCGACTACCTGCGCACGTCGCGCTCGGTGCGCTGCACGCCCGAGCAGATCGTGATCACGACTGGTATCCACCAGTCGATCGATCTCGCGGTGCGCTTGCTGACCGACCCGGGCGACGCGATCTGGACCGAGGATCCGTGCTACTGGGGCGTGCGCAGCGTGCTGAACGTGTCGGGGCTGACCACGCGGCCGATCCCGGTCGACGACGAAGGCATCGCGCCGTCGGCCGCCGATCTCGCCGAGCCGCCGAAGCTGATGCTCGTCACGCCGTCGCACCAGTATCCGCTCGGGATGGTGATGAGCCTCGCGCGGCGGCGGATGCTGCTCGAATACGCGCGCCAGCACGGCTGCTGGATCATCGAGGACGACTACGACAGCGAATTCCGCTACGGCAGCCGGCCGCTCGCGTCGCTGCAGGGGCTCGACACGGCCGGGCAGGTGATCTACGTCGGCAGTTTCGGCAAGACGCTGTTCCCGGGGCTGCGGGTCGGCTATCTGGTCGCGCCGGAGCCGCTCGCGGAAAGTTTCGCGACCGCGAGCGCCGAGCTGTATCGCGAAGGGCAGTTGCTGCAGCAGGCCGTGCTCGCCGAATTCATCGCGGAAGGGCATTTCGTGTCGCATATCCGCAAGATGCGCACGCTGTACGGGCAACGCCGCGAGGTGCTGCTCGACGCGGTCGCGCGCCGCTATGGCGATACGCTGCACGCGCTGGGCAGCGACGCGGGGCTGCATCTCGTCACGCAATTGCCGGCGGGCGTCGACGATCGCGCGGTCGCGCAGGCCGCGCTCGAACGCAACATCGTCGTGCGGCCGCTGTCCGGGTATTACGCGGATCGTTTGCGGGCTGCATCGGGGTTGCTGCTCGGCTATGCGTGCGTGCCGGAAGACGAGATCGCGACCGCGTTCGCGACGCTGGCCGAGGCGATCGACGAGCGGGCGTTCGGCGGGGCCGTGGCGCTGGCTTGACGCGTGAGCACGGCAATATCGGCTCGTTGCGATTCCGTCAAAGACCGACCGAAGCGCAATACGCTCCGCAACGCGGAGAGCGTACCGGGCGCGCTCGCGCGGAATTGTCGATAATAGAACGTTGTTATTCACCGGATGCCGACGATGACCGAAGCCACCCAAGCCCCGCCCGCCGTTCCGCGCCTCACGAGCCTGTCGCACGGCGGCGGCTGCGGCTGCAAGATCGCGCCGGGCGTGCTGTCCGAACTGCTCAAGCGCGCGACGCCGCCCGCGCTGTTCCCCGATCTGCTGGTCGGCACCGAGACGTCCGACGACGCGGCCGTCTACCGGCTCAACGACGAGCAGGCGATCGTCGCGACCACCGATTTCTTCATGCCGATCGTCGACGATCCGTTCGACTTCGGCCGCATCGCGGCCACCAACGCGCTGTCCGACGTTTATGCGATGGGCGGCAAGCCGATTCTCGCGCTCGCGCTGGTCGGCATGCCGATCAACGTGCTGCCGCACGAAACGATCGCGGCCGTGCTGCGCGGCGGCGAATCGGTATGCGCGGAGGCCGGCATTCCGGTCGCGGGCGGCCATTCGATCGATTCGGTCGAGCCGATCTACGGGCTCGCGGCGATCGGCGTCGTGCATCCGTCGCGCGTGAAGCGCAACGCGGCCACGCGCGCGGGCGACGTGCTCGTGCTCGGCAAGCCGCTCGGCGTCGGCGTGCTGTCGGCCGCGCTGAAGAAGAACCAGCTCGATGCCGCGGGTTACGCGCAGATGGTTGCGACCACCACCAAGCTGAACCGGCCGGGCGCCGAACTCGCCGCGCTGTCGGGCGTGCATGCGCTGACCGACGTCACGGGCTTCGGGCTGCTCGGCCATACGCTCGAACTGGCGCGCGGCGCGCGGCTCACCGCGCGCGTGCACTATGCGTCGCTGCCGTGGCTCGCGGGCGTCGAGACGTTCGTCGCCGACGGCGTGTTCACCGGTGCGTCGGGCCGCAACTGGGCCGCGTACGGCACCGATGTGCGGCTCGCCGACGCGCTGCCGCCCGTCGCGCAGGCGCTACTGACCGATCCGCAGACGTCGGGCGGGCTGCTGGTCGCATGCGCGCCGGAAGCGGTCGACGACGTGCTCGCGTGCTTCCGTGCCGACGGTTTCGACCGCGCGGCGGTGATCGGCGAGATGGTGGACGGGCCCGCACGCGTCGACGTCGCCTGACGCCGGATTCACACGCCGCATCGTTTCGACGTCGCCGGAATCGACGCTTTCCATCGACGACCGATGAACGACTTCCTGTTCGGGCTGACGATCGCGCTGTCGGTCGGGCCCGTCGCACTGATGATCGCGCACTACGGCATGCGCGCCGGTACGGCGACCGGCGTGCGCGCGGCGCTCGGAGTGGCCGCTGCCGACGGCTGCTATGCGGTCGTCGCGTTCACGATCGGCGCGCTGCTCGCGGGCACGCTGGCGTCGTATCTGTCGGTGTTCCGCAGGGTCGGTGCGTTCGTGCTGCTCGCGATGGGCGCGCGGATGCTGTGGCAGGCGCTGCGTGAGCGGCGCCGCACGCTCGACGGCAGCGTACCGACGCCGCCGGCCGATCGCCCGTTCATGTCGATGTTCTTCGTCACGCTCGCGAATCCGCTGACCATCCTGCTGTTCTACGGCTATGCGACCGCTGCCGCCGGTGCGCACCGGCACTGGCTGCTCGGCGCGGCGTGCGTGTTCGCGGGCAGTCTCGCCGGGCAGCTCGTGTTCGCGTTCGGCGGCAGCGCGATCGGGCGCTTCGTGAAGTCGCCGGGATGGCTCGCCGCGAGCCATGTGGTCGCCGCACTCGTCGTGCTCGGATATGGCGTCGCGGGGCTGTTGCGCGTGTAGCGCGCCGAGAAGCGGCCGACGTCGCGGTTGGCGGCAAACAAGATAGCATTCCTGACGTTTGCAGGGCCGCGACGAGTGGGCAATTTCCCGTCGCGCAACACGCATCCGTTCGCACGAAACACGGCCCGCCGTTTCGTAGTCGGGTTCCGCATCGCGCACGCCCGTTCTATACTCCCTCGCGCAGTCTCCGACAGCCGTTCTCATCCAACATCACTGATACAAGGAACGCCGATGCTGACTCGCTCCATCCTTTCAGCCGCTGCATTCTCGCTCGCGGCCTGCGCGACCGCGCCGTCGATCGCGCAGGACAACCAGGGCAACAACGCGGGCAACGCCGCATTCGCCGAGACCGGCGCACAGGGCCGCCCGGTCAAGGTCATGATCATCACGATGTTCGGTCCGGAAGGCCAGGCGTGGCTCGACCGGCTCGGCCCGTGGCGCGACATTACCGTGCCCGGCCTGTCGCCCGACTATCCGGCCGTCCACTGCAACAAGCAGGACGTGTGCGTGGTCACGACCGGCATGGGCTATGCGAACGCGTCGGCGACGATCATGGCGCTCACGTTCTCGCAGCGCTTCGACCTGCGCCGCACGTATTTCCTGGTTTCGGGCATCGCGGGCGTCGACCCCGCGCAAGGCACGGTCGGCTCGGCCGCGTGGTCGAAATACCTCGTCGATTTCAGCCTGCAGTGGGAGCTCGATGCGCGCGAGATTCCGGCCGGGTGGAACACCGGTTTTCTCGGCATCAACACGAAGAGCCCGAACGACAAGCCGCCGCTCGACTATCGCACCGAAGTATTCCAGCTCAACCCGCAGTTGACCGACGCCGCATACGCGCTGTCGCGCAACGTCGTGCTCGCGGACAGCGCACAGGCGCAGGCCGCGCGCGCGAAGTTCACGTACGCGCCGGCCAACCGGCCGCCGACGGTGATCCAGTGCGATACGTCATCGGGCAACACGTGGTTCTCGGGCACGCTGATCGGCGAGCGCGCGCGCCAGTGGACCAAGATCCTCACGGACGGCAAGGGCACGTACTGCATGACCGCGCAGGAAGACAACGCAACGTACGAAGCGCTCAAGCGCGCGGCGAGCGTGAAGCGGGTCGACCTGTCGCGCGTCGCCGTGCTGCGCACGGGGTCCGATTTCGACCGGCCGTACGCGGGACAGACGAGCGCGGACAACCTGCTGAACTACGCGGACCAGGGCGGCTTTGCGCCGGCGACCGAAAACCTGTACCGCGCGGGCAATCCGCTCGTGCAGGACATCGTCACGCACTGGGGCGAATGGCGTGATGGAGTGCCGCGCCGTTGATCGCCGCAGGACGGTATCGGCGACACGTCGCCGCGAGCGTCAATGCGATTGCGACCCGGAGCGGAACGGCGTCCACACCGGCGTGGTGTCGTCCCAGTGATCGAGCGGCGAAGGAAGTTGATCGTTCATCATGTGCTCCTGCAACTCACTGACTCAGCGAGTCGTCGACGAGGTGGTTCGAGACACCGCGCGCGGGGCAACCCGCTGCGCGGCCTCGCGCGGTTACCGGCCCCCGCCGGCGAGCTGGTTGCTTTCCGGCATCGGGCGATAGGCGCCTTGTGCGAGCTCGAGCCCTTGCGGGTACGACGTTGCCTTGCGCAGGTACGCGAGCGTGCCGTCCTTGCGTGCCTGCACGACCTCGGCGCTCACTTCGGCGCGCGTGCGCGGGCCGTTGTGCTGCGAATACCACGACGTGTTGCCGTAGTCGCCGGCGTGCGGCGTACCCGAATCGGCGAAGGCCGGTGCGGACACGGCAAGCGTGAGAGCAAGGGCCGAGAGAAGATGGCGGCGGTTCATGGCGTCACTCCTAAGATGTCGGAGCGGGCGCTTGAGCGCTTACTCCGGTCCCGCCAGGCGGGATCTGTTCGATGCGCAACGAGGTGCGCGACAGGGTTTACTCTAGGTGTCCGTTCCGTCGCGATAAATGCGGCTCGCACGAATTGAATTGTCGCGAGACTGGAACAATCGGAATCCGTACGTGCGGTGGGGGAATGCGGAAACGGCCCGCAGCCCCGTGGCGCCGGCGTCGCAGGGGCGGCGGCGAGGAGGCGCCACGACGCACACGGCCGATTGCCGCGGGTTGCGCAAAGGCTTACTGCGGATTCGGGAAGGATCGGGGCGCCGCGCTTGGAGAGGGTGCCCAGGCGGCGCGCAGGCGGGACGACGTGCGGGCGCCGCGGCCCGCACGCGCGGTTCAGACGATTACGCGACCCACTCGTTGATGACCGGCGTATCGAGCGCCGGCGCGCGTTCGGCTTCCTCGAACGTGCGCTTGCTGCACGTCGCGTCGAGGCTGCCCTTGCCGCTGAGCAGCGGGCAGCGGTCGAACACTTCGGCCACCCAGTCGACGAACACGCGCACCTTCGGCGACAGATGGCGGCTGTGCGGATACACGACCGAGATCGGCATCGGCAGCGGCTTGACGCCGGGCAGCACTTCCTTGAGCCGGCCCTCGCGCAGGTGCGGCAGCACCATGAAGAGCGGCGGCTGGATCAGCCCGAAGCCTTCGATACCGCAGGTCACGTACGCATCCGCGTCGTTTACCGACACGATGCCCTCCATCTTCATCTCGACTTCCTTGCCGTCGATCAGGAAGGTCCAGTCGATCGTGCGGCCGGTGCGGCTCGAGAAGTAGTTGACGGCCTTGTGCTGGCTCAGGTCGTCGATCGTCTGCGGCTCGCCGTTGCGCTCGAGATAGTCGGGCGACGCGACGGTCACGCATTCGAACAGGCCGACGCGGCGCGCGACGAGCGACGAATCCTGCAGCGCACCGACGCGGATCACGCAGTCGACGCCTTCCTGCAGCAGGTCGACCGGCCGGTCGGACAGGCCGAGCTGCAGGTCGATGTCCGGATAGCGCGTATGAAATTCGCACAGCGACGGAATCACGAGCAGCCGACCGATCGAGCCCGGCATGTCGATACGCAACTTTCCGTGCGGCTTCCGGTTGTTGGCCTGGAAGCTCGCTTCGGTTTCCTCGACGTCCGCGAGGATCCGCACGCACCGTTCGTAGTACGCGGCGCCGTCCGGCGTGAGCGACAGCCGGCGCGTGGTCCGGTGCATCAGCCGCACGCCGAGGAAGGCTTCGAGATTCTGGATGATCGTCGTGACGGACGCTCGCGGCAGGCCGAGCGTTTCTGCTGCCTTGGTGAAGCTGCTTGTATCGACGACGCGAGTAAACACCTGCATGGCCTGAAGCCGGTCCATCACAACCTCCGCAATCTAATGAGCCCGCGAACAACAAGGCTGCGCTACCTCATGGGTAAACGCAGCCTCGGATTGTTCGGGGGCGTTGAATTGTGTTGCCGGATTATAGGCATTTATCCCAATGTCTGCCGGACTCAGAATTCGTTCCATCTCGAAATGGATGCCGCATCGTCATGGACGCTTCTGAATTCAGCAAATTCCTGAAAGCCGCGCTGCCCGCGCAAGCCACAGCAGGCGGGGCGCTGACGGTTGCCGAAGTCGAAATTCCCGGCTACGCACAGGACATCGTGCTGCGCCTCTACCGCCGTCCGGACAAGACCGGGTTGCCAGTAGTGCTTTATTTCCACGGCGGCGGCTTCGTTCGCGGTTCGCTCGAAGACGCGGATTTCGCCGCGCGTTTTTTAGCAGAACGCTTACCAGCTCTCGTAGTGTCGGTCGACTATTCGCTCGCGCCGGCCTTTCCTTTTCCGGCCGCGCCGGAGGATGCGTATCGCGCCGCCGTGTGGGCCGCGACGCGCGCTCGCGCGTTCGGCGGCAACCCGAGGAAGATCGGGGTCGCGGGGCACGATGCGGGCGGCCAGCTCGCGAACTGCCTCGCCTTCATCGCCCGCGACCGCGGCGAGGTGTCGATCGCCGCGCAGGCGCTGTTCGGGCCGATGCTCGACCCGAGCATGACGCGCATCGGCGACGCCGAGCGCCTCGCGTCCGACATCACCGCGCGCGAATGCGCGGCCTGCTATCGCGCATACCTGCCGCAGGCGGCGCAGCGCATGCACCCGTACGCGGCGCCGATCGAATCGGTGCGCCTCGCGGGGCTGCCGCCGACGCTCGTCGTCACCGCGCAGAACGACGTGCTGCACGTCGAGGCGGAAAAATATGCGGGGTGCCTGATTTCATCGGGCGTGCTCACGCAGGTGATCCGCTATCCGGACATCACGCACGCCGCGCTCGCCACGCACGAAGCCGCGTTCGAGGAAGCCGTGCGCTTCTTCCAGTGCCGTTTCCAGGCGCGCCAGCCGAACCGTTCCGAATAACCAGACCAATCCACGCTTACCGGAGATCCACATGGCCATCCTACGCACCACCCGTTCACGAATCGCGACCGCGGCGATCGTCACGCTCACCGTCGTCGGCCTCGGCACGTTCGGCGCGATGCGCGTGAACGCGAACGCGCCCGAGAAAGCGGCGGCGCCGCTGCCCGAAGTCGACGTCGCGACCGTCGTGCCGCAGACCGTCACCGACTGGCAAAGCTATTCGGGCCGCCTCGAGGCGGTCGAGAAAGTCGACGTGCGCCCGCAGGTGTCGGGCACGATCGTCGCGGTGAATTTCAAGGACGGCGCGCTCGTGAAGAAGGGCGACGTGCTGTTCGTGATCGACCCGCGCCCGTACCAGGCGGAAGTCGATCGCGCGGCCGCGCAGCTCGCGGCCGCGCAGGCGCGCAACGGCTACGCGCAGACCGACTGGCAGCGCGCGCAGCGGCTGATCGGCGACAACGCGATCGCGAAGCGCGACTACGACGAGAAGCAGAACGCGGCGCGCGAAGCGAGCGCGAACCTGAAGGCCGCCGAAGCCGCGCTGGAAACGGCGCGCATCAATCTCGGCTACACGCGCATCACGGCGCCGGTATCGGGCCGCGTGTCGCGTGCGGAAATCACGCTCGGCAACGTCGTGTCGGCCGGTGCGTCGGCCGCGCCGCTGACGACGCTGGTGTCGGTGTCGCCGATCTACGCGTCGTTCGACGCGGACGAGCAGACCTACCTCCAATACATCAACGGCGCGCGCAACGGCCGCAAGGTGCCGGTCGAGCTCGGCCTCGCGAACGAAACCGGCTACTCGCGCAGCGGCGAGATCGACTCGGTCGACAACCGGCTCGACACGTCGTCGGGCACGATCCGCGTGCGTGCACGCTTCGACAACGCGGACGGCACGCTCGTCCCGGGCCTCTACGCGCGCGTGAAGGTCGGCGGCAGCGCGCCGCACGAGGCGCTGCTCGTCGACGATGCCGCGATCAACACCGATCAGGACAAGAAGTTCGTGTTCGTCGTCGATCAGCAAGGCCGCGTGTCGTACCGCGAAGTGCAACCGGGAATGCAGCACGGCAACCGGCGCGTGATCGTGAGCGGGCTCGCGGCCGGCGATCGCGTGATCGTGAACGGCACGCAGCGCGTGCGCCCCGGCGAGCAGGTGAAGCCGCACATGGTCCCGATGACGGGCGGCGACGAGCCGTCCGCGCCGCTCGCGGGTACCGCGAAGCCGGCCGCACCGGCGAAGGCGGATTCGTAAGCGGCACGCCGCTTCGCATCCGCGTTCAACCAGACAGAGCAACCCATGAACATTTCCAAATTCTTTATCGACCGGCCGATCTTCGCAGGAGTCCTATCGGTGATCATCCTGCTCGGCGGGGTGATCGCGATGTTCCTGCTGCCGATTTCGGAATATCCGGAGGTCGTGCCGCCTTCCGTGATCGTGAAGGCGCAGTACCCGGGCGCGAACCCGAAGGTGATCGCCGAGACGGTCGCGTCGCCGCTTGAAGAGCAGATCAACGGCGTCGAGGACATGCTCTACATGCAGTCGCAGGCGAACAGCGACGGCAACATGACGATCACCGTCACGTTCAAGCTCGGCACCGATCCGGACAAGGCCACGCAGCTCGTGCAGAACCGCGTGAACCAGGCGCTGCCGCGCCTGCCGGAAGACGTGCAGCGGCTCGGCATCACCACGGTGAAGAGCTCGCCGACGCTGACGATGGTGGTCCACCTGATCTCGCCGGACAACCGCTACGACATGACCTACCTGCGCAACTACGCGCTGATCAACGTGAAGGATCGCCTGTCGCGGATCCAGGGCGTCGGTCAGGTGCAGCTGTGGGGTTCGGGCGACTACGCGATGCGCGTGTGGCTCGATCCGCAGAAGGTCGCGCAGCGCGGGCTGTCGGCCGAGGACGTCGTGCAGGCGATCCGCGAGCAGAACGTGCAGGTCGCGGCCGGCGTGATCGGCGCGTCGCCGTCGCTGCCCGGCACGCCGTTGCAACTGTCGGTGAACGCGCGCGGCCGTCTGCAGACGGAAGACGAGTTCGGCGACATCGTCGTGAAGACGACGCCGGACGGCGGCGTCACGCACCTGCGCGACATCGCGCGAATCCAGCTCGACGCGTCCGAATACGGGCTGCGCTCGCTGCTCGACAACAAGCCGGCCGTCGCGATGGCGATCAACCAGTCGCCGGGCGCGAACTCGCTGCAGATCTCGGACGAGGTGCGCAAGACGATGGCCGAGCTGAAGCAGGACATGCCGGCCGGCGTCGACTACAAGATCGTCTATGACCCGACGCAGTTCGTGCGTTCGTCGATCAAGGCCGTCGTGCACACGCTGCTCGAAGCGATCGCGCTGGTCGTGATCGTCGTGATCGTGTTCCTGCAGACCTGGCGCGCGTCGCTGATTCCGCTGATCGCGGTGCCGGTGTCGATCATCGGCACGTTCTCGCTGCTGCTGGCGTTCGGGTATTCGATCAACGCGTTGTCGCTGTTCGGGATGGTGCTCGCGATCGGGATCGTGGTCGACGATGCGATCGTCGTCGTCGAGAACGTCGAGCGCAACATCGAGGGCGGGATGAACGCGCGGCAGGCGACCTACAAGGCGATGCAGGAAGTGAGCGGGCCGATCATCGCGATCGCGCTGACGCTCGTCGCCGTGTTCGTGCCGCTCGCGTTCATGTCGGGCCTGACCGGCCAGTTCTACAAGCAGTTCGCGATGACCATCGCGATCTCGACGGTGATCTCGGCGTTCAACTCGCTGACGCTGTCGCCGGCGCTGTCCGCGATCCTGCTGAAGGGGCACGGCGACAAGGAAGACTGGCTCACGCGCGTGATGAACCGCGTGCTCGGCGGCTTCTTCCGCCGCTTCAACAAGGTGTTCCATCGCGGCGCGGAGAACTACGGCCGCGGCGTGCGCGGCGTGCTGTCGCGCAAGACGCTGATGCTCGGCGTGTACCTCGTGCTGGTGGGCGCGACCGTGCTCGTGTCGAAGGTCGTGCCGGGCGGCTTCGTGCCCGCGCAGGACAAGGAATACCTGATCGCGTTCGCGCAGTTGCCGAACGGTGCATCGCTCGACCGCACCGAGAAGGTGATCCGCGACATGGGTTCGATCGCGCTGAAGCAGCCGGGCGTCGAGAGCGCGGTCGCGTTCCCGGGGCTGTCGGTGAACGGCTTCACGAACAGCTCGAGTGCGGGCATCGTGTTCGTCACGCTCAAGCCGTTCTCGGAGCGGCACGGCAAGGCGTTGTCGGCCGGCGCGATCGCGGGTGCGCTGAACCAGCAGTACAGCGCGATGAAGGACTCGTTCGTCGCGGTGTTCCCGCCGCCGCCGGTGCTCGGCCTCGGCACGCTCGGCGGGTTCAAGATGCAGATCGAGGATCGCGGCGCGGTGGGCTACGCGAAGCTGTCGGATGCGACCAACGACTTCATCAAGCGCGCGCAGCAGGCGCCTGAACTCGGCCCGCTGTTCACGAGCTACCAGATCAACGTGCCGCAGCTCAACGTCGATCTCGACCGCGTGAAGGCGAAGCAGCTCGGCGTGCCGGTGACCGACGTGTTCAACACGATGCAGGTGTATCTCGGTTCGCTGTACGTGAACGACTTCAACCGCTTCGGGCGCGTGTACCAGGTGCGCGTGCAGGCCGATGCGCCGTTCCGCCAGCGCGCGGACGACATCCTGCAGTTGAAGACGCGCAACGACAAGGGCGAAATGGTGCCGCTGTCGTCGCTCGTGACGGTGACGCCGACCTTCGGCCCGGAAATGGTCGTGCGTTACAACGGCTACACGGCGGCCGACATCAACGGCGGCCCGGCGCCGGGCTTCTCGTCGGGCCAGGCGCAGGCCGCGGTCGAGCGCATCGCGCACGAGACGCTGCCGCGCGGCGTGCGCTTCGAGTGGACCGACCTCACGTATCAGCAGATCCTTGCGGGCGATTCGGCGATGTATGTGTTCCCGATCAGCGTGCTGCTCGTGTTCCTCGTGCTCGCCGCGCTGTATGAAAGCCTGACGCTGCCGCTCGCGGTGATCCTGATCGTGCCGATGAGCATTCTGTCGGCGCTGACGGGCGTGTGGCTCACGCAGGGCGACAACAACATCTTCACGCAGATCGGCCTGATGGTGCTGGTGGGGCTGTCGGCGAAGAACGCGATCCTGATCGTCGAATTCGCGCGCGAGCTCGAACACGACGGCAGGACGCCGCTCGAGGCGGCGATCGAGGCGAGCCGGCTGCGGCTGCGCCCGATCCTGATGACGTCGATCGCCTTCATCATGGGCGTGGTGCCGCTCGTCACGTCGACCGGCGCCGGTTCGGAAATGCGCCATGCGATGGGTGTCGCGGTGTTCTTCGGGATGCTCGGCGTGACGCTGTTCGGGCTGATGCTGACGCCGGTGTTCTACGTCGTGCTGCGTACGCTCGCGGGCGGCAAGATCCACGTCGCCGGCAAGGATTCGGCGGGGTACGGCGTGCCGGCGCCCGATGCTTGAGGACCAGAAAATGAATAACTTGCACAACACGAACGGCCTGATGCGCTTCGCGAAGGTGGCGGCCGCGAGCACCCTGCTCGCGACGCTGCTCGCCGCGTGCGCGGTAGGCCCCGACTACAAGCGTCCGGACGCGGCGGCGCCCGCCGCGTTCAAGGAAGCGCCGACCCTCGCCGCCGGCGAGCAGGCCGGCACGTGGAAGACGGCCGAGCCGTCGGATGGCGAACATCGCGGCGAATGGTGGAAGGTGTTCGGCGACCCGGTGCTCGATTCGCTCGAGGCGCAGGCGCTCGCCGCGAACCAGAACCTGAAGGCCGCGGCGGCGCGAGTCGAGGAAGCGCGTGCGGCGACGCGTTCGGCGCGCTCGCAATGGTTCCCGCAGGTCGGCGCCGGGTTCGGGCCGACGCGTGAGGGGCTGTCGTCGGCGTCGCAGTTCCAGCCGCAAGGTACGGGCCCGACCAACGCGACGCTGTGGCGCGCGCAGGGCACGGTGTCGTACGAAGCCGATCTGTTCGGCCGCGTCGGCCGCAACGTCGAGGCGTCGCGTGCCGACCAGGCGCAGAGCGAGGCGCTGTTCCGCTCGGTGCAGCTCGCGCTGCAGGCCGACGTCGCGCAGAACTACTTCGAACTGCGCCAGCTCGATTCGGATCAGGACCTGTACCGCCGCACGGTCGAGCTGCGCGAGCAGGCGCTGAAGCTGGTGCAGCGCCGCTTCAACGAAGGCGACATCAGCGAACTCGACGTGTCGCGCGCGAAGAACGAGCTGGCCAGCGCGCAGGCCGATGCGGTCGGCGTCGCGCGCCGGCGCGCGGCGTCCGAGCATGCGTTGGCCATTCTGCTCGGCAAGGCGCCGGCGGATTTCGCGTTCAAGGAAACGCCGATCGTGCCGGTCGCGGTGAAGATTCCGCCGGGCCTGCCGTCCGCGCTGCTCGAACGCCGCCCGGACGTGGCGGCGGCCGAGCGCGCGATGGCGGCCGCGAATGCGCGGATCGGGCTGGCGAAGTCGGCGTACTTCCCGAAGCTCGACATCACCGGGTCGTTCGGGTATGAAGCATCGACGCTCGGCAACCTGTTCCTGTGGTCGAGCCGCACGTTCCTGCTCGGGCCGTTCGCCGGCACCGCGCTGACGCTGCCGCTGTTCGACGGCGGGCGCCGTGCGGCCGGCGTGCAGCAGGCGCGCGCGCAGTACGACGAACAGGTCGCGAACTACCGGCAGCAGGTGCTCGTCGCGTTCCGCGAGGTCGAGGACAATCTCGCCGATCTGCGCCTGCTCGACGACCAGATTCGCGCGCAGAATGCGGCCGTCAATGCTTCGCGCCGTGCGGCGACGCTGTCGCGGACGCAGTATCAGGAAGGGGAGGTCGCGTATCTCGACGTGATCGACAGCGAGCGGTCGGTGTTGCAGTCTCAGTTGCAGGCGAACCAGTTGACGGGGGCGCAGGCGGTGTCGACCGTCAATCTCATTCGTGCGCTCGGCGGCGGGTGGGGCGCGGCACCGACGGCGATCGGCGATGCGGGGGCCGGCAAGGCGGAAGTGGCTGGGCGCTGACGCTGCGGCCCTTGACGGGCGGGCTGCTCAAGCAAGTGGCTGATCGACGAACCCCGGTCCGTGGCAACGCGGACCGGGTTTTTTATGGGTCATCCAAATTTCCGCGGAGGAACGTCGGCGATCGGCCAGGAAGGGACACTCGCCGCGGCAAGCTGAATGGCCGTTGTCGTCGCCATGCCGAACGCCGCATCCAGCAAACGCGTATGCCACGTCTGTTGACCTTCGCGCCGGCTGACGCTCGAAGATGGGGGCACGATGCGTCTCCTTTCGTTCGCGCGAAACTAAATTGACGCGAGCAAAATCATGCGCTAACTGTGCGTCACGCCACGAGCAGACAAACAGCAGCGTGTCCCTTAGACTCTTGCCGCAATGACCA
>NZ_LFZP01000078.1:0-25262 GCF_002925705.1 Burkholderia anthinoferrum
GGCGGCCTGGGCCGCGGTGGCCAGCTTCAGGTCAACTGACGCTGACGGGCCGGCGGGATGCCGCCGGCCGCTTGTCGCGCGCGACCCACCCATTGCGAGCGCCTTGCCGGTCGGTGAGCCATGCCGTGCGGACGTGGCGTCCCGGGTGCTCGTCCCCGATCGTTGCCACACGGCGTCGTCGGACACCCGGCACGACTCGGCGGGAACGGTCGCCGAGTCGCGCCGGGCCGGGGCTCAGTCGTCTCCTTTCTCCAGTACGTTCTGCGTGAGCGTGACCGACGGAATCGTCGGCTTGAGCAACGCACGGCGCGCGCGACGGCTCAGCCACTTCCAGCCAGCCACGAGCAGCAGCGCGACCAGCGGGATCGATGCGATCGTCCACGTGCCGTTCGGGTAGTCGAACGCCATCAATACCAGCACGCCGAGCAGGAACAGCAGCGTGAGCCACGACGTCACGGGTGCGCCCGGCATCCTGAACGATACGTCGTCCACCTCGCCGCGCCTGACCGCGGCGCGGAACTTCATCTGGCACACGACGATGAAGCCCCATGTGCTGACGATGCCGAGCGACGCGATGTTCAGCACGATCTCGAACACGCTCGACGGCACGAGATAGTTGAGCAGCACGCCGACCACATAGATCGCGACCGTCACCAGAATGCCCGCGTACGGCACGGATTGCGCGCTCATTCGCGCGAGGAACGCGGGAGCCGAGCCGCCCATCGACAGCGAACGCAACACGCGCCCCGTCGAATACAGGCCGGAGTTGAGGCTCGACAGCGCGGCGGTCAGCACGACGAGGTTCATCACCGAGCCGATGCCCGGCACGCCGAGCGCGCCGAAGAACGTGACGAACGGGCTCTGGCCCGCCTTGTACGCGCTCCACGGCAGCAGGCACACCAGCAGCACCACCGACGCGACGTAGAAAATCGCGATGCGCCAGATCACGTTGTTGATCGCGCGCGGCAGCACCTTGCGTGCATCCTTGCATTCGCCGGCAGCCGTGCCGACGAGTTCGACGCCCGCGAACGCGAATACCACGCCCTGTACCAGCACCAGCGCCGGCATCAGTCCGTGCGGAAAGAACCCGCCGTTGTCGGTGATCAGATGCATGCCGGTGTCATGGCCGGCGACCGGCATGCCCGTGCCGAGGATGACCGAACCGATCACGAGAAACAGCACGATCGCGGCGACCTTGATCAGCGCGAACCAGAACTCCATCTCGGCGAACCACTTCACGCCGATCAGGTTCATCGTCGCGACGATGCAGAGCGCGACGAGCGCGAAGATCCACTGCGGCACGGCCGCGAACGGCGCCCAGTAATGCATGTAGAGCGCGACGGCGGTGATGTCGACGATGCCGGTCATCGCCCAGTTCAGGAAGTACATCCAGCCGGCGACGAACGATGCCTTCTCGCCGAGGAATTCGCGCGCGTACGACACGAAGCTGCCGCTGCTGGGGCGATGCATCACGAGCTCGCCGAGCGCGCGCAGGATCAGGAACGAAAACGCGCCGCATACCAGATAGACGATCGCGAGCGACGGGCCGGCGGCCTGCAGCCGGCCGCCCGCCCCGAGAAACAGCCCGGTGCCGATGGCCCCGCCAATCGCGATCATCTGCACCTGTCGATTGCCGAGGGTCTTGTGATAGCCGGCTTCGTGCGATTCGAGCCAGCTGCGTTTGTCGGTTTCGCCGGTTGTCGACGGTTCGGGAATCGATGCCATGACGGTATCCTCGCGCACGGATGGGATTGAATTCATCCCGATCGCGAGGCGATCGGGACCACCGGTACCGGCGGACGAGGGCGCGGAATCAAGCGCACCTGTCCTGATTGCGATTCGCCGGGCGTGGCGAACGGCACGGTACGTCGCGAACGTATTCAGCCGTAATTCCCGTCACAAACGGAATGCAAATTTCGACTGGGCCTGTTCGAATCCGTGCATAGGGGCCGGGCGGCGGGTGAACCGGTCAGTTAATTTGGTGCGCCGGCGCGCCCTGTGAGGGCAACCGCCGCCGCCGGCGCCGGCTCATGCACCGAAATGAGGAATGCGGATCGACGGGTCGCCCGGCTGGGTCGGTGCGGCAAGCGTTGCACGGGGCGTGGCCCGGTTCTTGCTGGAGTCGTGTCGGGCCGCGCAACGGTTGCGCGCGCCCCGACGACATACCAGACAAGGAAGATTCACCGTGAGCCCGACGACCCGACCGTTCCCCCGACGCACCTGGCTGGCTGCGTTGATCGCCGCACCCGTGATGGCGCTGTTCGCCGCCGCGCCGGCCCATGCCGATGCGCTCGACACCATCGCGAAAAACGGCACGCTGCGCGTCGCGGTGCCCGAGGACTATCCGCCTTTCGGCTCGGTCGGCACGGACATGCAGCCGCAGGGCTACGACATCGACATGGCCGGCCTGCTCGCCAAGGCGCTCGGCGTCAAGCTGAAGCTGGTGCCCGTGAACAGCGCGAACCGGATTCCGTACCTGACGACCAACAAGGTCGACATGGTGATCTCGTCGCTCGGCAAGACGCCGGAGCGCGAGAAGGTCATCGATTTCTCGAGCGCGTACGCACCGTATTTCCAGGGCGTGTTCGGCCCGTCCGACGTGAAGGTGAGCGCGCCCGCCGACCTGACCGGCAAGACGGTCGGCGCCACGCGCGGCGCGCTCGAGGAGATCGCGCTGTCGCAGCTCGCGCCCAACGCGACGATCAAGCGCTTCGAGGACAACAACGCGACGATCCAGGCGTTCCTGTCGGGGCAAGTGCAACTGATCGCGGCCGGCAACATCGTCGCGGCGGCGATTCTCGCGAAGAATCCGCCGCGCCGCCCCGAGGTCAAGTTCGTGATCAAGAATTCGCCATGCTTCGTCGGCGTCAACAAGAACGAACCGCGCCTGCTCGCGAAGATCGATGATGCGATCGCGCATGCGAAGCAGGACGGCACGCTGGGCGAGATGTCGCGGAAGTGGCTCGGCCAGCCGCTGCCGGCCGGACTGTGACGAATCGTCGTGTCGCCTGATACGTCGCCGCTGCCGGCATGCCGGGCGCGGCGCGTGTCGTTGTCCGAACCCGAATTCATTCCGTTCCCATGAGCTACCAGCTTCAATTCGGCGAGCTCGCCGAATACGTCGGCGTGTTCGCGAGCGGCGCGGCGATCACGCTCGCGCTGACCGCGGTCGCGACCGTGCTCGGCGTGGCGGTCGGCGTGCTCGGCGCGGCCGCGTACAGCGCCGACGCGCACGCGGCCGTACGATTGCGCCCGCTGATCGGCGCGTACGTCGAGGCGATCCGCAATACGCCGTTCGTCGTCCAGCTTTTCTTCATCTTCTTCGGCTTGCCGGCGCTCGGCGTGCACATCGACGAATACACGGCCGCGATTCTCGCGATGACGCTCAATCTCGGTGCGTACTCGGTCGAGATCGTGCGCGCGGGCGTGGCCGCCGTGCCGAAAGGGCATCTGGAGGCCGCGTCGGCGCTGGCGATGTCGCGCGCGCAGATGCTGCGCCACGTCGTGCTGCCGCAGGCGCTCGCCAAGGTGTTTCCCGCGCTGTCGAGCCAGATCGTGATCACGATGCTCGGTTCGGCGGTCGTGTCGCAGATCTCGGTGGCCGACCTGACCTATGCGGCCGGCTACATTCAGTCGCGCAACTTCCGCGCGTTCGAGACGTACTTCGTGATCACGCTCGCGTATCTGGCGATGGCGCTGCTGCTGCGCGCCACGCTCGGCGCGATGGGTCGCCGCCTGTTTTCCCGTCGCCTGCGAGGTGCGCGATGACCGATTTCACGTTCGGGCAGATTCTCACGAACCTGCTGCTGGCCGCGCGCTGGACGATCGTGCTGTCGATCGTGTCGTTCGTGACGGGCGGCCTCGTCGGCCTCGGGCTGCTCGTGATGCGCGTATCGAGTTCGACACTGCTGCGCGGCGTCGCGAAGCTCTATATCGAAGTGTTCCAGGGCACCCCGTTGCTGATGCAACTGTTCATCGTGTTCTTCGGCCTGCCGCTCGTCGGGCTCGACGTGCCGCCGTGGGTCGCGGCCACGGCAGGGCTCACGTTCTTCACCAGCGCGTATCTCGCGGAAATCTGGCGCGGCTGCGTCGAGGCCGTGCCGAAGGGGCAATGGGAGGCATCGGCGAGCCTGGCGATGAGCTACGTCGAGCAACTGCGTCACGTGATCCTGCCGCAGGCCGCGCGCATCGCGATCGCGCCGACGGTGGGCTTCGGCGTGCAGGCCGTGAAGGATACGGCGCTGGTGTCGATCATCGGCTTCACCGAGCTGACGAAGGTCGGCATCGCGATCTCGAACGCGACGTTCCGGCCGTTCGTCGTGTACGGCCTCGTCGCACTGATCTATTTCGCGCTCTGTTATCCGCTTACCCGTTACGCGCGCACGTTGCAAAGGAGATGGCATGCCGCTCGTTGAAACCCGTGGTCTCGAAAAGAACTTCGGCACCCATCATGTGCTCAAGGGCATCGATTTTTCCGTCGAGCGCGGGCAGGTCGTCTCGATCATCGGCCGCAGCGGCTCGGGCAAGAGCACGCTGTTGCGCACGCTCAACGGGCTCGAGAGCATCGACGCGGGCTCGATCTCGGTCGACGGCGAACGCGTGGATGCGCGGCATGCGGACCTGCGTGCGCTGCGGCTCAAGGTCGGCATGGTGTTCCAGCAATACAACCTGTTTCCGCACCTGAGCGCCGGGCAAAACGTGATGCTCGCGCAGTCGGTGGTGAAGAAGGTGCATCGCCAGCAGGCGCGCGCGATCGCGGAACTGATGCTCGAGCGTGTGGGCCTCGGCGACAAGTTCGACGCGTTTCCGGAACAACTGTCGGGCGGCCAGCAGCAGCGCGTCGCGATCGCGCGTGCGCTCGCGATGAAGCCGAGCGTGCTGCTGTGCGACGAAATCACGTCCGCGCTCGATCCCGAGCTCGTCGGCGAGGTGCTGGGCGTCGTCGAGCAGCTTGCGCGCGAGGACATGACGCTGATCATGGTCACGCACGAGATGAACTTCGCGCGTGCGGTGAGCGACAGGATCGTGTTCATGCACCAAGGCCGCGTGTGGGAGAGCGGAACGGCCGACGAGATCTTCGAGCGGCCGCAGACGGTGGAGTTGACGCGGTTTCTGGGCAGCGTCCGGAACCCGGAGGCGGCCGCGCGCTGATACGCGGTGCCGGCGCGGCTGCGCATGTCGATAGACGACTTCGGACCGGATTATTCGAGCTTGCTGTACGTGTGCACCGGCGTGGCGGCAGCGCACGCCGGCGCCCGTGTTCCGGGCGCGCCGGCGAGTATCCGTTCCGATGAAGGCCGACGGATGAATCATCCGGATTCGGTTGCCGCCGCCGCGCACGGACGCGCCGTTACTCCACGGCCGGAAAATCGAGCGTCGTGTCGTTCACGCGGTTCACGAGATTCGTGAACGTGATCGACGCGATGGCAAGATTGATCTCGATCAGCTGACGTTCCGTATAGCCAGCTGCACGTACTGCATCGACGACTGCACCGGGCACCGTGCCACGCGTGCCGACGAGCGTACGGACATACGTGACCAGCGCATCCCGCGCGGCGTCGCCGGTTGCCTCGCCCGCGCGCACCTGCTTCATCTGATCGCTCGTCAGGCCGGCCAGCTTGCCCATCAGCGTGTGAGCCGCGACGCAGTAGTCACAGCCCGCGTATTCGCTGACCGCCAGCTTGATGACTTCGACGTCTGCCTTGCCGAGCGTGCTCGACGCGACAGCGGCGTCGAACGCCAGCGCCGCGCCGAGTGCGTCGGGGCTGTGCGTTCCGATGGTTGCGTACGCATTGGGCACCTTGCCGACGGCCTTCTTGATCTTCGCGAATACTTCGGCGGCCGGGCCGGTTGCGTCTTCGGGGCGAATGGTGGTGAGACGGGACATGATCGACTCCTTCGTTCGGATTGAGGGTTGAACCGCTTAGCCATGTCGTATGGCATGGGAGTCAGTGTAGGGGTGCGCGGCGAGTTCTTTAATGCCATAATTCCGCAACTTCATGCCCAAACGTCTCATATGGAACTGCTGGACCGACTGCTCGCGCTGATGCCGGTCACCGGACGGCTGGATGTGCGGTGCCACTTCGGCTCGCCGTGGCGCATCGACCATCCCGAGTCGAGCGAGTGGGAATTTCCCTATCACGTGCTGTTGCGCGGCGAGGCCGTGGTGGAAGGCGACGCCGGCGCGAAAGGCGAACCCGCGCTTCGAATGAAAGCCGGCGATATCGTGCTGTTTCCTTCCGGCAGCGCGCACAGCCTGCGCGACGGCAGCGGCAAGCCGCCCCGCCCGGCACGCGAGCGGCATCAGGACGGCCTGACCATTGTCACGAACGGCCGCACACGCGATGGCGCCGATGTGCTCTGCGGCCGCTTCATCCTCCCGGCGGTGCCGCAGCAGTTGCTGCGCGACCATCTGCCGGGGCGTTTGCTGGTAAGCAGCGTGAGCGAGGGCGACGGACCGGCGCGCGACGCCGCATTCGCGGCCACCAGGCTCGCCCGCGTCATCGAATTGATGCGCGAGGAAGCGTTCGAGCAACGACCGGGCAGCGCGACGGTCGTGAACCAGTTGTCGGGCGCGCTGTTTGCGTTGACCCTGCGATGCGCGTCCGATACCGGCCACGCGCCGCGCGGCCTGCTGGCGCTTGCGCAGCGTCAGCGGCTGCAGCCGGCGCTCGCGGCCATGTTCGATGAACCTGATAAGCCGTGGACGCTTCCGCAACTGGCCGCGCTCTGTCACATGTCGCGTGCCACGTTCGCACGCCACTTTGAAGAGGCGATCAGCCGCTCGGCAAGCGATGTGCTGACGGAAATCCGCATGGCGCTGGCCGGGCGCAAGCTGGCGCAAACGACGATGTCCGTCGCGGAGATCGGCGAATCGGTCGGATATCGATCGGAGGCCGCATTCCAACGGGTGTTCAAACGGCAGGTAGGCATGACGCCGGCGAAGTGGCGCATGCGGTCGTCGCAAACCGCGGAGCCGCAGGCGCGTTCAGCGTGACGGACGATGCGCACGCTGCGTTCGCCCGTCGGTTCCGTCCGGGCACGGCGTTCGCGCAATCGCGTGGATGCGGATCGGCCGCGCCATGTTGCCGCTCGATCGCTGCCGGCCGGCGACCACGCATCCGTCGACGACGCTCGTGCATGCACGGGCCATGATCGTCGCGCATCGATGTCGCACGCGGAGCGGGTTCGAAACTTTGCTATGCTGGCCGCCGCCATGCGGCGACATGGATGCGCACGATACGCACGCTGCGCGTGAGGACACGTTCACTTCACCCGGATATCTTTCAGACATGGACAGGCTCCAGGCCATGACCACCTTCGTCACGGTGGTCGAGACGGAAGGATTCGCATCGGCGGCGCGCAAGCTGAACGTATCGCCGTCGGTAATCAGCCGCGTGATGACGGAGCTCGAGGAGCATCTGGGCGTGCGGCTCTTGACGCGGACGACGCGCGTGGTCCGCATCACCGATGCGGGCGCGTCGTTTTACGAAGACTGCCGGCGAATCCTGGCGGACATCGACGCGGCGGAGCTTTCCGCCACCGGCACCGGCAATACGCCACGCGGCCAGCTCACCGTCACCGCGCCGGTGCTGTTCGGCAAGACCTACGTGACGCCTATCGCGCTCGAGTATCTGGAGCAGCATCCTTTCGTCAATCTCAACTGCTGGTTTCTGGACCGCGTCGTGAATCTCGTCGATGAAGGCGCCGACGTGGCCGTGCGCATCGGCGAGCTTCCGAATTCGTCGCTGCAGGCGATCCCGGTCGGCAAGGTGCGGCGCGTGCTGTGCGCTTCTCCCGCTTATCTCAGTGCGCACGGCACGCCGCGGCATCCGGACGATCTCGCGGCTCACGTCACGATCCAGGCGACGGGCATCACGCCGGCGCCGGAATGGCGCTTGCGCGCGCGGGACAAGACGCTCACCGTCCCTATCCAGCCGCGCCTGGTGACCACGACGAACGATTCCGCGATCGCCGCGGCGACGGCCGGCCTCGGAATCGTGCGCCTGCTGTCCTATCAGGTGGTCGACGAGCTCGCGCAAGGCACGCTGTGCGTGCTGCTGGCCGAGCACGAACTTGCCCCGCTTCCGGTTCATGTCGTGCATCGGGAGGGCAGGCACGCGAACCGGAAGGCGCGCGCCTTCATCGATCTCTGCGTCGAAAAGCTGAGAGCCAAGGCGCCGATGTGGTCTGCATAGCCGACAGCGGCGAGTCGGCACGGCGCGTGCGACGGAACCATCCCGAACGGCGCGCGTATCAAGCATCGCATTCCGTTTTCAAGCAGGCCCTGCAGGCCGAGATCGCTCAGGCGGGGATGATCGTCGGGCCTGCGCCCGAGCACGACGTTGACGTCTTTCCGGATCAAACGCCTTTCGTTGGCAATCGTCGCCGCGTGACGCGGGTTCTGAATTACGCGTCGAGCAGCAGACGGTCGCCGCCGCCCGATTCGCGATGCGCGGGCACCGCGCAGCAGATCAGCGCTTCGTCGTCCGCTACCTTGAATTCCGGCGCGACCGGATACGTCACCGCGCCTTCGACGATCCGGGTGCGGCAGGTGCCGCAACTGCCTCCCCGGCACCCGTATTCGGGCGTCAGGCCGCGCGCCTCGGCCAGCTCCAGCAGCGAGCCGCTGCCCGGTTGCCAGCGCGCTTCCTTGCCCGACTTGACGAATGCAACGGGTGTCGGCGTATCCGCCGGCGCGCGCAGCGGGGCACGCGCGCCCGGATCGGCGCGACGCTCGAGCCCGGAAGGGCCGAACGACTCCGCGTGGATTCGGTCGTCCGCCACGTTCAGGTCGCGCAGCCCGTCATAGATCGCCTGCATGAAGCCCGACGGTCCGCACAGATAGAAGTCGTAATCGTCGAACGGCAGCGTGGCGCGCAACAGGTTCGCATCGATGCGGCCGACGACGTCGAACTCGTCGCCCTCGCGCGCGCCGCCCGCGTCCGACAGGACGCGCACCACGTTCACCGCGCCGTTCGCCGCCGATGCGAGCTGGGCGATCTCGTCGCTGAACGCGCGTTCCTGCACGGAGCGTGCGGCGTGAAAGAACCAGGTCTTGCGCGTGCCGCGCTTGCGCGCGCCTTCGTAGACGATGTGACGCAACATCGCCAGCATCGGCGTGATCCCGACACCGGCCGCCAGTAATACGGCGGGACGGCGCTCGAGCGCATCGATCGTGAATTGCCCGGCGGGCGCCCGGACGTCGATGCGGTCACCGACCTGCACCATGTCATGCAGATGCGACGACACGCGTCCTTCGCGCTTGACGCTGATGCGATACACGCCGTCTGACGGCGCGCTCGACAACGTATAAGTGCGGATGAGCGGAGCGCCGTTCTCCGACAGGTTCACGCGAATCGGCACGTGCTGGCCCGCCAGATGCGGTACCAATCCGGCGCCGTCCTCGGGATCGAGCTGAAACGAGCGGATCAGCGTGCTCTCGTCGGTGATTTTCGCGACCCTGAACGGACGCCACGCCCGTGCCAGTTCGGCCGCTTTCAGGCGGCGCGCGGCCTCGTCCCAGCTTCCCGTCATCAGCGAGTTGGGCGACCAGCCTTCCGCCCGGAACGTCCAGCGCAACGGCAATGCGCCGGCGCGATAAACGACGCGGCGCGGCTTGAAGCGCCACAGTCGCTCCGCGCCCTGAAATGCGGCGATCTCGGGCGAATCGAGGTCGACTTCGGCTTCACCGGTCATCTGCAACACGTCGCCGGTTTCGAAGTCGGCGAACACGATGCCCGCGCGCGGATTGACCAGGAAATTGCCGAGTGTCGCGAAGAACAGGTTGCCGGCGAAATCGGGGATCGTCAGCACGCCGTCGTCGCCGATGCGCACGAACCCCGCCTTGCCGCCGCGATGCGAAACGTCGACCTGACGTTCGGCGCCGTCGCCGACGTAGGACGCAACGAACAGCGTGTCGGCAGCCGCGATGATCGCGCGGGCGCGATCGTCGAGATGATCGCTCTGCTCAGGTGCGATTGCGGAAAACGTATCGGGTTCGCGTACGAACGCGAAATCGCGCAACTGGATGTATTGCGGGCAGTTGCCGAAGCTCTGCACGACGTCGAGATCGAATGCGCGCGTCTCGCCGCGGCGGATCACGCCGTTCAGCCGATTGCGACGCCGCGTATGCAGTTCGATGCCGAGCAGGCCGATCGCCGCGCCGTCGCGCGTGCCGCCGGCAGCCGGATCGTTCGGATCGAATACGGTGTCGATGCGCAGACGCTTGTCGTTCGGCGACTGCATGAAGCCGGGCCGGCCGAACGCGAACGTCGCCCATACGTCGCCGTCGTCCGCCACCGCACCGACGACGACGAAAGGCAACTGCGCGAAGAACGCTCGATGCTGGTCGGGCATGTGGTTCCTGACGAAGCGCCGTCCCACGCTGTCCATCTTCTGCATCACGCCTGTCTTTTCCTGCAGCTCGAGTTCGCCCCGATGCCACGGCGAGTTCGATTCATTCGATACCGTGCTCAAGATGTGTCTCCTCGACGGAATTTGCACATGACGCATTGGGCGCGCCGGCGTCGCCCGTCGGCCTGCACGGGCGACGGGCCGACTTCGCTCACGCAGCCGCCGCGAGCCCGACCGGCGTCTTCACGAACTCGACGAAGCCAGGCAACGCTTCGATGCGGCGCAGCCACGCCGCGACGTTCGAATAGCCCGACAGATCCACGTTGCCTTCCGGCGCGCGCGCGACGTAGCTGTACAACGCGACGTCGGCGATGGTCGGCTTCGGCCCGACGATGAAGTCGCGCGCCGCGAGTTCGGCGTCGATGAGCGCGAGGATGCGATGCGCACGGGCGATCACTTCGTCGGCGTTGAACTTCGCGCCGAACACCGTGATGAGCCGCGCGGCGGCCGGGCCGAATGCGATCTCGCCGGCCGCGACGGACAACCAGCGCTGCACGGCGGCTTCCTGTACGGGCGATGGCGGGAGGAAGTCGTGGTTGCCCGACGTGCGGGCGAGATACACGAGAATGGCATTCGAATCGGCGATCACGGTGTCCCCGTCCACCAGCACCGGCACCTGACCGAAGCGGTTCAGCGCCAGAAATTCAGGCGACTTGTGCGCGCCGGCGGCCAGGTCGACTTCAATCAGTTCGTGCTCGATGCCGAGCAGCGAGATGAGCAGGCGTGCGCGGTGCGAATGACCGGAAAGCGGGTGAACGTAGAGCTTCATGACGGTGTCCTTTGGGCAGGTGCGACGAGCAGGTCTCATCGCTTGCGGTAAGTCTAGAAACTCGTCGGCTGCGGCAGAATCCCCGCTGCCGAGAATTGATCGTTCTCGTTTCCAGACGAGTCGGACGAAAGCCGGTGTGGTCGTCAAGGCGCGTGACGGGCGTGTTGGCGTTGTCTTCCGTGTCGGTCCCGAACCGGCTGGCAGGCCGGCGGGCACGTGGAGACCGAGCGGCGGTCGCGCATTGAAAGACGCCGTGTGTCAGGCGTACGGACGGAAGACATCGGGTAGCCGGGGGCGACCACGAGGCGTCGTCGACCGCGTCGTGTCTTCCGCTCGCCGCCGGAGCGTGACGGGGCCACGACAACCTGGATGGGCTGCCGACGTAGGTGTTATATTGCGCGCGCATGCGCCCCGACCGATGAACCAACACAATCAGTATCCGCGGACCGGCGCGCCATAGAAAGACAACTAGAACGGGTCCGTCGCGCCATCGGGGCAGCCTCTCCGTGACCGGCGCCAGGCCCATGGGTCTATGCACCGAGGGGATCGACATGAACCGGGTCTATCGGCTGGTCTGGAGCCGCAGCTTGCATGCTCCGCAAGTGGTATCCGAACGCACGAGGGCGTCGCACGGCGGAGTCGACACCGGCCATGGCGCCACGCCCGCGCGCCGCCGCGCCTGCCTCGTTTCGATCGGCGTGTCGCTCGGTCTGGCCGGCGCGGCCGTCCCGGGTTGGGCCGCCACGTGTTCGTCCGCCACCATCGCGAATTGCAGCGCGCCCGGCGGCGACGGCATCCCGGACCGAAGCGGCAACGGCGGCAGCGGTAACGGCGGTGGCGGGGGTTCGTCTACGTTGGGCGGAGGCTCGGCCACGGTCCAGGTCCCCGGCGGGGCCACGTCAGGCGGGACAGGCGGCACCGGTGCGACGAACGACAGCGGCCAGGGCGGCCCCGGCGGAGCGCCAGCCGTGGTGCTCGCCGGCGATGCGGTGGTCAACGCGAACGCGCAAGGCGGCGCCGGTCAGGCCTTCGATGGATTCAATTTCGCCGGCGGTGCCGGTGGCGGCGGCGCGGGCGTGTATTCGACCGGCACCAGCGTGACCGTCAACAACGGCGTGACGGTGCAGGGCGGCACCGGCGGGAATGGCGGAGCCGGCACGTCGGGGCCTGCGTCGAACGGCGGCGGTGGAGGCGGCGGGGGCGCTGCGCTCGTCATGGTGACGCCGGCGGCCGACGTGACGAACCAGGGAGCGCTCGTCGGCGGAAACGGCGGCAACGGGGGCAGTGGCGGAAACCCGGGCGGCGGCGGCGGGGGCGGCGACGGGCTGCTGACCTTGGGGCCCGGTTCGCAGGTGACCAACCTCGGGACCATCACCGGCGGTGTGGGCGGCGTCAGCGGCGGTGGCGCAAGCACGGCCGGAGCCAGCGGCGCCGGTGTCAACCTGGCCGGCGGCTTCACCGTGCTGACCAACGTCGGCACGATCGCCGGCGGCGCCGGCAACGGCGCGGCCGCCGGGGCCGGCGTCATCGTCAATGGCGGCGATTTCGTCGTCAACGGCGGTACGATCTCGGGCGGCTTGTACGCGGACGGCGTCACGCGCGCGGCAGCCGTCCGGTTCAACGGCGCGAACAATACACTGCAGTTGGTGACCGGGTCCAACATCGTCGGAAACCTCGAGGTGGCTGCTGCGGCGGCGGCCACCATCATCGCGGGCTCCCCCGGGCTCACGCTGTCCAACCAGGTGACGCTCGGCGATGCCGCGTCCCGGGTGACTTTCAATTCCGGCGCGACTGGCCTAGTGGTTTCAGGCGTGGTATCCGGGGCGGGCAGTGTGGCCGTGAGCGGCGGCCGAACGATCACGCTGACGGGAGACAACACCTATACCGGCGGCACCACCATCAGCGCCGGCACGCTGCAGATCGGCAGCGGCGGGACCACGGGCTCGGTCGTCGGCAACATCGTCAACAATGGCACGTTGGCGTTCAACCGCAGCGACACGGTGACGTATGGCGGCACCGTCAGCGGGGCGGGCGGCCTCGTGCAGGCGGGTACCGGCACGCTCGCGATATCCGGCGCCGCCAGCTATACGGGGAGCACCGCGATCAACGGCGGCACGCTCGCGCTGATCGGCACGGGCAGCATCGCTGCTTCCAGCGGGATTGCCAACAACGGCACGTTCGACATCTCGGGGACGACTTCGGGCGCCACGATCAATGCGCTCACGGGTACGGGCACGGTCGCGTTGGGCAGCCGGACGCTGACGCTCGCCAATGCGGCCGGCACGTTCAGCGGCGTGATCGGCGGCACCGGCGGGCTCACCGTGGCGGGCGGCACGCAAACGCTGTCGGGCGCCCACGCCTTTACCGGTGCAACGTCGATCAACGCCGGCACGCTGGCATTGACCGGTTCGGGCAGCCTGGCCGCCTCCAGCGCAATCGCCAACAACGGCACGTTCGATATCTCGGGGACGACGGCCGGGGCGACGATCAATACGCTCACCGGCGCGGGCACGGTGGCGCTGGGCGGTCGCACGCTGACGCTCGCGAATGCGGCCGGCACGTTCAGCGGCGTGATCGGCGGCACCGGCGGCCTGACGGTTGCGGGCGGTACGCAGGCGCTGTCCGGTACGAACGGCTTTACCGGTGCAACGTCGATCAACGCCGGCACGCTGGCATTAACCGGTTCGGGCAGCCTGGCCGCCTCCAGCGCAATCGCCAACAACGGCACGTTCGACATCTCGGCGACCGCCGCCGGGGCGACGATCAATGCGCTGACCGGCACGGGCACGGTGGCGCTGGGCAGCCGCACGCTGACGCTGGCCAATGCGGCCGGCACGTTCGGCGGAACCATCAACGGGACGGGCGCACTGACCGTCGGCGGCGGTACGCAAACACTGTCGGCGGCGAACGCCTACACGGGCGCTACCACCGTCAATGCCGGAACGCTGGCGCTGACCGGTTCGGGCAGCATTGCGGCCTCCAGCGCGGTCGTCGACAACGGGACGTTCGATATCTCGGGGACGACCGCCGGGGCGACGATCAATGCGCTCACGGGTACGGGCACGGTCGCGCTGGGCGGTCGCACGTTGACGCTCGCCAATGCGGCCGGCACGTTCGGCGGTGTGATTGACGGCACCGGCGGGCTGACCGTGGCGGGCGGCACGCAAACGCTGTCCGGCGTGAACACATACACCGGGGCGACGACGGTCGACGCGGGCACGCTCGCGTTGTCGGGCGCCGGCCGGCTGGCGTCGTCCACGTCGGTCACGCTGGCCGGCCAAGCGGCCGCGCTCGACCTGTCCGCGGCCGGCAGCCAGACGGTCGCGCATCTGTCCGGCGTGGCAGGCAGCCGCGTAGTGGTGGGCGGCAGCGCGCTCACGCTGGCCGACGACTCGTCGCAAACCTTCAGCGGCAGCCTCGTCGGCACCGGCGGCCTGGTCAAACGAGGCGCGGGCATGCTGACGCTGAACGGTATCAGCAACGCGTTCTCCGGAACGACGACGGTGGCGGGCGGCACGTTGGCCGTTGGCGACGCGGCGAATGCCGGTGCAGTGCTGGGGGGCAATGTCGTGGTCGATGCGCTCGGCACGTTGCGCGGCCATGGCACGGTAGCGGGCGCCGTCAGCAGCAGCGGGGTGGTCGCGCCGGGCGGTTCGATCGGAACGCTGACCGTGGGCGGCAACTACACGCAGGCGGCGGGCGGCACGCTGTCGATCGAGGTCAGCCCGACGGAAGCATCGCAATTGCGCGTGGGCGGCACCGCGACGCTCGGCGGTTCGTTGGCCGTTCTGTTCGATCCCGGCACCTATACCGCCCGCCGCTACACCGTGCTGAGCGCGGCCAACGGCGTGACGGGCCGTTTCTCGAACGTCGGCACCAGCACGGCCGGCGCGAATCTCGGCGCGTTGCAATCGTCGGTGGACTACGGCGCCAATGCGGTCGACCTGCTGCTCGCCGAGCCGGCCGGGCCCGGCACGCCGGCCGGCCCGGGCACGCCGGCCGGCCCAACGGTCATCGCGCCGACCAGGACGTCGATCTACACGGCGCTCGGCACGACGGCCTTGCTGCAGGCGCAAGACGCCAGTTCGACGCTGCTCGGGCGTCTCGCCGGCCGGCAGGATGACGCGGCGGGTGCCAGCAACGTGTGGGCCGTGGCCAATGGTTCCAGCACCAAGGTGGGCGGCACGGGCGGCGCGCCGGGCTTCCTCACGCACGCGTACGGGTTCCTGGCGGGCGCACAGGGGCGGCTCGGCGAAGCGACGGTCGGTGCGGCGGGCGGCTACACGCACACCACGCTGGCGGAAGACACGACAGGCGCATCAGGCGCCATCGACACGCTGCGCGTCGCGCTGTACGGCGCGCGGCCGATCGGCGCCGTCAATCTGTCGGCGGCGCTCGGCTACGGTCTCGATTTCCTGTCGCAGAAGCGGCCGTTCGGCAGCGTGGGTACCGCCGAAGGCGACCATCTCGGCCACGAATTCACCGCCGCCACGCAGGCCAGTCTGCCGATGGAAGCCGGCGGTTTCCGGTTCACGCCGCACATCGGACTGCGGTATGCGTACGTGCGCGGCACCGGCTTCGGCGAGAACGGCGCCAACGGCCAGAACCTGAACGTCGGGCCCGACAGTGCGAGAAGCCTTCAGCCTTACGCGGGCGTGTCGCTCGACAAGGCGTTCGGCGACGCCGTGCGCCCGGTCGGCGTCCAGCTTCGCGTCGGCTATGCGCACGAGGTGCTGCGCGGCAGCCGCGTCGTCCAGGTGCAGAGCCAGGACGGGACCGTGTTCGCGGCGCCGGGTACCGATCTTCCGCGCGCGTTCCTGACCACGGGCGCCAGTGTCACGCTGCAGGCCGCCAAGACGACCACGGTATCGCTCGGGCTGGATGCGACGATCGATACGAGCCACGTGTCGGCGCAGTCCGCATATGTGCGCGTCAATTCCCGGTTCTGACCGCATGGGAGCCGAGATGGCGAAACCGTGCCGTCTTTTCGAACCGGCCTTTTGGCGTTTGCGCCGGAGCGTGTCGAATCGGGTTCGAGGGGCCGGAGCGGGAAGCCTCGCCGAGATTGGCTCACATCACGAGTACGATCCAGATTTAAACGATTTGTGATCACTCTCCGCCGCAAAATTTTGCACAATGACGGCAGCGCGGCCTTTCGCCGGGCGGCGATCCGGGCGACCGCGCGCCGCCCGGCAACCGCCCGACAACCCTTACCGAGCGTCGCGCCGACGTGCCGCCGCCCACCGCCATGGACCAACCGAAACGCATCCTGATCGTCGAGGACGACGCCGACATCGCCGACGTGCTGAGCCTGCACCTGCGCGACGAGCGCTACGAGGTCGTGCACAGCGCGGACGGCGCCGAAGGGCTGCGCCTGCTCGAACAGGGCAACTGGGACGCGCTGATCCTCGACCTGATGCTGCCGGGCGTCGACGGCCTCGAAATCTGCCGGCGCGCGCGGGCGATGACGCGCTACACGCCGATCATCATCACGAGCGCGCGCTCGAGCGAGGTGCACCGGATCCTCGGCCTCGAACTCGGCGCCGACGACTACCTCGCGAAGCCGTTCTCGGTGCTCGAACTCGTCGCGCGCGTGAAGGCGCTGCTGCGGCGCGTCGATGCGCTCGCACGCGATTCGCGGATCGACGCGGGCACGCTCGACGTCGCCGGGCTCGCGATCGACCCGATCGCGCGCGAGGCGAGCGTCGACGGCGCACGCATCGACCTCACGCCGCGCGAATTCGACCTGCTGTATTTCTTCGCGCGGCACCCGGGCAAGGTGTTTTCGCGGATGGACCTGCTCAATGCGGTGTGGGGCTACCAGCACGAAGGCTACGAGCACACGGTCAATACCCACATCAACCGGCTGCGCGCGAAGATCGAGGCCGATCCGGCCGAGCCCGTGCGGATCCTCACCGTCTGGGGCCGCGGCTACAAGCTCGCCGCGCCGGGGCAGCGGGACGCATGATGAAACTCACGCTCACGCGGCGGCTGTCGCTCGTGTTCTCGATCCTGCTGCTCGCGTGCTCGGGCGCGTCGGCGTGGCTGCAGATCCGCGCGAACGACATGCGCGAGAAGGAAGTCGTGCAGGCGCTGTCGCGCGATCTGGCAGCCAACATCGCGGGCAGCGCGCCGCTGATGGACGCGAACGGGCTGCGCCCCGACGCCGTGCGCACGCTGTTCGGCCAGTTGATGGGCGTGAACCCGAGCGTCGAGGTGTACCTGCTCGACAACGCGGGGCGCATCAAGGGCGACGACGCGCCGCCTGGCCACGTGAAGCGCGACCGCGTCGATCTCGCGCCCGTGCAGCGCTTCATCGCGGGCCAGCCGCTGCCGATTCTCGGCGACGACCCGCGCAGCCCGGACGCGCGCAAGGTGTTCAGCGCCGCGCCGCTGCAGCGCGCGGGGCAGCCGCCGTCGGGCTACATCTACGTGGTGCTGCTCGGCGAGGCGCATGACCGGCTCGCCGCGCGCGTCGACGCCGGCAACGTGCTGCGCACGACGCTGTGGTCGATGGCGATCGTCGCACTGCTCGGCCTGCTCGCGGGCCTCGTCGCCTTCAGCTTCATCACGCGCCCGTTGCGCCGGCTGACGGCCGCGATGCGCGGCTTCGACGCGAACGGCGCGCCCGGCGCGCCAGCCATGCCCGCCATGCCCGATACGCAGCCGCCGGTGCTGCGCTTGCCGCCGGGCCGCCGCGGCGACGACATCGCGGTGCTCGAATCCGCGTTCGCGCAGATGGCCGACCGGATCGGCGAACAGTGGCGCGCATTGACGCGCCAGGACCAGCAGCGGCGCGAACTGATCACGAACATCTCGCACGACCTGCGCACGCCGCTCACGTCGCTGCATGGCTATCTGGAGACGCTGTCGCTGAAGGCCGACACGCTGGCCGAGCCCGAACGGCGGCGCTACCTGTCGATCGCGCTCGCGCAGAGCGCGAAGGTCGGGCGGCTCGCGCAGGCGCTGTTCGAGCTCGCGCGGCTCGAATCGGGCGGCGTGCAGGCCGAGCGCGAGCCGTTCTCGCTCGTCGATCTCGTGCAGGACGTGTTCCAGAAGTTCGAGCTGACCGCGCAATCGCGCGGCGTCGCGTTGCATGCGCGGATCCCGCCGCGCGTGCCGGTCGTGTCGGCCGATCTCGGGATGATCGAGCGCGTGCTGACCAACCTGCTCGACAACGCGCTGCGGCACACGCCTTCGCAGGGCGAGGTCGAGATCGCGCTCGAGCCTCGGGAAGACCGTGTGGTCGTGACGGTGTCGGATACCGGGGAAGGGATTCCGGCGGCGCGGCGCGAAGGGCTGTTCCAGCGGCCGCAGCGGCCGATCAGCGGCGGCACGGCGACGAGCGGCGGGCTCGGCCTGTTGATCGTGCACCGGATGCTGGCGCTCAACGGCAGCAGCATCCGGCTCGTCGACCGGGCCGGGCACGGCGCGGTGTTCGAGTTTGCGCTGGCGGTCGCGTCGCCGGCCGCCGGCGACGCGCGCTGACCGCCGGCGGCGGCGTTACCCGCCGCGCTTGCGCCGCACGTCGGTCGGCGTCGTGCCGGTCCAGCGCTTGAACGCGTGGCGGAATCCCACCGCATCGCTGAAGCCGAGCGTCAACGCGATGTCCTCGATGCTGAGCGTGGTCGTGCCGAGGTAGTCGATCGCGAGCGCCTTGCGCACGCTCGTCAGCAGTTCGCTGTACGACGTGCCTTCGGCTTCGAGCTTGCGGCGCAGCGTGCGCGAGGTCATGCAGAGGATTTCGGCGATCGCGTCGATGTCCGGGAATTGTCCCGGCGTGCGGGTGAGCTCCTCGTATACGCGTCGCGTGATGCCCGACTGGCTGCGCAATTCGTCGAGCAACCGGGCGCAGTGCGACGACATCTGCGCGGCGGTGATCGGGTTCGCGAGCTGCGGCGCGCGCGCGAGCCATGCCGCCGGATAGCTGAGCATGTGATGCGGCTGGTCGAACGCGATCGGGCATTCGAGCGCGTCGGCCAGCAGCGCAGCGTGCGGCGGCCGCGGCTGCGCGAACTGCGCGCGCGCCGGCACGCACCATCCGCCCATCACGTCCTTGATGACCGTCACGTGCAGCGCGAACTGCATGTCGATCAGGAAACGGTACAGCGCCGCGTCGAGATCGGGCAGCGTGACCTCGTGCCGGGCCGGAAACAGCCACGACGCGGTATCGCCCTGTTCGACCCAGCGGATCGGCAGCATGCCGTTCGCGAGCCGGTGATACTTGACGGCCGAATCGAACGCGCGCGCGAGCGATTCCGAGCACAGCATCGCGTAGCCGTACATCCCGTAGCTCGACGCGTGCAGCCGGCGGCCGACGCGCACGCCGAGGTCGGTGCCGTCGTACCGGTTGACCGCATTGCGCGCGGCCGTCAGGAACTGCAGCGGCGACGTGAGCGTGAACGGATCGACGACGTCGGCCGGCGTGAGCCCGGTGCCGGCGAGCACCGTGGCCGGATCGAGGCCGGCGTGCGCGGCCACGTCGACCAGCACGGCCAGCTTGGCCGGCGTGAAGCGCTGCGCGCGCAACGCGTGGGCGGCCTCGGCGTCGGGCAGCCGGGCGGGACGGGCGTCGGTCGGTTTCAACAGCGCGCTGCGCGGCATGGCGGGATCCTGCGTCCGAATCGATATCGTTGACGGCCCGCAATTCTGCTCGGGAACGGTCCCGTCCGCCACAGGGTTCACCCTGATGCAGCGATGGAAAAGGCCGGCCGGACGGGTGTTCGCGGTGTGAGTGGCGCAGGCGCGTGCGTTCGCGTGTCCGTTTCGATCATGTTTTCGGCCGCGCGGATCATTTGCAACGCGCATCGCGCGGGCGATAGTCGCCGGTCAGGCGGCGGCCCGCGTCCTTTCGGCGTGCAGGCCGCCGTGAGAGCGGTACGCACGCTGGCGTGCCGCGCCCAGAGGAGTGAGACATGACGAAGAGACACTGGATCGGGTCGTATGGCTCGATCCCCGCCGAGATCGACGCCGATCGCCATCCTTCCGTAAGCGCGCTGCTGGACGACGCGATGCGCCGCTTCGCCGATCGTCCGGCGTTCCATGCATTCGGCCGCACGCTCACCTATGCCGACGTCGAGCGCCTGTCGACCGCGCTGGCCGCGTATCTGCAGCAGGTCGTCGGCGTGCGCAAGGGCGACCGCGTGGCCGTGATGCTGCCCAACGTGCTCGCGTTCCCGGTCGTGTTCGTCGCCGTCGCGAAGATCGGCGCGGTGCAGGTCAACGTGAATCCGCACTACACCGCGCGCGAGCTCGAGCATCAGCTCGACGACGCCGGGGTCGAGGTGGCGATCGTCTGCGGCGGGTCGATGGGCACGTTCGCGGACGTGGTCGGCCGCACGCGCGTGCGCATCGTGCTGAGCGTGGGCCGGGAGGATCTCGGCGTCGTCGATGCGCCGGCCGGCACGTGCGACACGCTGCCGCCCGGCTCGACCGCGCTCGCGCACGCCATCGCCGCGGGCGAATCGCTCGCGTGCGAGCCGGTTGCGCTGAGCGGCGCGGACCTGTTGCTGCTGCAATACACGGGCGGCACGACCGGCCTGTCGAAGGGCGCGGCGCTGTCGCATCGCAACCTCGCCGCGAACATCGCGCAGTTCGCGGCGATCGTGCCGGATGCGCGCCGGCCCGGCGAGGAAGTCGTCGTCACGGCGATCCCGCTGTATCACATCTTCGCGCTGACGGTGAACTTCCTGTCCTACTTCGCGATTGGCGCGCAGAACTGGCTCGTCGCGAACCCGCGCGACATGGACGGGTTCATCGACGTGCTGAAGGCCGCGCGGCCGACGGTGTTCGTCGGCGTGAACACGCTGTACGCGGGGCTCGCCGGCCATCCGCGCCTGAAGGAGGTCGACTGGTCGCGGCTGAAGCTGTCGGCCGGCGGCGGCGCGGCGGTGATCGACGTGATCTCGTCGCGCTGGAAGGCGGTGACGGGCAATTTCATCCGCGAGGGCTACGGGCTGTCGGAAACGTCGCCGGTCGTGTCGTTCAACCCGCAGTCGATCGACAACTTCACGGGCACCACGGGCGTGCCGCTGCCGTCGACCGACGTGAAGCTGCTCGACGACCAGGATCGCGAGGTGGCGATCGGCGAAGCGGGCGAGATCTGCGTGAAGGGGCCGCAGGTGATGGGCGGCTACTGGCGGAAGCCGGACGCGAACGCGGCCGCGTTCACCGCGGACGGCTATTTCCGCACCGGCGACGTCGGCGTGTTCGACGCGGCGGGCTTCCTGCGGATCGTCGATCGCAAGAAGGACATGATCATCGTATCGGGCTTCAACGTGTATCCGAACGAGATCGAGGCGGTCGCGACCGCGCTGCCGGGCGTCGCCGAATGCGCGTGCATCGGCGTGCCGGACCCGCGCACGGGCGAGGCCGTCAAGCTGTTCGTGGTGTGCGCGCCGGACGCCGACGTGACGGAGGCGCAGCTCGTCGCGCACTGCCGCGCGAGCCTGGCCGCGTACAAGGTGCCGAAGCTGGTGCGCTTCGTCGACCGGCTGCCGAAGTCGACGGTCGGCAAGATCCTGCGCCGGGAACTCAGCCGCACCGACTGATGGCGGCCACGCGCCGCGCGGCCGCGGCCGCCCGGCACGGCACGGCCCGGTGCGGCCCGGTGCGCGTCCAAGCCCGAAGGTCGCGCGCGGGCCGCTCAAGTACAATGCGGTCGGTTCGATCGACGGGGACGCGATGACCGGCTCAGATTCACTTTCCGCCCGGCCCGGGCGTGCGCTGCCGTCGCCGAGCGCGACGGTGCCGATCTCGCTCGTCAACGGCTTTCTCGCGAGCGCGGGCGCGCGGCGCGACGTGGTCGAGCGCTACCTGCGCGGCGCCGGCATTCCGATCGAACTGCTCGGCGAGCCGCATGCGCGCGTGACGGAGGAGCAGTTCTCGACGCTGTACCGCACGCTCGCGATCGACCTCGACGACGAGATGCCCGGCATCTTCTCGCGTCCGTTGCGCGGCGGCACGCTGAAGTACCTGTGCCTGAGCCTGCTCGATGCGCGCAACCTCGAAACGGCGCTGCATCGTTTCGGGCAATTCTTCCATATCCTGCTCGACGACTTCTTCGTCGAATCGAAGCGCGACGAGCTCGTCGCGCAGGTGCTGCTGCGCCCGAACGACGCCATCGGCCCGATCGGCGCGCTCGGCCAGGAGCTGATGCTCAAGCTCGTGCACGGCGTGTGCTCCTGGCTGATCGGGCAGAAGATTCCGCTGCTGCAGATCGAGTTCGCGTGCCCGCGGCCGCGCCATGCGGTCGACCACCTGTACTTCTTCACCGGCGCCGTGCAGTTCGACTGCGCGCGTACGCTGATGCGCTTCAGCGCCGATTACCTCGACGCGCCGATCCGCCAGAGCAAGCGCAACCTGCGCAAGTTCCTCGCGCGTGCGCCCGGCGACTGGATCTTCGAATCGTTCAGCGAACAGCTCGTGTGCCATCGCGTGCGGCAGTACCTGTCGGCGGCGCTGCCCGACCTGCCCGCGATCGACCAGGCGGCCGAGCACCTGCATTGTTCGGTGCGCACGCTGAGCCGTCATCTGGCCGCCGAAGGGACGACGTTCCAGGTACTGAAGGACGAGCTGCGGCGCGATATCGCGATCCAGCGGCTGACCGACACGCCCGACACGATCGCGGCGATCGGCGCCGATATCGGCTTCGACGATCCGAGCGCGTTTCATCGCGCGTTCCGGCACTGGACGGGCAGTACGCCGGGGACGTATCGGCGCCGGGCGTGACGCGGGCGCGGCGCCGGGTGTCACCGATTCGCGGGGCCGCGGATGGAATCCCATAACCGGACACCTTGGCGGTTTTCATGGCCGGTTCTTCAGAGGACACCCCCATAACCGGCTCCCTTTGCTGCGCCGAGCGGGGCCGCCGCGCGTACGCGTGGCCGTTTTTTTGGCGCGCTTCACCGCAATCTCCGATACGGGCGGATCGGGCGCCGACGCCCGCGCGGCGGGCTTCTCCGCCGGGCGGCAGGGTCGCCGCCGGTGCGCGGCGTGGCCGATTTTGTCACCATGTGGGCCGGATATGACAATGAAAATCCGGACCCCCGGCGTTAGGATGGCCCATCACGTCGCCCGGTCCTGGCCGGTTCTGCCGTATCGGACCCCGTGGCGCCCCCAATTCACCGCCTGATTGGAACATCGACCATGAGCTATAACGCCCCCGTCAAGGACATGCTGTTCGTGCTGAAGGAACTCGCGGGCATCGACGCCGTCGCGCAGTTGCCGGGTTTCGAGGATGCGGGTTACGACACGGCGCAGGCCGTGCTCGACGAGTCCGCGAAATTCTGCGGCGAGGTGCTGGCGCCGCTGAACGTCGAAGGCGATCGCAATCCGAGCAGCTGGAAGGACGGCGTCGTGACCGCGACGCCGGGCTTCGGCGAAGCGTTCCGCCAGTTCGTCGAAGGCGGCTGGCAGGGGCTGCAGCATCCGGCCGAATACGACGGCCAGGGGCTGCCGAAGCTGATCGCGACGCCGTGCATCGAGATGCTGAACGCGTCGAACCTGTCGTTCGCGCTGTGCCCGCTGCTCACCGACGGCGCGATCGAGGCGCTGCTGACGGCCGGCACCGACGCGCAGAAGCAGCGCTACGTGCCGAAGCTGATCTCCGGCGAATGGACGGGCACGATGAACCTGACCGAGCCGCAGGCGGGCTCCGACCTCGCGCTGGTGCGCTCGCGCGCGGAGCCGCAGGGCGACGGCACGTACAAGGTGTTCGGCACGAAGATCTTCATCACGTGGGGCGAGCACGACATGGCGGACAACATCGTCCATCTGGTGCTGGCGCGCACGCCGAATGCGCCGGAAGGCGTGAAGGGCATTTCGCTGTTCATCGTGCCGAAGTTCCTGGTCAACGACGACGGCTCGCTCGGTGCGCGCAACGACGTGCACTGCGTGTCGATCGAGCACAAGCTCGGGATCAAGGCGAGCCCGACGGCGGTGCTGCAATACGGCGATCACGGCGGCGCGATCGGCTATCTGGTGGGCGAGGAGAACCGCGGCCTCGAATACATGTTCATCATGATGAACGCGGCGCGCTTCGGGGTCGGGATGCAGGGGATCGGCGTGGCCGATCGCGCGTACCAGAAGGCGGCCGCATTCGCGAAGGAACGCGTGCAGAGCCGTCCGGTGGATGGCTCGGCGAAGCAGTCGGTGACGATCATCCATCACCCGGACGTGCGCCGGATGCTGGGCACGATGCGTGCGCTGACCGAAGGCGCGCGGGCGCTGGCCTATGTGGCCGCCGCGCACAGCGACATTGCCCACCGCCATGCGGACGACGCGACGCGCGCGCGTCATCAGGCGATCTACGAATATCTGGTGCCGGTCGTGAAGGGCTGGAGCACGGAGATGGTGAACGACGTGGCGAGCCTCGGCGTGCAGGTGCATGGCGGGATGGGCTTCATCGAGGAAACCGGCGCCGCGCAGTACTACCGCGATGCGCGGATCCTGGCGATCTACGAAGGCACGACCGCGATCCAGGCGAACGACCTCGTCGGCCGCAAGACGCTGCGCGACGGCGGCGCGGTCGCGAAGGCGCTGATCGCGGAGATCGGCGAGACCGTCACGGCGCTCGACAAGATCGACGGCGCGGCGGCCGCGTCGATGAAGGCGCAACTGGAGAAGGGCGCGCGCGCGTTGTCGACGGTGGTCGACTACGTGCTCGCGAACGCGAAGCAGGACCCGAACGCGGTGTTCGCGGGCAGCGTGCCGTATCTGAAGCTCGCGGGCGTCGTGCTGTGCGGCTGGCAGATGGCGCGTGCGCTGCTGGCCGCGCACGCGAACCGTGCGAGCGACACGGCGTTCTTCGACGCGAAGATCGCGATCGCGCAATGCTATGCGGAGCACGTGCTCGTGCAGGCGGGTGCGCTCGAGGCGTCGATCGTCGGCGCGAAGGGCAACGAGAGCGTGCTCGCGTTGACGGAAGACCAGTTCTGACCGCTGACGGTCGGGACGCAGCAGGAGACAGGATTTTGACCACACAGGACTTGCTCGCGCAGTACGGCCCGCGCGAATCGATGGAATACGACGTCGTGATCGTCGGCGGCGGCCCCGCCGGGCTGTCGGCGGCGATCCG
>NZ_LFZP01000069.1:0-20807 GCF_002925705.1 Burkholderia anthinoferrum
CCGCCGTCATACGCGACTTGATGGACCAGCCCACCACCTCCCGGTTGAACAGGTCGAGTACCACGGCCAGGTACAGCGGCCCTCGTCGGTCCAGGTGTACGTGATATCGGAGCTGAACACCTGATTCGGCTCAGTAGGCGTGAACTCGCGATTCAACAGATTCGGTGCAACCGGCAGCTTGTGCTTCGAATCGGCCGTCACCCGGTAACGGCGTTTGTGTCGCGCCCGGATGCCGTTCTCACGCATCAGCCGTTCGACGCGCGCCTTGCTGGCCGGATAGCCTCGATCACGGATTTCCTCGGTCATGCGCGGCGAACCGTACGCGCCCTTGACCTTGGCGTGCACCGTCCGGATCAGCGTCAGCAACTGCGTGTCCGTCAGTCGCGTTCGTTCCGGCGTACCGCCGCGCTTCCACGCGCGATAGCCATTCACGCTGACTGACAGCACCCAGCACAGCGACGACAGCGGATACTGCCCGACCTGCCGGTCGATCCAGGCATACCTCACAGCAGGTCCTTCGCGAAGTATGCTGCCGCCTTTTTTGCGATCTCAAGCTCCATCTGCAGGCGCTTGTTCTCCGCTCGAAGCCGCGAAAGCTCCATTTGCTCCGGCGTGACTGGCTTCGCTCCCGCGCCGTTGAGCTTGCCCGACGCCTCGACCTTTACCCAGTTGCGAAGCGTCTGCTCAGAGATGCCAAGCTCGCGGGCCACTACGCTCACGCCCTGACCATCCTTGACCCGCTGTACGGCGGTAACCTCGAACTCCGCCGTGTACACCTGTTTCGGTACCTTGAACATGCCTGATTTCCTTCCTTTCCGTCGAGTTTATACACGACCTCTTGGAAGGCGAAATTTCAGGGGGAGCTCACATGGTCGTAAGCGATCAGATCATGACAATCCCTTTGGAAATGGAGCGTCTTGGAGATTCGCTGACGGTCCATCAAGCAAACATCTTCGCCCGTAATAGGAGCCGTCTGCGCCGTGCGCCCGACCCTCCAATCTCGCCCCGCGCGCAATCGAACGCGGCGCATCAACCAAACGAGCGAAGTTTCAACGCCGCGCGCTGTGGCATTGGAAGCAGCATGTCGAGCGACAGCGCTAATACCGGTCAATCGGCGTGTTGCGGTCGAAACGGAACAAAGACCGCACTACGCCCATCCGCCCGGTGAGCTCGCCGATCTGCCGGCATCGCTATCGGGCGCGCCACCTGGCGGCGCCACAATTAATGCCTGATCGAGCATCTCGTACGTCTCGACGCGATTGGCGCGTTCGTGAGTCGGATCAATGCCCGCATCTACACACGTTCCGTCGACACCACGCCTCGATCACGAGGACACCATCTTGCGCAGGTTCGAATGCTGCCTTGATTGCATCATCACTGCGGCGCGCCTCGCCGCACACGTTGCCGCCGCAGTATCGAAAGCGGTCGAACGCGTTCGCGGCTTTCGTCGACCATCGCCGCAACGCCGATTTGTCCCGCTTGTCCTCGTCCACGGATGCGCTGTGGCGTCGAACACGAAGAAAAAATAGCTCAGGATATAGCGCAAACGATTGCCACGATCACCGTTGATCGACATCAATTCAGCCGTCCTCTTCGCCCATAGATTCGCACCATTAAAGGAGCGACACGGTCTCGCGAAACCTTGCGGTGACGGCGCGATCGCTTCGAACGGGGAAGGTTATGGACACAATAAATAACGACGGTGCGACCGAAGTCGCACGGGGTGGAAATTCGCATGCAGCGCGCTGCATGCGTGCGATTCGCCAACTGTCTCGCTTCGGCGGTGGGGCAACCGCACGATGACGTTGACTCCCACGCTTCAGCCGCTACAGGCGGCGTACTTCGATGTATTCAATGCGGTGGTCGTGGTCGTGTGCACGGTCATCCTCGTCTCGTCGCTCGATGACCTGTACATCGACGCTTTCTATTGGATCCGCGCCGCGTACCGGCGCTTCGTCATCCACCGCCGCTATCCGCGGCTCACCGCTCAGGAACTGCGCGGCGAGGACGAGCGCTGGTTTGCGATCATGGTGCCGGCGTGGAAGGAGTACGCGGTGCTCGCGCAGATGATCGAGCACACCATCGCGACGCTCGAATATCGCAAGTTCGTCATCTTCGTCGGCACCTATCAGAACGATCCCGATACGACGATCGAAGCCGATCGCATGGCGCGCTGCTATCCGAACATCGTGCGTCGAGCGATCGTCCGCAACGACGGCCCGACGTGCAAGGCCGATTGCCTGAACTGGATCGTCCAGTCGATTCTCGCCTACGAGAAAGAGAACGGCATGCGCTTTGCCGGCGTCGCGATGCACGATTGCGAGGACGTCATTCATCCTCTGGAACTGAAACTCTTCAATCATCTGGTCGAACGGAAGGAGTTTCTGCAACTGCCGGTGCTGTCGCTTGAACGCGACTGGAAGGACTGGGTGGGCTGCACCTATCTCGACGACTTCAGCGAGTGGCATTCCAAGGATCTGGTCGTGCGCGAAAGCCTGACGGGTTGCGTACCGGGCGCGGGCGTGGCGTCGTGCTACAGCCGCCGCATCCTCGATCGCCTGCTCGAAGGCGCGAACAACCAGCCGTTCTGCACCGACAGCCTGACCGAAGACTACGACACGAGCTTCCAGATGAAGCGCATCGGTGCCCGTATGGCCTTCGTCTGGCTGCCGCTCGAATATAGGACGACACGTCGTCACATGTTCGGAGGCCAGCGTCGGCAAATCGACGCGCGCAGCATCATTGCAACCCGTGAACTGTTTCCCGGCACGTTCCGCACCGCGTACCGGCAGCGCGCACGCTGGATCATCGGCATCGCGTTCCAGGGCGCGCAGCGCCTCGGCTGGCACGGCTCGATCGCGACGAAGTACATGTATCTGCGCGACCGGAAGGGCACCGTCACGTCGCTCGTCACCATTCTGGCTTACCTGCTGCTGGTCAATCACCTGCTGCTGCGGTTCGCGATCGCGCGCGGTTGGCTGCCGGCCGGACAGACGTTGCTCGAGGCTTCGCCGAAGTGGCTCGAATACATGATGGCCGCGAATGCGGCGCTGCTCGTGAATCGCGTGCTCCAGCGCGTGTACTTCGTCACGAGACTAAACGGATTTCATCAGGGGCTGCTGTCGATCCCGCGGCTGGTGGTCAACAACTTCATCAACTTCTTCGCGGTGTGTCGTGCGTGGCGATTGTTCATCGTGTCGACCGTGACCGGAAGACCGATCGGGTGGGACAAGACGAAGCATTCGTATCCGTCGCGCGAGGATCTTCGGCTGGTGCATCGCCGCCTGGGAGAGCTGCTGCTCTCGTGGCATGCGATCAGCCAGGAGCAGCTCGACGATGCGCTTGAAATGCAGCGCGCCGACGCCGGCACGCGACTGGGCGAACTGCTGGTCAACGAAGCCGGGCTCGATCCCGAAACGCTCGCCGACGCCGTTGCATGGCAGGCGGGATTGCCGCGTGTCGAGTTGGCGCGTCGCGATTGGCGGCCGTTCGCTACCCGGTTGCCGAACTTCATCGAAGTGCGGCATCGTGCGATTCCGTTCGGTATCGGCGAAGGATCGGCGCTCAACGTCGCCGTGGCGGCGCCGCTTTCCGATACGGCGCTCGCGCAGTTGCGGGCGGCCGCCGGTGTGAACGTGCAGTGCTTCATTGCCGCCGAGCACGAGATCGTCGCGGCATTGGGCGAGCTGCGCGCGTCGGCCGAATCGCACGGCACGCTGTCGGGGGTGGCCTGACATGAAAGTCCATGCACGACCGACCTGCATCGCGATCGCACTCGGTATCGCGGCCGGCGGCGCATGCGCGCAAGGCGAGCCCGACCGGCTGCTCGAGAGCTGCTATGCGCACATTCGCGCCGGAGACGACAAGGGCGCGCTGCAATTGTTCGAGACGAGCTTTGCTCGCCGTCGGGCGACCCCGCGTCAGTATGTCAATGCCGCCTATACGGCCCACCGTCTCGGGCAGAACGACCCCACCTACGACAAGCAGGCGCTTCGGCTGTTCGAATCGAGCTTCGCGCAGCAGCCGGGTACCGCGCGGCAATATGCCGATGCCGCGTACACGGCGTGCCGTCTCGGCGAGAACGATCCGGCTTACGATCGGCAGGCACTCCAACTCTTCGAGGCGAGCTTCGCAAGGCACGCAGGCACGGCGCGGGAATATATCGATGCCGCCTATATCGCGCGCCGCCTGGGCGACAGCGATGCCGCTTACGACCGGCAAGCGATGCGGTTCTTCGAAGCGAGCTTCGCGCTGGAGCCCGGCACCGCGTTGCAGTACGTCGACGCCGCGTACACGGCGCGCCGTCTCGACAAGAACGACCCGGCCTACGACAAACTCGCGCTCCGCTACTTCGACGCCAGCTTCGCGCTGCAGCCGGGCACGGCGTTGCAATACGTCAATGCGGCGTACACCGCACGCCGTCTTGGGGAGAACGATCCGGCGTACGACAAGCTCGCGCTTCGGTACTTCGAGGCGAGCTTCGCCCTGCAGCCGGGCGCGGCGTTGCAATACGTCGATGCGGCGTACACGGCACGCCGTCTCGGCAACAGCGACCCGGCATACGACAAGCTCGCGCTCCAATACTTCGATGCGAGCTTTGCGCTGCAACCTGGCGCCGCGCCGCAATACGTCGATGCGGCGTACACGGCCCGTCGTCTCGGCCAGAACGACCCGGCCTACGACAAGCTGGCTCTCCAGTACTTCGAGACCAGCTTCGCGCTGCAACCGGGCACTGCGCAGCAGTACCTCGACGCCGCCTATACGGCGCGCCGTCTCGGCGAGAGCGACCCGACCTACGACAAGCTGTCGCTCCGGTTCTTCGATGCGAGCTTCGCCGTGCAACCCGGCACCGCGCATCAATATATCGATGCGGCCTACACGGCCCGACGCGTGGGCCGCGACTACCCGGCGTACGAGAAGGATGCGCTCCGCTATTTTGCGGCGGGCTTCACCCGACAGCACGAGTCCGCGCTCGAATATGCCGACGCTGCGTACACGGCGCGCCGCCTAGGCGAGAACGAACTTGCCGATCGGTTCTTTCACGACAGCATCGACGCGAACGCGCAGGCGCCGCAATACGATGCCGAACAGGCTTACGCATATCGACGCGCGGTCGCCGACGCGGAGCGGCGCGTCGGCGCGATCGTCAACGTCGCGTATCAATCCGGCGGGTTCCGGCCTCAGGAAACCATTGGAATTCTGCAGGGCGGCACCGAGATCTACTGGCAGCCGCCGAAGATCGGCTACGACAATGGGCGCATTTTCCAGGTGTTCGCGCGCCAGTACTCGACGCTACACGACCGCAGCGGCGGCATCACCGGGTTGCCGACCTTGCAGTGGTCGGTCGGCGCCCGCTACAAGCCGCTCTCGTCGCAAAACCTGGTGTTCACCGCCGAGAAACTGATGACGGGCGGACGTTACGCGTATGACGACTGGCTGTTCCGCGTCGGTTACTCGATCGACGACGGCATCGATCTGCATCCCGTCAAGCCCGACTGGACGACATGGCAGTTCTACACGGAGAGCGCGTACTTCGTGAGACAGCAACGGCTCGTTCAACCGGTCGAGCTGCGTTACGGCCATTCATGGCGGATCGATTCGATCAGCAGCCATCTGGCGATGTTCCCGCATGCGGCGATCGCCGGCGACTACGACACCCGCGCGTTGCACAAGCTCGCACTCGGCATCGGCCCCGGCATCGGCGTGCGCTACTGGTTCCGCGAAAGCGCGTATCGGGCGCCGGCGAGCTGGATCGACCTCGACGTCCAGTATCGCGTACGGTTGACCGACGCGGATCGCGCCAAAGGCTTGGTTGTTCGCGCAACGTTGTGGTTTTAAGCGCGTCGGGGACCGACGAGAAGACCGGAAATCAAAAAGAGAAAATCGATATGCAACGAGTTTTGACGGTGTTCGGCACACGTCCCGAAGCGATCAAGATGGCGCCGCTCGTGCGCGCGCTGAAGCGGCACCCTGAATTTGACGTCACCGTATGTGTCACCGCCCAGCATCGGCAGATGCTCGATCAGGTGCTGTCGCTGTTCGACATCGTTCCCGACTTCGATCTGGATCTGATGCGCAAGAACCAGTCGCTGTCCGAGCTGACCGCGAACATCCTGAACGGCATCGGCCCGGTGTTCGATGCGGCCCGGCCCGACATCGTGCTGGTTCACGGCGATACGACCACTACCTTGGCGGCGAGCCTCGCCGCGTTCTATCGGCACATCCCGATCGGACACGTCGAGGCTGGGCTTCGTACCGGCAATATCTGGTCGCCGTGGCCGGAGGAACTGAACCGGCGTGTGACGGACGCCGTGTCTTCGTGGCACTTCGCGCCTTCGAAGCGCGCGGAGCAGAACCTGTACAGCGAAGGCATGGCGCCGGAACAGGTGGTTCTGACAGGTAACACCGTGATCGACGCGCTGCTGCAAACGCGCGAAAAGCTGACGGCGGATCCGGGGCTCTCGGCGCGCATCGCCGCGGGATTTCCGTTTCTGGATCCGGTACGGCGGCTCATCCTCGTCACCGGTCATCGCCGCGAAAGTTTCGGCGAGCCGCTCGAACATGTGTGCCATGCGCTCCATGAGCTCGCGGCCCGCCACGACGACATCGAGCTGGTCTATCCGATGCATCTGAATCCCAACGTGACGGGACCGGTGAAAGCGATTCTTGGCGACCTCCGCAACGTCACGCTCACCGGTCCGCAAGAGTATTTGCCATTCGTGTATCTGATGTCGAAGGCGCATCTTATCATTACCGATTCGGGCGGAATTCAGGAGGAAGCGCCGGCGCTCGGCGTGCCGGTACTGGTCACGCGCCATACGACCGAGCGGCCCGAGGCGTTGGAAGCCGGCACTGCACGACTGGTCGGCACCGACGGCGGCCGGATCGTCGCGCAGGTCGAAACGCTGCTCAGCGATCGCCACGAGTACGAGCAGATGGCACACGCGGTGAACCCATACGGAGACGGGCATGCAAGCGAGCGCATCGTCGCCGCGCTTGAAAGGCCAAGTCACTCGCGGTGCGAGCCGCACGTGGGTCACGGCCATTCGTACCCGACGTCGATACGGGACACATTGACCACCGCGCCGGCTGCGATACGCGCTACGTGAGTAGGGCGGGGCAGATCGGGTGATTGCGGAGCCGTGAGGCGTAGTACAAAATAAAAATGTCACCGTTTGCGAAGTAAAAGTGTCACTTCGACGCCCCGCACCGACGGTAAGCATCAGAACCGTCGTGAATTCATGACGTTGCACGCCGCAAATTAAGATTGTCACTGACCTTGGCGTCGCGAAGCCAGTTGTCAACGCCGCAACGTCTTGTTTCCGCGAGCGCGGTCGTGGTCCCGTGTTGCCCTGATCGTGAGTTTCACGCCGTGATCGTGCTGTAGTGGTAAGAAGGCCCTTTCATGCCGTGCGCCGGCGTCTGAAAGCAACTCCGCACAACATTGAGTAGCCGTTACGGAGCCGCGCGAAAACCACTTCGCATCCCGAAACGTTCGCCTAGCCAAAAGGCGGCTGTCTAGTGAGGATTCAACCGTCGCTCTGCTGCCATTGTGCGACGCGTCCGCGTTCGAATGCCAGCCGCTGTGAGCGAATCGAACTTCAATTGTCAGATGGTTCAAACCGTGCGAACAGCTGTACCCATCGCCCAACGAGATCATTGTCAACATCGTTCATCCCCTTGGCCAGCAAGGTGGCCTTCACGCGCTTCGCAACTTCCACCTTCCAGCCAGGCGTGAGTTCGATGCCTTCACACTTAGCCCACGCCTCTACCTGCGGCACGATGGGCTTGCCCATCGACGCGACTTCCGAAAACTGCTGCTCTGGAGCGCGAAAAATTCGGTCGACAGCCTCTACGAAACGTTGATGGGGAACCAAATCCTCTAACTCTGAACCTTTGAAGCCAACGAATTCGTCTGTTGATAGGACCTTCCCCTCCTCACCGTTGTAGAGGCCGCTGCTCAGCTCTGCCGCCATCCTGCTGCCCATTTGATCGCCATCCAGCAAAACAACCGGCAGCGTCTCGTCTCGGCCAGTCAAAATTCCAGCGGTGATCCTTAGCGTTTTGGTTCCACCTGCAGGGGGGAATACCAGCTCTCGGCGAGGTGTGATCTTCCCCGCGCCGATAAGAAGCGCCTTAATCATCGTCAGATAGTGCTGATCGGAAGCTCCCTCAACAACTATCGGACGGCAGCCCAGTAGCAGGCTTTCAGCGACGTTCAGGTTCAATGCCGAGTATACGGCGTACGCTGCACCGGCATGCGCCGGGTCCGCACCCGACTGACGCAGATTCGGCGAAGACTCGGTCGAGCCATCCGTAGCGACATAGACTTTTCGCACTCGATCCAGCCGGTCGGGATCGACAAGGAAAGGCGAATGCGTCGTATAGAGGATCTGGTTGGTCTTGGTCAATCCATCGAAGAAGGCCGATAGATCGCGCTGGGCGAGTGGATGAAGCGATAGGCCTGGCTCATCGAGCAGAAGAATGGCGTCTTCGTGGTCACCCTGGCTTTCGACCAAGAACACGAGGTAGAAGCTCAGAAACCATTGCAGCCCCGTACTGCGATTTTCAAGCTCGACTTCTTCCGGACGCCGATCATCTGATACCCAGATGCGAAAGTGATCGCCATCCGCTTCGAATCGGAAACGGTAGTCGCCTTGCTTCCACCAAGACTTGAACTCCTTGGTCAAGGTCGTGCCCGCAGACTGTAGCAGGATGGAGCGCTCTCGCTTGCGCTCAGCGATCCTTGCAATCTCGTCTTCGGTGGGTTGCCGATTCTGATTATTCGGATCTTTGAAGTCGCGACCAAGTTCAAGGATCTCCGTCGGTTGGAGGCGAACAAAGCTGAACAACACGCGGAGGGTCCGGGCTTTCGCCGCCTCCTTGGCTCCCAGATCTTTTCTCTCAAGATTCTGGACCACATGAGGGAGATAAATTTCCGAGTCCAGATTTCCATAGTTCGAGTAATACACGAACGTGGGGAGCGCTTTCAAGACAATCTCTCGAACACCTTCGATGTCTTCGGGGGCAGGCGACCTGATGTGGGACGTCCATTCGGTCAGGACATCGATTGACTGCTGCACGCGAGGAACGATTGTCGACGTCTTGGCTGGCTGGTCTGGTAACAACTTCTTCAGCGCTTCAATGGCGGCATCGAGGTCATCCGCAGTCCAGTCTTGTATGATGGGTTCGGCCAGGGCGTGAACAGCGTCGACGATCGCAGCCTTAAGAGGCTCTTCGCTCTTGCGCGGATCTGTTCGCTCAATTGCCGTGGCTAAGGTCCTCAACTCGCCCTTGATGTCCGAGGCAGCGACCGTTGTCTTGGGCGCAAACTGCGGAAACGAGACTACATGTTTCCCATCGAAGTACCGGTCAACACGCACAACCTCCAGTTGTGCAGCATCCAGTTTCGTGAGAGTAACCAGCTTGTCTCTGAGAGAGCTGGCATCAAAATCGGCACTGATGAATCGAAATCCCCCCGGGTTGGCACGCACATCCGCGAACATTGTCTTCGGGTAATCCGATGTCGGTTGAATCTCGCCTTCGCGAGCGGGATTGAGCTTCCAAAGCGGAAGCAGCAAATTTGTCTTTCCCGATTCGTTGACACCGATCAGCGCGGCAACGTCGCCGGCTTCAATATCGCCACTATCCTTCACCGAGCGGAAATTCGTTACCCGATACTTGATCAACTTCATCCTGCCCCCGTTGAGGTAGTTATATGGCAGCGCAACCGGCTTCTACGCGCCGGATATGAACCATGATAATAGGACATCTCGACACAGTATCGTCGCTCCCAGCCGCCAGCACCAACTGCCTTACAGCGTGTGCGGTGGAAATGCCCCCAATGTCACGGCAGCGGACCGGATGAAGGTCCCGTCTTGGGCCGAAGACCGTCATAGTGTTCCCAGCCTCAACGCACCGGCCACGCAGACGTTGCGGCGCCGCTACCACCGCCAGCCTTCTCCGGCGATATCCGCCCAGGCATCGCTTTCCGACGCGCAGCGATGCGGTTCGGCCGTCAGCGCGATCGCGACCAGCAGGTCGTCGACGCGCCGGTCGAACGCGTCGTCATTCTCGAACGGCACCCGCAGCACTGTCACGCCGTCGCGGGCCGGGCATGTCGCGGATGTCGGCGACGGCGTCCAGGCCGTGATTCGCGAAGTTGTGGCGCAGCTGGAGCGTACTCGCCCGCTGCAGGTCCGCGGCCGCGTTCGGGTAGGCGATCGCGCCAGCTGGTCGGCGGGCCGCGCAAAGATTCCCTTGGCCAGCCTCCCGACCACGTCCGGATGCAACGTCGCGCCGGTCACGAGGTGCGCGATCAGCGGCGTGTCGGCCGGCGCCGTCTCGAGCGTGAGCGGCATCGGCACGGTGCGCGCGCCGGCTCTTGCCCATCACGCGCAGCCTCCACGCGTCGTCCAAGGCGCCGTCGAGCGCGGTGCGCGTGAGCGCGCCGGTGGTCGACACGGCAAGCTCGGCGCGGCGCAGCCCGGTCGCGTAGGCGAACAGCAGCAGGAACGCGTCACGAGCATGCGTGGCCGCATTCGCGGCCGGCTCGCCCGACCCGTCGACCGTGCGATCGTCAGGCGCGTCACACGCACGTCGGTGCCGAGCATATCGTAGTGCGCAGGCGTGAGGCGCAGCAGCGCGCGGGTCGGGGGTCGCTCGCACGTCAGCGGCCTCGCATCGGCGCCGGGCTCAGCCAGCGCGTCCGCCGAATCAGCTTGCCAAGCGCCCAACTCGTGACGACCAGCGTGACAACGCCCCCCATCAAGTGCGCAGCCACAATCTCGGGCGGATCATGCGTGACGGGAGCGTGATAGATCTTCCATGCGACGTCGCCGGCAACCCACATGACGCCGCCTGCCAAACCAATGATCCACTGCGGGGCATGCTCGGCGAGGCGACGCCACTGGCGGGGGAACGCAAACACGGCCAATACCGCGATCGCGACGAGCGCGCCCACCATGGGCTCCGTGCCTGGGTACATCACCTTGCCTGCACCGAATCCCACCGTGCCGGCGACCATCAGTGCGGCCACCCATCCCGCTCGTCCGAGCGGTTCGATCGGCCGCCCCTTTTCGGTGACCAGCTTCACATAGAACAGTTGCAGGACCACGATGCCCAGCAAGGCGGCCCCGAAGCCAGTCATTGCATGCTCGAGCATCGACAGCGCATCGTCATGGCCCAGTGCCTTGACCACCTTTGCGCGCATGCGACGCACCTCTGGATCGCCAAGCATCGCCGCGTGGCGCCAGCCATTGCCCTTGTTCTCCAAGACCGCAACGACCGCGAAAATCGCGATCGCCACAAGGATATGCCATACGGCACGCGCGCAGCACCGCCCTTCCGAGGTATCCAACCATTGACGCAGGCGACGGACCTGGGAAATGCGAGGGTCGATCGTGGTCATCGCGGATCCTTAGTCAACGCTCTGCAACAGCGGGACCGCGTAGCGCCGCGCCGGCGGCATGCTCGACCGGCTTGATGCGGCGCGTGTCGCGCAACTCGCGGACGTAGCCGCGCTCGGTCGCGAGCAGTAGCGGCGCGTAGGAGGGCGGTGCGGGTCGACCGTCACCAGTGGTCGCTTCTTGCATGGAGGTACTGATTGTTCGGGTTAGCTGTCGGTGCGCCGTCAACGCGCTGATTGAGTTGTCCATGAGGATCAAACGCCGGCGGCCGGCGACGTAAGGTGGATCGAGAATTTTCCCCGGGGCACCAAGCTCAGCAGCGACGCAGCCGAACTGAACACGACCGCAACCGCGGTCAGCGAGGTGATGCGGTTGCGCCATCGCGGCTATTCGGTCGCGAGCGGCGGGCTCACGCGTAACGCATCTTTGAGGAGCCGGCGATAAACGGAGTGCTCGATGAAACGCTCGTGTGTCTGCAGAACCCCGGTACGCATTGGTTCCAGCACTGACGACGACAGAATTATCGCTCCGTGACCACGATGGCGCCGCGACGGATAGACGATTCCGTCCGGTCGTGAAGTTGGGTCGGACTTCGCAAGCGCATCATTCAATACCACGCCAAACCATTGGCACCATTCGTAGTCCGGGCTCGACAACATATCGAAGACTCCGAGCCTACTCGATGCCTCCCCGTTCAAATTCCATAGGCGTAGCGTTCGCGGGAAGCGAAGTGTCGCAATTAAGCCGTCGCGCTCTGCTTCTTGACCGATATAAAAGGTGCCCGGGCGGGTGACATCGTTCTGGCAGAAGCGAGCCTCCCAAACCGTAGTATCCGGTTCGAAGGCCAGATAAAGCCACCAGAACGGCATCGCTCCGTCCGGTCCGAGGAGTGAGCGCGGCGGCCCGAAACGATACGCACGCGTCACGCGGTCCGGGAGAATTCCGAGTTCTGAGTATGCCGCACGGTATAGCGGTGCACCGCTTTCAACGACGACTAGCTCGTCTGAAAGGCCGGCAACCAGTTGCCCAGACGAAGGCAGCAATTCGGCAATGCCGGCCGGTGGTTCGATGGGGGGTTGTTGATGCATTACGGTGGCCGATCAATGGGCCACGCTCTCCCCAGGGCGCGAAATTGTCTCGAGCACCCTACGTTGACGCTCCGTCGCCGCCAGTTGCAAAAGTCGCTTCTGGCTTGCGTGAAGGTCCCCCCGGCCAGCAAACGGCTTACCGGCCAGCAGCTCAGCCGGTGCAAGCTCGTTCAACTCATCGCGGGACGTCACGAGAAAAGCGTGAACCTCCGTTGCTAAGGCCCCTCGGAGCGCATCAAGGACAGGCGGCAAGAGTTCCGGAACGGGTTCGACAAACTGCCACGCAGGAAACGCACGGCCGTTGGTCTGGCCAGGTGGCTTCACACAGTAGAACCTGCTCGCTTCAACGTATCGGTACAAGCTCGCAAGAGAGAGCCCCACCAATCCTTGATGAATCACCTCCGAAGGCTTCAGATTGGCAACAGGCAACGATTCGGAAGCCGCTCCCGGGCCGCCTGTCTCGATGACGAGCATCGTGCTCAGGCGCTGCTCCAGAACGGAGAGAACGAGGGCATGGAACGACTCATTCACCATTTCCGGCGGAACACGCCCGCGCAACGATCCTTCGATGTCGGACGCAAACACCTCTGCCACATCTCGCGCAACGCACTTAGAGCTGAGGGGCTTACCTTCGGACAGCACCGCATGAATCTTGATGCCGGTCACGTTGTTCCGCTCGTCGATAACCTGTGCCATGTGAATCTCCTTCAGGCGAATTGCGGAGGTGCGCCGAGCGGGTTAATTCGCTTGGCAATTGCAGCTGCACTACCCGATTCTGGGGCTGGGTCGAGCAAACGACGGACGAGCGAAACAAGCGACTGTGCCCGTCGCTTCAGGCTTTCCCGACGACTGTCGACCAGCTCACGCAAGGTCTCCATAAACTCTTGGGGAGAGCGCCAATTCACCGACCTTTGAGGGACGTCGACGACAAAACACATTGCCACGAGCCTAAACCGCCCGCCCGCCAGCTGCTCGACCGCATCTGAGATTTTCGACTTCGGCAACCGGCGCTCGCGCGCCGCGGTCGCCGACATGACCCGCTGCAGAACGTAGTGCGCGAGCGACACAAAGTGCCTACCCGAGCCAGCGTTCGATCCATAGATAACGCGGGGGACGAAATGCTCAGCGTTGCTATTTGCCCGATCGTCCCGCCCGCGAAGTGCAGACCAGAGAGCACCTTCTTCGAGCGAGCACTGAATGAACGGAACCCCTTCCGGTGCCCAGTCGATCGTAGGTTTCCACCCCGCCAAATCAATGTTTGCGTTCAACGGCAGGAGAGTACGACTCGCAGTTGCAACACGCAGCGCATATTCCCCCGGCCGCACCCATCCAAAGGGGTAGCCCGACTGGTCGAGGTAGAGCCGCATGAAGTGATTGTCGGGTGTGGACACGGCCGCACTCCAGAATGACGATACCCTGATAATACATCTTTTCTTATTTTTATCAAGTTTCTCGAAATTCTACTGTTTCCCAGTCTTCGCAAACGTGGCGGCTATGGGACACCCGACGTACCTCCTCCGTCGGTGCGTCATTGAACGGACCGCCCTAGCCAACTATACGCGGCCGCGAATGGCATTTATGGGGCTCGACCCCATCTAATTAACCCTGATAACTCGTATCAGGGAATATGTTGAATGCGGTAAAACCGGGGGCAGGTCACAGAGCCAGATCAACGTGGTCCTCTGGCCCGGTGTGCTGGAGAAGTTTCGGAAGGAAGCGCTCGGCGCCGCGCTGCTTGCCGTCCATGGTGTATGGCAGGCCGAAGGTAAAGTGTGCGGCACCTGATCGCGAGCAAGCTTGTCGACCGCTCCGAACTGCTTGGAACCCTACCGACGACAGCGCGCGAGTTCTGCTGAGTTCCGCGGCATTGGCGGCCAGATGCACCGAATTGTTACTCTTGGTTCGGCGACCAGTTCCAGTGCGTCTTGCCCCACGCGCTGCCCTCGATCACCGGCATGATCTCGCCAGCCTCAAAGTATCGCCGGCTCCCGGCTTTGGCCGGCGTTTGCCACCACCCAGCCACCGGACACGCCTCCCCACCCGGCACGCTTGCATAGCCCGGACTATCGTTTTTCGCGGACGGCACGATCGTCGGCGGATCCGGAATCGGCTGCGCGTCCGGCAGGTCGAAGCGAGCAACCCATGCGCGCGCGTTCTTTGTGTCGGCGCTGGGTAAGTTTGGAATGTACGTATGCAACGCGTCCGGCTTCGGATCGCGCAAGATGCGCAGGACACTGTTCACGAACACATACGGCTCGGGAAGACCTTCCTCCGGTGCGCCGAGGCGCGGAAAATCGCCGGCGCGAATGAGCAGGCTCGCGTTCAGGCGCTCGATGTGGATGTCCGAACGATTCAGCTGTTTCCGCACCTCCGCTTCGCCGCCGAGCCGCTCAATGAACAGCTCGCCTAGGATCGTGTACCAGTTCACACCTTTGATGAAACCCCACCGGGCGACCTTGGCGCCCGGGTGCAGCCCCGGATAGAACGCTGTCATGGTAGACGTCGACTCACCTTCGTACGACGATGGATCGTACTCACGCGCCAGCAAATGTGCCGTGCTATCGATGTCCAGGCCACTGAAGCGTTCTGCCAGTGCCCATTCCTGTGGCATATACCGGTGGTAGCTGAACGGCAAGATTGGCGCCAGGCCGCCGTAGCCGCCCTGAACATTCAATCGCTCGCACACAAAGCGAAGGAAACCCTCGTACAGAGCAAGGCCATCTGCGGTCGTAACGAGAGCCATCGGGACGTTGAATTTCAGCATCGACAATCCGGACTCCTGCCCTTTTGGCGCAGTCCAACCTTGAGGCGAGACGTAGTCCTCGGGATTCGCCATGCTCGTGAGGACTTGCACGTTGTATTCCGCCGCAGTGTCTTGATCGGTAGCGCTCGATCGAATCACGCTAACGGACAGATACGACGGTGTGTCCTGAATCGCCCGACGGATTTTTTCGACTCCCGCGGCATTTCGCTTCGAAAACTTGCCGGTGTCCGTGTCCTTCCCACCACGCAAGTGCGAGCCAAAAAGCGCATCGAAACGGTCGAAGCAGTCGAGAATCGCTTGCCGGCCATCGGGGCGCGAGCCGCCATCAAAAAAAACGGTGCCAATTACGCCCGGCAGCAAACCCATCCGCTCGCCGTCGAGGTGTAGGTGCAGATGTTCGTGATAACGCGAAAGCGCTTGTGCGGGTGTGAGAATCGGTTTCGCGCTCTGATCCGTCATCATTGCTTGTCCTGAGTGAGGTGGTTCATATGATACCGGTTAACCCGCCGCCAGAGCCGGGGCAATCGCCACCGACGCCGCTGCTTCTGCCGCGGTGATTCCGAGTAGCGCAGCAAGTGCCGCCACCGCCTCAGCCCCGGCAGCAATAATGGCCACGAGGGCCGCCAAAATCGCCAGCAATGCCTCGGCGATCACGATCGCAATCGCGACGGCTGCGACCACGATCACGATGACGACCAGCGCCTTCACAATCGTCATACCGACCTGCCCCCAATCGATAGCCTTGAGGGTTTCCCATGTCAGGTCCGCTTCTCGCTTGAGTGCCTCCCAACCCGCCTTCAGTTGTGCGGCCGTATACGCGGCGATTCTGCGGCCCTGTTCGTCAAACCATTCCCATGTTTCTGTTGCCTTGTTGAGAACCCAACGGCCTGCAGTGAACAGCCACGGCGCATGTTCATGCAGGAACCGGCTGGTTTCTTCGGAAACGTAGGCATATCCACGCTTCGTCGCGTCCCACAACGCCGCCGCGCCTTCTCCGACCGCTTCGCCGGCTTCTTCCCCATGACGTTCGACCCAGCTCCACCAGTCCTCGTACCAGACGGGATGAGGGATAGGCTCGACTGTCCGGATAGGCACGCGCTCACGCTTCTTCTGCTGCTCCGTCTCTCGCATCGGTAAATCTTTGAGCACGCGTTGCCGAACCTTTTCGAGCTCTCCATTGCAATCGCTGACATCGATGACGGACATGCGCTCTTTGAATTCACCGGCAATCAGTTGATAGTCAGCCTCCTGACCCGGGCCCCATTCGTCACCAGGAAACTTGATCTCCACAAGGCGCAACAGATTATCAACGTGAGGGCCGCCTTCGCGGTCGATGACACCACGGCCGGGCCACCGATCCATAGGACGCTCTACCACAACGACGTCGGGTCGACGCAGAGCGCCAGGTCTCCGACCCGGCGGGAACGGGTTCGTACTGTGACGCCTGCCGCCGGGCTGAGGCATTGCCTCGTCGCTGAGAAATGGAATGGGTGGCACACCGCCACGGGCGAGACGGCTCTCCCACATGTCGAAATTTACTTCTGCCTTGTAGCGCCACCAAAACTTGGCAATCCGCTCTTCAACCCTGATCGCTTGCGTTACGACGATCTGTTTGAGAAAAGTTGTGGTCGTGGATCCATCAGGCAACCGAATCGACCCAATCCTTGGAAATTTCAGTGCGAATTCGACCTTTTCCTGAAGGTACCCTTTTGCGCCCGGCGGCAAGATTGCATACTGCGGTACACGCTCCTGAACGGTTTCGCAGGTACCTGCCGGCTGAAGTGATCCGCCCATGGTCTTCTCCTTGTGTCGACGAAGGCTTACGCGCGGCTGTTCGCGTCACCTTCTTTCACATAATCGGAATAAATGTCGGGCTGTCCGCCGCCCGCAAATTTCCACGGTTCGGTTTCAACCTTCTCCTGTTCGAGCGCGCGCAGGTTGACGGTCTGCGCTGATGGCGTGAACACGGGGATCGTCTCGCCGAGATCATTCGTATAACCGAGTACCGTGCGCCCGGACGGCAGCTCGAGCTCATATGCGTGCTGCATCATCGGCGAACCATCGACCCGACTCTTCAGGATGTATTGCGCTTGATACGACGGCTTGAACTGCGGCATCGCGTAGGCCTGACTCGTCGGCCCGCTGAAGCTGTGCTGAGCGCCCTTCACCTCGATCTTGCCGGGTGCATGGATCTCGATGTCACCGCCCTTCAGACGGATGTAGGCTCCGCCTGACGTCAGCAGGACTTCTTTCTCTCCCGCAACCTCAATCTTGTCCGTTGCCGACAGCACCTTGACCGACTTCTGCGCCACGATCTCGATGTCGTCTTTGCGAGCCTGAATCTCGACCTTCCCTTTCGCGGCGAAGAGCTTCATGCCCGCGTTCTGAACGAACAGGCTGATCTTGTCCGCGATGCTGGCGATCAACGATTTGCCGGCGGCGATGTGCGTGCTCTGCCCGCTCACCACGTTCACGTGCATATCCGCAATCAAGTGAGCAGATTGCTGCGTCGACAGGCCGATCCCGGCCGAACTGCCGAACAGCATCACCGGCTCCTTGAACGCGTTCGCCGACCCCGTGCCCCCGCCCGCGGTACGCCCGCCCGACGCCTCACCGGACACGCTGCTCTGGGTCGCGTCGGTGAACGCGCGCATGGCATCGTGGCCGGGCTTGAGCGAGTCCGCCTGGTGCTGCTTGGCAAGCTCTGACATCGATTCGAGCAAGCCCTCCGCGTTGACGAGTTGCTGTTGAGTCTCGCGCACGTCGAGCGGCTGGCTCGTCGACGATTTCGGATGCGTGGTCACATAGAGGCCACTCGTCGCGCGCACCGCACCATACGCATCCGTGCGCAGGTCGAAGCCTGTGCCAAGGTATGGACCGCGCGTGTTGCCCTGCTGGTTGATCAGATACCCCAGGTGCAGGATGCTGTTGCCGGCACTGCTCATCAGCTGGGCACGGCTTTGCCCAGTGGCATCGTCCATTACGAGCTGGTTGAATCCGGCGCCCGAATATTCTTTCGATCGATAGCCCGGCAGAATTCCATCGCTGTGCCATTGCGGCTTGGCCGCGCCGTTATACAGACGGCCCATGACGAGGGGCCGGTCGCAATCGCCGCCGACGTGATCGACAAGCACTTCTTCGCCGATTCGCGGAATGTGCACGCTCCCATAGCCGCCACCGGTGTCCGCCTGTACGACGCGCACCCAGCACGATGCCCCCTGATCGCCCGGGTTCACGCGATCCCAGACGAACTGGATGCGGATCCGGTTCAGTTCGTCGGTGTACACCTCCTCGCCCGACGGCCCGACGACGAGTGCTGTCTCCAGATGCATCTTCGGCTTTTCATGTTCGAATGGACTGCGGTATGGCACGGTCACGCGCTGCGCTTCGACTTCGACGAGAAAGTAGCCGACGCACCCGTCGGCGTGCGGCACCTCGAACGATGCTCTATCCGATCTGCTCGCACGCGCCTCGGCCAAGTCCCGGTGCAGGCTGTGCGGGAAATTCGACGCGGGGGTGACAGGCAGGTTGTTCTCGATCCACCACGACACGGCGATCGTCGCGAACTCGCGCTGTTCGACGCTATCGCCGTCGTGCGCCGGGTGATCGCCCAGCTCGAAACGCCGGCCGGCATCGAGCCCACGGCCCCCGCCAACTCCGTGGAACCGCTTCGCGCGCGACTCCCATTCCTCCATGCGGATGCGGGACAGCCTGTCGCCTCGCTCCTGTTCCAGATACGTGTACGCGCCGGTGTATTCGTAGACTTCCAGCTGGCTCGGCAATGCGCCTTGGTTTCCAGCGGCCGGCACCGACGTGCCCATTGGATTTGAACGAGCGGCCGGATTCTTGTAGTCGAAGGTCCGAGTGGTCAGCGCAACGCTTTGCAGCGAGCGCGTCCCGGACCACTGCGTGAGCGCGTCGACCTCGCTTTGCGTGCCCGATCGATAGAACAGCACCGTTTTCGGCGACAGCGCCGGGAGCGCGTCCAGCTTGTCCGTGATCACCAGGGTGTGCGACTTGCCGTCGTCGGCTTGGTCCCAATAGCTGTAGAGCCCCTCGTTCTCGAGCAGGCGATGCACGAAGTTCCAGTCGGTTTCGCTCTGACGCGTGTACGAGCGGTTCGCCAATGGTTGTGACAGCGTGAAGCGGAACCGGCCGCGCGCCTCCGGATGCTGGTTCAGCACGTCGGACACGATGTCCTCGACCGACCTGTCGATCCAGATCCGCTGGTCGCGCCGGAACTTAAGCACGTGCATCCACGCGTGTAGCGTGATCTGGTATGTCGTGAGGCCGCCGTCGGCGCCCAGCCTACGCGCGGTATAGACATAGCCGTGGATCGGGCGATATCCGCCGCTTGCCTGCTGGATCCAGAGGGTCACGGGCTGCGCGATGAGCTTCTTCAATTCGATCGTGCTGTCAGACGACACCATGTCAAGCGTGAAGATGTAGTCGCGGCCGATCGTCGCCCGACCGACGGCCCGTTGCACCACCAGGGTGTTCGGCCTGAGCGGCGTATCGAGCTTCAGCAACCGATCCTGCTCACTCAAGCCGCCGCGCAGCGCCGCAGCAAGGTCCTGCACGTTCATTGGTAGCCTTTCAATTATATTTCAGCGCTCTCGGATAGCGTCTGGTAATGCTCGCGGTGATATTACTCGCTTTGTGAGGGCGAAAAATCTGTCATGACCTTTCGTCCTGGAATCAGACATGTGACGATGAGCGGGGCGAAAGCCATCATGACATTACCGCAACTCCAGAGCACGATATCGGCGCAAGTGTGAATGAATGTCAAGGACGTCGATCGATTAACGGACAGCCCCGACATAATTCGTACATGCGAACCGCCCGATAAATATTCAAACCGCGATCGCGGACAACGCAGGCCGGCACCTGAGAAGTGCGTTGACCCGGCACAGCCGGCCTTCTAAGCATATTCGGCTCACTATAGCAATGACTGTTCATCGATCACCGATTTAGGAAGCGTTTGATTCGAGTATCAAACGTCGAATTCAACTTGTGATTCGCTCTCCGATAATGCAACCCCGAGAAACAATCGATTGCATTGTGTCGTTATTGGTGGAACTGACGCCCCGCGCTGCCGTCGCAGCGCACAGCCGCGGTCACGCGTTGTGCGACATCCGGGTTTGAGCCAGCAATCGGGCATAGTGATAAGGTTCCCTATGTCGCTGGCGCATTCATCCGGACGTCACGACCGGCACACGACCGCAAAAGCCGGCTCTGAGACGAAGTGAACGACTCTGAACGACCCGCTGCAGCCATCGGATGCCCCGGCAACTCGACGGCAAGGTTCAGTGTCAGGCTGACCCTCCAATGTCCAACTGCATGCACCGGCGAAGGTCCTCAGACGGTAGCACTGACGGGCCGTTACTCCGCGCTTGGGTAACGGACTGCGCAAGCGGGCGCCCCGGGCTGCCCTTTACTCTCTTGACGCGGCGTCAGGAGCCGTTCAAGTAGATCGGGGCTGTCTAGTTGCGCAATCCACCAGTTCAAAGCGTTCCCTACCTTGTCCTCGCGCCAAGCGAGGTAGCC
>NZ_LFZP01000024.1:0-18576 GCF_002925705.1 Burkholderia anthinoferrum
TCACGACGGTGCAGGACGTCGCGCAGACGGTGCTGTTCCTGTCGGCGTTCCCGAGCGCCGCGCTCACGGGCCAGTCGGTGGTCGTCAGTCACGGCTGGTTCATGCAGTAACGCGGATGTGGGCGGTGTCGCCGCCCGCCGCGTTGGATGGCGCAAAAAAACGCGCTCCGTGGAGCGCGTTTTTCATGTCGGCAGGGCGGGGCCGGCGACGGCCGCCGCCCGGCGCCGCTTTACTTCAGGACCGCTGCGACCGCTTGGGCGACCACGTCGAGGTTGCGCGTGTTCAGCGCGGCGACGCAGATCCGGCCCGTGCCGACCGCATAGATGCCGAACTCGTCGCGCAGGCGATCGACTTGTGCCGAGGTCAGGCCCGAATACGAGAACATCCCGCGCTGCGCGTTGATGAAGCTGAAATCGCGATCGACGCCGCTTGCCTTCAGGCGTTCGACGAGACCGTTGCGCATCGCACGGATGCGGTCGCGCATTTCGCCGAGTTCCTGGACCCACGAAGCGTGCAGTTCCGGCGACGCGAGCACCGCTGCGACCACCGCGCCGCCATGGGTCGGCGGGTTCGAGTAGTTCGTGCGGATCACGCGCTTCAGTTGCGACAGCACGCGCGTGGCTTCTTCCTTGCTCGACGTGATGATCGACAGCGCGCCAACGCGCTCGCCGTACAGCGAGAACGACTTCGAGAACGACGACGACACGAACGCGTTCAGGTCGGCCGCGGCAAACAGGCGCACGGCAGCGGCATCGGCTTCGATGTTTTCGCCGAAACCCTGGTAGGCCATGTCGAGGAACGGCACGAGGTTGCGCGCCTTCACGACGTCGACGACCTGTTGCCATTGCGCTTCGGTGAGGTCCACGCCGGTCGGGTTGTGGCAGCACGCGTGCAGCACGACGACCGTGCCGGCCGCGTAGCTGTTCAGCGCCGACAGCATGCCTTCGAAGTTCACGCCGTTGGTGGCCGCGTCGTAATACGGGTACGCGACGACTTCGAAGCCGGCCGCCTCGAACAGCGCGCGGTGGTTTTCCCAGCTCGGATCGCTGATCGCGACCTTCACGTTCGGATTCACGGTGCGCAGGAAATCGGCGCCGATCTTCAGCGCGCCCGTGCCGCCCAGGGCCTGCGCCGTGACGACGCGGCCCGCCGCGATCAGCGGCGAATCGTTGCCCAGCAGCAGCTTCTGCACGGCCGCATCGTAGGCGGCGATCCCGTCGATCGGCAGGTAACCGCGCGGCAGGCCGGCTTCGACACGCGCCTTCTCCGCGTCGCGAACCGCGCGCAGCAGCGGAATCTTGCCTTCCTCGTTCGTGTACACGCCAACGCCGAGGTTGACCTTGGTCGGACGCGTATCGGCGTTGAAGGCTTCGTTCAGGCCCAGGATCGGGTCGCGGGGAGCAAGCTGGACAGCGGAGAAGAGCGACATGATGATTCGGCAGTAGTGAAAAGAGGGTCAGGCTTTCAGCCGGCGGGACGGGTGCAGCGGACCGCGCCAACGGCGCGACGCCGGAAAGCGCAGCAGCCTGACATTGTAGCGAATTCGCGCTGGCGGGGGCGGTGATTCCGTCGCGATTGGCGCGGCGAAACGCGATTTCGGGCGGCCGTCGCGCGTCAGGAGCCGACAGCAGTTCGCTCGGCCGCGAAGCGCTAGAATGCTTTCTTTGCCCTTGCTCCGGCCGCATTCCATGTCCGAACATCATGCCGAAGTCGGCGACGCGCTCGACGAATCCAAATTCGTCACTTTCGAAGGGTCGCCGTTCCAGCTTTACCAGCCGTATCCGCCCGCGGGCGACCAGCCGAGCGCGATCGACACGCTCGTCGAAGGGGTCGGCGACGGCCTTGCCTTCCAGACGCTGCTCGGCGTAACCGGCTCGGGCAAGACCTTCACGATGGCCAACACGATCGCGCGGCTCGGCCGCCCGGCGATCGTGTTCGCGCCGAACAAGACGCTCGCCGCCCAGCTTTACGCGGAGTTCCGCGAGTTCTTCCCGCGCAACGCGGTCGAGTACTTCGTCTCGTACTACGACTACTACCAGCCCGAGGCCTACGTGCCGCAGCGCGACCTGTTCATCGAGAAGGATTCGTCGATCAACGAGCACATCGAGCAGATGCGGCTGTCGGCGACGAAGAGCCTGATGGAGCGCCGCGACGTGGTGATCGTCGCGACGGTGTCGGCGATCTACGGTATCGGCAACCCGTCCGAATACCACCAGATGATCCTGACGCTGCGCACCGGGGACAAGCTCGGCCAGCGCGACGTGATCGCGCGGCTGATCGCGATGCAATACACGCGCAACGAGCAGGATTTCCAGCGCGGCACGTTCCGCGTGCGCGGCGACACGATCGACATCTTCCCGGCCGAGCATGCGGAAATGGCCGTGCGCGTCGAGCTGTTCGACGACGAGGTCGAGACGCTGCACCTGTTCGACCCGCTGACAGGGCGCGTGCGGCAGAAGATCCCGCGTTTCACCGTGTATCCGTCGTCGCACTACGTGACGCCGCGCGACACCGTGATGCGCGCGGTCGAGACGATCAAGGACGAACTGCGCGAACGGCTCGAGTTCTTCCATCGCGAAGGCAAGCTCGTCGAGGCGCAGCGCCTCGAGCAGCGCACGCGCTTCGACCTCGAGATGCTGCAGGAGCTCGGCTTCTGCAAGGGCATCGAGAACTATTCGCGGCATTTCTCGGGGGCGGCGCCCGGCGATCCGCCGCCGACGCTCGTCGACTACCTGCCGCCCGATGCGCTGATGCTGCTCGACGAATCGCACGTGCTGATCGGCCAGTTGAACGGCATGTACAACGGCGACCGCGCGCGCAAGGAAAACCTCGTCAATTACGGGTTCCGCCTGCCGTCGGCGCTCGACAACCGGCCGCTGAAGTTCCACGAGTTCGAGCGCAAGATGCGCCAGGTCGTGTTCGTGTCGGCCACGCCGGCCGACTACGAGAAGCGCGTGACGGGTCAGATCGCCGAGCAGGTCGTGCGGCCGACGGGCCTCGTCGATCCGGAAATCGAAGTCCGGCCGGCGAGCTCGCAGGTCGACGACGTGCTGACCGAAATCAACGCGCGCGTGAAGGCCGGCGAGCGCGTGCTGATCACCGTGCTGACGAAGCGCATGGCCGAACAGCTGACCGAGTTCCTGGCCGACCACGGCGTCAAGGTGCGCTACCTGCACAGCGACATCGACACGGTCGAGCGCGTCGAGATCATCCGCGACCTGCGGCTCGGCACGTTCGACGTGCTGGTCGGGATCAACCTGCTGCGCGAGGGCCTCGACATTCCCGAAGTGTCGCTCGTCGCGATTCTCGATGCGGACAAGGAGGGCTTCCTGCGCGCCGAGCGCTCGCTGATCCAGACGATCGGTCGTGCCGCGCGGAACGTGAATGGCAAGGCGATCCTCTACGCGGACAACATGACCGAGTCGATGAAGCGCGCGATCGGCGAAACCGAGCGGCGCCGCGCGAAGCAGATCGCCTACAACGAAAAGATGGGCATTACGCCGCGCGGCGTCGTGAAGCGCATCAAGGACATCATCGACGGCGTCTACAACGCCGACGACGCGCGCGCGGAGCTGAAGGAGGCGCAGCAGCGCGCGAAATTCGAGGACATGTCGGAAAAGCAGCTCGCGAAGGAAATCAAGCGCCTCGAGAAGCAGATGGCCGACTACGCGAAGAATCTCGAATTCGAGAAGGCCGCCGCGACCCGCGACCAGCTTGCCGTGCTGCGTGAACGCGTGTTCGGCGCGAACGTCGGCGACCACATCAGCGGTGGCCGGTAAATCTTTCCAAGCGTCACGGAATCCTTCGGTAAAGCGCCTGTAAGCCTTGTCGGATCAGGGGTTTACGGCGCTCCCCGTTTGTTCCGGAACGGGTTCGGTGCTAAACTCCGCATGTATTGAGAATAGTTCGCATTAACGTTCTTCGTCGCGTTAGTGTTTCCGGCGGGCGGCAGCGGCGGCTCGCATGTCGTCAAGATAGTCAGACAAATAACAAGGAGTGTCCATGTTGGGTTCTTCGTTCATCCGCACGACGGTTGCGGTAGCGGCGGCGTTTGCCGCGATGTCGGCCTCGGCTGCCGAGTATCCGATCGGCAAGCAGCAGATCCAGGGCGGCATGGAAATCGGCGCGGTGTATCTGCAGCCGATCACGATGGACCCGGAAGGCATGATGCGCAAGGCGTCGGATTCCGACATCCACCTCGAGGCCGACATCCATGCGGTCAAGAACAACCCGACGGGTTTCGCGGAAGGCGACTGGATGCCGTACCTGCAGGTCACGTACAAGCTGACGAAGCAGGGCGACACCAAGTGGAAGGCCGAGGGCGATCTGATGGGCATGGTCGCGAGCGACGGCCCGCACTACGGCGACAACGTGAAGCTCGCCGGCCCGGGCAAGTACCACCTGACGCTGGTCGTCAAGCCGCCGATGCAGTCGGGTCACATGGCGTTCGGTCGTCACGTCGACAAGGAAACGGGCGTGGGCCCGTGGTTCAAGCCCATCACGCTCGAGTACGACTTCCCGTTCGCCGGTATCGGCAAGAAGGGCGGTTACTGATCGGTGGTATCACGAACGGCGCGCTTCGGCGCGCCGTCGGCGTAGAGAACCCAGAATGAAAATTCCCCAGAAAATCGTCGCCGCAGCCGCAGCCGCTGCGCTGTGGCTTGCCGGCGCGGCGCATGCGGCCGATCTGCCGACGTTCAAGCTCGAGATGACGGATGGCAAGCTGAATCCCGCCCGCATCGAAGTGCCGGCCGGCCAGCGTTTCAAGATCGAGATCAGGAACACCGGCAAGGGCGCCGCCGAATTCGAGAGCGTGCAGTTGCGCAAGGAGAAGGTGCTCGCGCCGGGCGCCGATTCGTTCGTGGTCGTCGCCCCGCTGTCGCCGGGCGAATACAAGTTTTTCGACGATTTCCACCAGCAGGCACAGGGCGTGATCGTCGCGAAGTAACGTGTTTTATCTGCGCGCGGGCGGGCCAGGCCGTGCCCCGCGCGTCAGGAGGTATCGATGGGTCAGATCTTGTTCATCGTCTGGCGGGAGAGCGTCGAAGCGCTGCTCGTCGTCGGCATTCTCTATGCATGGCTGAAAAACGGCGACGACGACGCGCGCCGCGGTTTGCCTTTCCTCTGGACGGGCGTCGCTGTCGGCCTGCTGATGGCAGTCGGCCTCGGCGCCGCGCTGGTCGGGTTCACCGAAGTGTTGTCCGGCGACGCGCAGGACTATTTCCAGACGGCGATGGTGCTGATCGCGTGCGTGCTGATCGTGCAGATGGTGCTGTGGATGCGCCGGCACGGCCGCACGCTGAAGCGCGACATGGAGCAATCGCTGCAGCAAAGCACGCGTGATTCGAACTGGTGGGGCGTCGCCGTGCTGGTCGCGCTCGCGATCGCGCGCGAAGGCAGCGAGACGGTGATCTTCCTGTACGGCCTCGGTTTCGGCCAGTCCGGCCACGTCGACGGCAGCCAGATGCTCGCGGTCGTGATCGGCCTGGGCCTCGCGTTCCTCACGTTCTATCTGCTGCAGCTCGGCGGCAAGTACTTCTCGTGGCGGCATTTTTTCCGCGTCACCGAAGTGATGCTGCTGTTCCTCGGCGCGGGCCTGTTCCAGACCGGCGTCGACAAGCTGATCGACAAGGAAATCCTGCCGCTCGGCATCTCGCAGGTGTGGGATACGTCCGCGATCCTCGATGATTCGGGCACGTTCGGTTCGCTCGTCGCGACGCTGACCGGCTATCGCGCGCACCCGGCGCTGACCAACCTGGTGGCGTATGCGGTGTACTGGGCGGTCGTCTGGTTGCTGATGAAGCGTGCGAGCCGCCGTCCGGCCGTCGTAGCGGGTCGCGCGGCATGAGCGTTGTCGCCGCCGTCAAGCCGGGCTGGCTCGCGCAGGCCGGCCAGTGGATGCAGCGCCACGGTGCGCTGATCCGCGGTATTCAGTGGATCGTCGTCGCCGTCTACGCGTTCCTGATCATCGTGCCGGCGGTGTTGCCGCTGCCGGACGATTCCGCGCATCTGTGGAACAACCTCACGCTCATCGCGCAGTTCGCGTTCTGGGGCATCTGGTGGCCGTTCGTGCTGCTGTCGATGGTGATGCTCGGCCGCGTCTGGTGCGGTGTGCTGTGCCCGGAAGGCGCGCTCACCGAATACGCGAGCAAGTTCGGCCGCGGCGGCCCGATTCCACGCTGGATCCGGTGGGGCGGCTGGCCGTTCGTCGCGTTCGGCATCACGACGATCTATGGGCAGATGGTGAGCGTGTACCAGTACCCGCTCGCGGTGCTGTTCGTGCTCGGCGGCTCGACCGTCGGCGCGATCGTGATCGGCGTGCTGTACGGCCGCGAGAAGCGCGTGTGGTGCAAGTATCTGTGCCCGGTCAACGGCGTGTTCGGGTTGCTCGCGCGGCTTGCGCCGATGCGCTACAAGGTCGACGAGGACGCGTGGCGCCGTTCGTACAGGAACGGCGAGCACGGCCATCGCGTGATTCCGATCAATTGCGCGCCGCTCGTCCCGTTGCGCAACATGAAGGGCGCGGCGGACTGCCATATGTGCGGTCGCTGCAGCGGGCACCGCGACGCGATTTCGCTGTCGCTGCGCTCGCCGTCCGACGAAGTCGTGAACCTCGGTGCGGAGCGAGCCAACCCGTGGGACACCGCACTGATCCTGTACGGCCTGCTCGGCGTGGCGATCGGTGCGTTCCACTGGACCGTCAGCCCGTGGTTCGTGCAGATCAAGCAATGGCTCGCGGGCTGGCTGATCGACCACGACATCACGTGGCCGCTCGAGACCAATGCGCCGTGGTTCCTGCTCACGCACTACCCGGATCGCAACGACGTGTTCTCCTGGCTCGATGGCGGGCTGGTCGTCAGCTACATCGTCGGCACGGGGCTCGTATACGGCACGGCACTCCTAGTGTTGCTGGCCGGCGCCACGCTGATGCTCGGCCGCTTCGATCGCGTGCGCCTGCATCACCTCGCGCAGGCGCTGATCCCCATCGCGGGTGCGGGCGTGTTCCTCGGGTTGTCGGCCACGACGCTGTCGTTGCTGCGCGCCGAGCATGTGCCGCTCGGCTGGGCAACCGATGTGCGCATCGCGATTCTGGTCGGCGCCAACGTATGGAGTGCGTGGCTCGCGTGGAAGGTGACGGGGCGCTATGCGGCGTGGCCGCGCCGGCTCGCGGCATTCGCGTGGTTCGCCGTCGGGCTGGCTGTCGTCGACAGCGCATGGTGGTTGATGTTCTGGGGATTCTGAGGCGGCGCGCATGCCGCTCTCGCCGTCGCGCATTGACGGCAGCCACGACAGTTGGGCAGCGTGCTTCGCGCATCGGCTGCCCAAACAAAAAAGCGACACGTCCATCGACGTGTCGCTTTTTTCTTCCTTGTGCGAGAACCAAAAAAGTGGCTTGGCTTGCTGCAACGGCTGCTTGAGTGTGTTTGCACGAAGGGGTCTAGATCTCGCGTGCAAGCCGTTACGCTGGCTACTGCCCAACACCTCTCAGGGAGGTGGTCCCCACAATACTCGGTCGTTACTTCGTCAGGATCAGTTTGCCGAGCCGCGTGGCGCGCAACTGATACGTCTCTCCGTTATGCGCGATGCTGACGTGGCTTTGGCCTTGCAGCAACGCATCACTGTTGACGACCCGCGTGCCTGCATCGCGGTTGCCGGCGGGTTTCGCCGGCGTGGTGACCGCTGCCGTCTTCTGACGGCTGCTGGCTGCGGTGCCGGTGGTCCGGCGCAGGGTCAGCGTGGTCGGGCGCATGGTGTCGGTCATTCGGTTTGATCGGTGACTGTCGATACGATGGAATGAATTCTAAATGATAACTATTCCCATTTACAAAAACTCTTTATCGATCGATGGTTCTAGTCTGATAGTTTGAATCAAAAGGGGCGGCCCGCAGGCCGCCGCCGGGCTCAGTGCAGCGGATCGGGGTCCTTGCGACCCTGCGCGTATTCGCGGATCAGGCGCACCGTGTCGATATCCGACGTGCGGTATGCCTCCTTGACGATCCCATGCGTCTGTCGCGCTTCTTCGCTGTCGTCGGTGACCGTCAGCGTCGTCCGGTACTCGAAACGCAGGAACAGTTCGTGGTCGTCGCGCTCCTCGATCGTCATCGTCAGCGAGCCGCCGATCTCGCCATCGGCTGCTCGGATGTCGTAGCGGACCTGCTGGTTCGGCGTGAACGTCACGTGGTCGCGCACCGTCGCGTGGCCGTAGTGCAGTTCGCGTTCGAGCGTCGTGTCCGTCCGTTCGTGGATGACGCAACTGTCGAGGCCGATCACGAACAATTGCGGCTGTTCCGCACGGAGCACGAGGCCTTCCCAGAGCTGGTCGCGAGTGAGAGTCGGCACGGCCGGATCGTCGGAGTTGATCTGGATCAGATGTTCGAAGTTCAAGGGGACGGGTTCCTTCTGGGTGGCGGGTGGCCACATGGTTCAAGAAGTTATTGTGACGCAAAACCGCCGGCTTCGCGGCACCTGCGACCCCCGATCGAAACTACGCCTCGATGCGACCCATGCGACCGGTCTGATAGTCGACAACGGCCTGCCGGATCTCTTCCTCGGTATTCATCACGAACGGGCCGTAACGGACGATCGGCTCGTTGAGCGGCACGCCGCCGATCAGCAGCAGGTCGAGCGACGTGTCGGCGGCAGCGAACGTGACGGTGTCGCCGTCGTCGCCGTAGACGATCATGTGTCGTGGGTCGACAGCCTGCCTGTCGGGCCCGTAGAGGCCCGTTCCGTCGATCGGATAGGCAAACACGCGATAACCGGCCGGTACCGGCTGCGTGACCGTTGCGCCGGGCTCCAGCGTGAAATGCTGATAGAGGATCGGCGTGCGCGTCTCGATCGCGGCCTGTACGCCAAACGCTTCGCCGGCGATGACGCGCACGCGCGCGCGACCGTCCGGCGACGTCGCCGTCGGAATGCGAGCGGCCGGAATCTCCTGGTAGCGCGGCGCGATCATCTTGTCGCGGCGCGGCAGGTTGACCCACAGCTGGAAGCCGTGGGAGCGGCCGCCGGCCTGCGCGAACGCCGGGTCCGGCATTTCGCTGTGGACGACGCCGGCCCCGGCCGTCATCCATTGCACGTCGCCCGGGCCGAGCGTGCCGGCATGGCCGGACGAGTCGCGATGGCGGAAGCGTCCGTCGAGCGCGTAGGTCACGGTCTCGAAGCCGCGATGCGGATGGTCGGGCGCGCCCACGGCTTCGCCGGGCGCGTAGTCGACAGGGCCCATTTCATCGAGCAGCAGGAACGGATCGAAATCCATCAGCAGCCGCGTCGGGAACGGGCGGTGAACCACGAAGCCGCCGCCTTCGGTGGTGCGAAGCGCGGGGTAGGTGCGATCAAGCGAGCGAGCGGTGGTCATGGGAAGCCCTCGAAATCATCGGAATAGCGTTATTTTCGAAACATAGCGCTATTATATTGGGCGTTTTACCGGTCGATTTGCGGCGGATCGCAATGGATTGTTCTGAAATTGGAACGATGAGATGAATATCGATGCACATAACCTGAACGACCTGATGTACTTCTCGCAGGTCGTCGAACATGGCGGTTTCTCGGCCGCCGAGCGCGTGCTGGGCATCTCGAAATCGCGTCTGTCGCGGCGCCTGACCGAGCTCGAGGCGGCGCTTGGCGTGCGCCTGCTGCAGCGCTCGACGCGCAAGCTCGCGCTGACCGAGGCGGGGGAGCTGTTTTACCAGCATTGCCAGGCGATGCTCGCGGAAGCGCAGGCCGCGATGAACGCCGTGCAGCAGTTGCGCGCGTCGCCGCGCGGCTCGGTACGTGTCAGCGTGCCGGTGACGCTGTCGCAGACGATGCTGTCGCGCATCCTGCCCGAATTCCTGCGCCGCTATCCCGAGGTGAAGGTGCACGTCCGCGTGACGAACCGCGTGATCGACCTGTTCGAGGATTCGATCGACGTCGCGTTGCGCGTGCGCTCGGAGCCGCCGCAGAACGCGAACATCGTCGTGCGGCCGCTGTGGCGCACCGAGCAGATGCTGGTCGGCGCGCCGAGCCTGCTGAGCCAGAATGCACCGCCGCTGGTGCCGGACGACCTGACCGGCTTCGAGACGCTCGATACGCCGAGCGTCGACGGCCGGCACGTCTTCAACCTGATCGCGCCGGACGGGACGCGCCACGTGCACGAGCACGATCCTCGCCTCGTGACGGCCGACCTGATGACGATCCGCGAGGCCGTGCTCGACGGCCTCGGCATCGCGGCGCTGCCGGAGATGATGTACGGCAACGCGCTGCGCGCGGGGCAACTGTCGCCGGTGATGCCGGGCTGGACGCTGCCGGTGCCGCAGTTGTATGCGGTGTTCGTGTCGCGGCAGGGGATGCCGCCCGCGGTACGTGCATTCGTCGATTACCTCGTCGAGAAGCTCGACCATGGCGCGTACAAGGATCCGGGTTGCCCAGAACGTGCGAAGAAGGAAGCGGCGGCCGATGTTTCGGCCACCTGAACACGGCGGGCACGACGACGCAAATTTGTTTTGTCATTGAAGCGCCGCCTGCAATCGCAAGTTTCAATCGCCGGAACCTTGAATGCGTGCGCTGGCGAGCCTATATTGAAATCCCATTTCGTGAAGGAAGTTCTGAGCGAAATCAGGTGGCCGCATATATTGTGAGCCAGATAGGGCAGAACGCGCAGTCCGTGCAGACCACGGCAAAGTCGCATTTGCGTTGCTCGAGGCGTAACCGATACCGCCGAAGAGCCCGCCGCCCGAAGGCGCCCGCGTGCGCATGAAAAAAGGCCTTCATCTGGCGATGAAGGCCTTTTACTTTGGGTGCGGCCGGCTAGGTGCGGCCGGCTAGGTGCGGCCGGCTAGGTGCGGCCGGCAAGGCGCGCAGTGACTACTGGCGACGACAGAACGTGCGCGTGTTACTTCGTTTTCGCGCCGGGCTCCGTCACGAAGCCGAGCTTGGTCAAGCCGCCAGCCTGTGCATCCGACATCACTTCCGCGACGTGCTCGTAGGCCACCTTGCGGTCCGCGCGCAGATGCAATTCCGGCTGCGGCGTGCGCTTCGCGGCTTCCGCGATGCGCGCCTGCAATTGTTCGCGCGTGACCGTGTGGTCGTCCCACAGGATCGTGCCGTCACCCTGGATCGCGACGTCGACGGTCTGCGGCTTTTCGTCGACGGGCTGGCTGCTGGCGTGCGGCAGGTCGATCTTCACCGCATGCTGCATCGCCGGGATCGTCACGAGGAAAATGATCAGGAGTACGAGCATGACGTCGACGAGCGGCGTCATGTTGATCTCGCTCATCACGGCATCGTCGTCATCGTCGCTGAAACCGGTGTTCATGGCCATGGTTCACCTCGTCTCAGCTGGCGGTGCGCGATGCGAGACGCAGGCCATCGCGCGTCGACGACGACGCGAGGCTCGCGCCCGTCACGAAGTACGCGTGCAGACCGTGCGCGAAGCGGCGCAGCTTGCTGACGATACCCTTGTTCGCGCGGATCAGCGCGTTGTAGCCGAGCACCGCGGGAATCGCGACGAACAGGCCGAAGGCCGTCATGATCAGCGATTCGCCGACCGGACCCGCGACCTGGTCGATCGACGTCTGGCCGGTGGCGCCGATCGCGAGCAGCGCGTGGTAGATCCCCCAGACCGTGCCGAACAGGCCGACGAACGGCGCGGTGCTGCCGACCGATGCGAGGATCGCGAGGCCGCTCTGCATGCGCGAAATGCCTTCGTCCATCGTGTCCTTCAGGCAGCGCGTGACCCAGTCCGATACGTCCATGCGATCGTGCAGATGCGGTTGCGTGTGATGGTGGTGGTCGACGGCTTCCTTGCCCGACAGCGCGAGCGCGAGGAACGGGTTGTCGTTCGGCGTCGACGCGGCGAGGCCGAGCTTCTTGATGCCGTCGTCGAAATCGTCGGAATGCCAGAAAGCCTGTTCGGCGTTCTTCGTGAGGCGGTTCAGGCGGATCACGTTCCAGCCCTTGATGACGATCACGATCCACGACAGGACCGACATCACGAGCAGCGTGATCGCAATGGCGCGCGTGACGAAATCACCTTGCGCCCAGACGTGCGCGATACCGTAGCTTTGCATTTTTTGTTTCCTTTGAATCTTCCGGATGAGGCAGGTTAGTCGGTGAGCCCGAAGCTGTAGGGCTGTGTGCGGGCGGCGCGGATCGCCTCGCCGTTCTCGACGTACGGACGGCAGGTGGTCGCGCGCATCGCGTCGAGTGCGGCATCGTCGAGGCGCGGATAGCCGCTGCTCTTCTGCAGATCGATGCTTTCGATCTTGCCGGTCACGCCGACGACGAAGTGGACATAGGCGGTGCCCGATTCGCCGCGGCGTCGCGACATCGACGGATAGTCGGGCTTCACGAAGTTGCATTGGAGCGTCGGCACGTTCTTCGGCGCGCTGACCTGCATCGTTTCGCGCGCCGGGCCCGGCGTAGCGGCCGGTGCCGCGGGAGCGGGCGCGGCGGGAGCGGGTGTCGGATCGGCGGCGGGAGCCGGGGTGGGCGACGGCGCCGGCGAGGGCGCGACCGGCTGCGGGGTCGGCTTCGCGGCTTTCTGCACCGGTTTCGGCTCGACCTTCGGCTTCACGCGCGGCACGGGCTTCGGCGGGGCGGGCTGCGGAATCGATTCGGCCGCGACCTGCTGCGCGATCGGCGCAGGCGTGATGAGCTGCGCGGTGATCGTCTGGACCTCGACCGATTTCGGCGGCGGCGCGTTGCGATGGAGCCATGCGGCCGTCAGCATGATCGCGTGTGCGGCTAGCACGCCGACCGCGACGACGATCACTCGGGGATTCATACGTGGTGCAGCCGGCATGGCGCCGGCAGGAGCGAGATGCGAAGCCTGCATGTTAGCTTGAAAGAACGACGCCGCACCCGGGGCGCGGCGGGTGAATCGGCATCACTTGCGGAAGATCAGCAGCGAGATGCAAACGGTGGTTACGAATCCAATCAGCAATTCCATCACAGGCTCCTTGGCAGGTAAGCCGTTGGCTCGCGCAGACGGTGGCTTGCTGACGGTCAAGACAAAAAATGCGGCCCGGGCCGCATGCACACGCTTGGCGCCGCTCAGGCCGCCTTGCGGTCGTAGAACGTGACCGGGATCGGATGAGCATGATGCTCGACACCGCACCGGCTCGCGCAGACGCCTTGCTCGGCCATGAGGTCGCGTACGGACTCCTCGCACTTGCCGCAGCACGTGGCCACGCCGAGCTCGAACTGGAGTTCATCGAAAGAGTCCACGCCCTCCGCGAGGGACGCGCGAATCTTGCGATCGGAAACAGACTTGCACACGCACACGATCATGATGAGTTGCGATAGCTAACGTTAATGCGAATTATTATCATTAATTTTGCAGGTGTTGACAAGCCTGGGTCGGGCTTTTTTTAAGGTCATCGGACCCTTGAAAGGAAGCGGCGGCTTGGCCGGTGCGGGAGCCCGGCGTGCCGGCCCGCGTCAGGCGGTCGCGCAGGCGTGCGCGTTCGGCGAGGAAATGGTGACGGATTCGACCGGTGCCTCGAGGCCGAGCAGCGTCGACGCGAGCGCGCGCAATTGCAGGCCGTCGCTCGTCGAGCACAAGCGCGTCGGCGCGGCGTGCGTGCCGGCCGGCGCGCGCAGCCCGCGTTCGTCGAGCACCCGCGCGAGCTGGCGGGCGATGGCATCGCTCGTGTCGACGATCGTCAGCCGCTCGCCAACAATGTCACGAATCGTTTCTGTGAAGAACGGATAGTGCGTGCAGCCGAGTACCAGCGTATCGGCGCCGTCGTCGAGCATCGGCTGTATGTAACGCTCGAGCAGTGCCCGTAGTGCGGGCGAGTTCGTGTCGCCGCGCTCGATCGCTTCGACGAGCCCGTGGCCGGGCTGACAGATGAAGCGGCGGCCGGCGCCGTAGCGGTCGAGCAGCGCCTGGAAGCGCGGGCTGTTCAGCGTCGACTGCGTGGCGAGGACGCCCGCGACGCCGGTCGCGGACAGCGCGGCGGCCGGCTTGATGCCCGGCTCGACGCCGACGAGCGGTATCGACAGGCGTTCGCGGATGGCCGCGATCGCCCGAGCCGTTGCCGTGTTGCATGCGATGACGAGCGCTTTCGCGCCTTCGCGCGCGAGCCACTCGCCGATGGCCAGCGTGCGTTCCGTAATGAATGCCTCGTCGCGCGGGCCGTATGGCGCGTGGTGCGAGTCGGCGACGTAGACGAACGATTCGCCGGGCAGGTGCGCGCGCGCGGCGCGCAGCACCGACAGGCCGCCGAGCCCCGAGTCGAAGATGCCGACAGGGGCGGCGGCGTGCGGCGCGCTAGCGGCGGACGGGTGCGTCATCGTCGGGCGGGCGGCGGGCTGGCGGGCAGGGCAGGGCGATTACTCGGCCGAACCCATCATCGTTTGCTGATAGTTCTGCAGGCCGACCTTGCCGATCAGGTCGATCTGCGTTTCGAGCCAGTCGATGTGCTCTTCGGTGTCGTCGAGGATTTTTTCGAAGATCTCGCGCGACACGTAGTCGCGAACCGATTCGCAGTAGGCGATCGCTTCCTTGCAGGTGGACTGCGAGATCTGCTCGAGCTTCAGGTCGCACTTCAGGATCTCTTCGGTTTCCTCGCCGACGAGCAGCTTGTGCAGGTCCTGCAGGTTCGGCAGGCCGTCGAGCATGAACACGCGTTCGATCAGCCAGTCGGCGTGCTTCATTTCGCCGATCGACTCGTCGTATTCGTGCTTGCCGAGCTTGTCGAGGCCCCAGTGCTTGTACATGCGCGCATGCAGGAAGTACTGGTTGATCGCCGTGAGTTCATTCTTCAGTTGGGCGTTCAGATATTCGATGACTTTCTTGTCGCCTTGCATGGCTGTTCCTTGTTCAGTGGAGCTTCAGAAACCGAACGATAATCGCTCGAACGAGAAAAGCCAAGCCTCGAAGCCTTGTCGGGCCTGCCTTTTGCGTGTAATGAGAATCAGCCTTGAATAACCGGCCGCGCACAATAATGAGAATGAGAAGTAAAAAGGCCGGACGTGCGTCCGGCCTTTCGTTCGATCGCGCTTACGCGGCTGCGACCGGGATCTTGCCGATCTTCGCCTGCCATTCCTTCGGACCCGTCTGGTGCACCGACGTGCCCGACGAATCGACAGCAACTGTTACAGGCATGTCCTGCACGTCGAATTCGTAGATCGCTTCCATGCCGAGGTCTTCGAACGCGAGCACCTTCGCGCCGCGAATCGCCTTCGACACGAGGTAGGCCGCGCCGCCGACCGCCATCAGGTAGGCGGCCTTGTGCTTCTTGATCGCGTCGATCGCGACCGGGCCGCGCTCGGCCTTGCCGACCATCGAGATCAGACCCGTCTGAGCGAGCATCGTCTCGGTGAACTTGTCCATGCGCGTGGCCGTCGTCGGGCCGGCCGGGCCGACGACTTCGTCGCGCACCGGATCGACCGGGCCGACGTAGTAGATCACGCGGTTCGTGAAGTCGACGGGCAGCTTCTCGCCCTTCGCGAGCATGTCCGCGATGCGCTTGTGCGCGGCGTCGCGGCCGGTGAGCATCTTGCCCGACAGCAGCAGCGTCTGGCCCGGCGTCCAGCTCGCGACTTCTTCCGGCGTCAGCGTGTTCAGGTCGACGCGCTTGCTGGTTTCCGTGTTCGGTTCCCACTGCACCTTCGGCCAGGCGTCGAGCGACGGCGCTTCAAGCTTGGCCGGGCCCGAGCCGTCGAGCACGAAGTGCGCGTGGCGCGTGGCCGCGCAGTTCGGGATCAGCGCGACCGGCTTCGACGCCGCGTGCGTCGGCGCCGCCATGATCTTCACGTCGAGCACGGTCGCGAGGCCGCCGAGGCCCTGCGCGCCGATGCCGAGCGCGTTGACCTTCTCGTGCAGTTCGACACGCAGTTCCTCGACCCAGTCCTTCGGGCCGCGCGCGATGATTTCCTGGATGTCGATCGGCTCCATCAGCGATTCCTTCGCCATCAGCATCGCCTTCTCGGCGGTGCCGCCGATGCCGATCCCGAGCATGCCCGGCGGGCACCAGCCGGCGCCCATCGTCGGGACCGTCTTCAGCACCCAGTCGACGATCGAATCGGACGGGTTCAGCATCACGAATTTCGACTTGTTTTCCGAGCCGCCGCCCTTCGCCGCGACCTGCACGTCGACCTTGTCGCCCGGCACGATCTCGTAGTGGATCACGGCCGGCGTGTTGTCCTTCGTGTTCTTGCGGGCGCCTTCCGGCGGATTGACGATCGACGCGCGCAGCACGTTGTCCGGGTGCGTGTAACCGCGGCGCACGCCTTCGTTGATCATGTCGGTGAGGCCCATCGTCGCGCCGTCCCAGCGCACGTCCATGCCGACCTTCACGAAGATCGTGACGATGCCGGTGTCCTGGCAGATCGGACGCTTGCCTTCCGCGCACATGCGGCTGTTCGTGAGGATCTGCGCGATCGCGTCCTTCGCCGCCGGGCTCTCTTCCAGCTCGTACGCGCGGCCGAGGGCCTGGATGTAGTCGAGCGGGTGGTAGTAGCTGATGTACTGCAGCGAATCCGCGATGCTCTGGATCAGGTCTTCCTGTTTGATGACGGTCATGGCTGAGACTCTGTGGGGACAGTGGGGAATGCGTTGCCGACGGTTCAGGCCGCCGGTCGGGACGCTGCGGACGCATGCGCCTCGTGGAAATGGGCCGGGTGCGTGTGCGTCGTCAGGCGGTCGACCCACGCCATCACGAGCGCCGACACGAGGAACGACACGTGGATGATCACCTGCCACATGATCGCGTGCGTCGTGTGCTGGTCGGGGTTGATGAACGTCTTCAGCAGGTGGATCGACGAAATGCTGATCAGCGCCATCGACAGCTTGACCTTCAGCACGCCCGCGTTCACGTGGTCGAGCCATTCGGGCTCGTCGGGGTGGCCCTCGATGCCGAGCCGCGACACGAACGTTTCATACCCGCCGACGATCACCATGATCAGCAGGTTCGAGATCATCACCACGTCGATCAGGCCGAGCACGGCGAGCATCACGCTGATTTCGTCGAGGCCCGTCGCATGCGACAGCAGGTGCCAGACTTCCTTCAGGAACAGGAACACGTAGACGGCCTGCGCGACGATCAGGCCCAGATAGAGCGGAACCTGGAGCCAGCGGCTCATGAAAATCAGCGCGGGAAGCGGGCGAAGCGGGCGACGGCCAGGATGGCCGGGCGAATGCGGGGCGGACATGTCGGGGTACGGGCGCGGTGCGCAGGTATCGGGGTAATCTTGAAAAGGCGCGCTATTGTAACGCGTCGGCTGGCGCGACTGCAGCGACGCGCCGGCGCCGCGGGGGACGGATCAGGAGGCGGCCGCCGGCACGCGTTTGACGCGCAGGCTCGCGAGCACGATGCCGGCGACGACGCACGCGAGCGCGATGCCGTGCGCGAGCGTCGGGCGCTCGCCGAGGAACGCGATGCCGTACGCGGCTGCTGCGATCGGCAGCACCGCGCTGAACACGCCGGCGAGGCTCCCCGGCACGTGCCGGATGCCCTTCATCCACAGCCAGAACGAGAAGATGCTGGCCGACAACCCGTACCAGACGACGAGCGCCCAGGTGCCGGCGGGCACGCTCGCGTAATCGAAGCGCCACAGCGCCGTCGCGCCGAGCGGCAGCATCAGGAACAGGCCGAACAGGTGGGTATACGCGCAGATGTCGATCGGCGCGAGCGTCTGCGTGAGCCGGCGCGACAGGATCACGTAGATCGATTCGCAGCACACCGCGCCGAGAATCAGCAGGTTGCCGGCGAGCGAGCCGGACGCGTCGCCCTGCGCGCCGTGGCCGGCCGCGCTGCCGTTGGCGAGATTGATCGTCACGACGCCGATGATCGCGAGCGCGATCGACACGAGCGCACGGCCGTTCGGTTTTTCACGCAGGATCAGCCATGCGAACAGCGCGACGATCGCCGGGATCGTGCTCGTGATGACGCCCGCGGCCACCGCGCTCGTGCGCTGCACGCCGTTGAGCATCAGCAGCGTGAACATGAAGGTGCCGAAGAACGCCTGCAGGAACAGGTTCAGCCATTCGCCGCGCTTGACCGCGCGCATCTTCGCGGGGCTGAACAGCGGCCACAGCACCGCGATCGCGATCACGAAGCGCAGCGTGGCGAGGATGGCGACGGGGACGAATGCAACGATGGATTTACCGATACCGACGTTGCTGCCGACGAACAGCATCGACAGGATGAGGAAGAGGGCGTAGCGATTCAAGCTGGAATCCGGAAGGCGAGTTCAGTTAGGATTGTAGGGTCGCGGTTGTAACAGCGTAAAGCTGGCCTCGATGCGGCGCGTCGCGCACGAAACGGCCATGCCGCGTAAGTGACGGGTAAGTTGGCGCGCTTATCGTGGAACTGCCGCGCCGCGGGTCACGTTTGCGTGACGTGACTTGATGTGGTGCGGTGCAGCATCGTGCGCAGGCCTTCGCGGCCGCGCGCGGGTGGTGGGAGACAGCGGCGCGCAGCGCCGGCCAGGACGACGCGCGGCGCGCACGATCGCGCCACCATGCAGAGGATTCATGTTCACCAAGGGGTAGTCGATGTCTGCGATTGAATCGGTTCTTCACGAAACCCGTCAGTTCGCGCCGCCCGCGGCGCTCGAGAAGACGGCGACCATTTCCGGCATGCC
>NZ_LFZP01000079.1:0-18338 GCF_002925705.1 Burkholderia anthinoferrum
GATCTGTACTCGGCGCAGCAGTCGCTGATCAGCGCGCGTCTGGCCCGCTGGACGAACCTGGTCGACCTGTACCGCGCGCTCGGCGGCGGGTGGATCCAGCGTGCCGGCGAAGCGCCGCGCGCGCCCGATGCGCCGGTCGACTACGACAAGGCGGCCGCGCCGGCGCCTGCGTCGGCAGCGGCGAACGGGTAAGCATGGAGAAGGGCGAGCGCGGTTTGCCGCGCTTGCGTGTCGAACCGGCTGTATGCGGAAACGAGAACGCCACGGACGAAAGTCCGTGGCGTTGTGTTGTGTACCGTCGCCCGTGCGAGGCGCGGCATGACGTTACGCTTGCTTCGTCCAGAGTGTCCGGCCGAAGAACGTGAGCGTGCGATCCCACGCCATCTGCGACCACACCGGATCGAACTGCGTGCCGGCGATGCGGCCGGGGCCGACGGCCGTCTCGTTCGCGAACGCATGGTGCGCGAGATAGCGGTGGAATTCGAAACCGACGTTCGCATCGGTCAGCTTCTTTTCCAGTGCGTCGACCTGGTCGATCGTGAAGAACGCATCCTGCGTCGCCCAGTGACCCATCAGCGGCACCTTGAGCTTGGCCGGGTCGAGGTAGTCGAGCGGCGGCAGACCGTACCACGTGACGCCGGCGTCCGCTTCGGCGTACTGCAGCGACAGCAGCGTGAGGGCGCCGCCCATGCAGTAGCCCGTCACCGCGACACGCGGCGCGAGCGTCTTCAGGTACGCGACCGCGCCGGGAATGTCCTGCGACGCGGCGTCGCCGAAATCGAGGCCGGTCATCAAGTGGTGTGCTTCTTCTTCCTCGACGGTCGACTTGCCGCGATACAGGTCGGGCACGAGCGCGAAGTAGCCGCAGCGCGCGAGACGATCCGCGACGCCGCGGATCTGGTCGTTCAACCCCCACCATTCCTGGATGACGACGACCGCGGGCGCGCCTTCGGTCCGTGCCGGCGTGGCGAGATAGCCCTGCAGCTCCTGACCGTCCGGGCGGCGAAACGTGATCGTGGAACCGGATGTTTGAGACATGAAACCGCTCCTTTTCGAAAAATGCGCCGAGTGCGACATCGGGCCGGCCAGCGGGCGTCGTGATACCGCTCGCGTTCATTCCGGCCGGCGCCGACCACGGGCCATTCTATGCGCAAACACCGGACGGCTGCGTGAACGGTACCGCGTCGCGCGACCGGGGGACGGAAGCGGACGACCGGAAAGCAAACACCCCGCCCCGGTGAACGGGAGCGGGGTGTCGCGTGTACGACGTGCGTATCGGAATACGGCGCGAGTACGCCGCGAATACGCGGGCGCGTATCCGGCTTACTGGCCGAAATAGATCGAGTCGCGGCCTTCCTGCTTGACCGCGATCGCGCGGCCGGCACGCGCGCCGGCGGCTGCTTGCGCGCCGTAGCCGGTTTCATCGGCGTTCGTCACGCGGGCCTGGGCGGCCTGCAGTGCACGCGGGTAATACGGATCGGATGCTTCGGGCTTGTAGCCGGCCTGTTCGAGCTGAACGAGTTCCGCACGCACCTGGGCACGCGTGAGCGAGCCCGACGGGTTCGATTGCGCGAATGCGCCGTACGACGCGGACAGGGCAGTTGCGGCGACGACAGCGGTGATGAACGACTTCATGGTGACCTCCGGTTCTGTTGATTTCGCGCTTCGCTCGTTGCGTTCAGCGGTTGATTGCATCGTAACGATCGCGTTACCGGTCGGAAATACGCGTTGCAGCGAATCATTATTGCAACTGGGTAAACGATTCGCGCGGCATGGCGTTTCGTCTGAATATTGCCGGCGTGCCGGCGTGCCGGCGTGCCGGCGTGCCGGAGCACGAGCGGGGCCTTCAGGCGATCGAGTCGATCGGCGCGACAGACGCGAGAGGGGCAGTTGAATCGCATTCCGAATTATTTTTGCGAGGCCGTCGGCATTGCCCGTTTCGCATCACGCCGCCAGGGTCGCCTGCCGTTTCCGGTATTCGGCCGGCGTGATGCCGACATGCCGGGTGAACGCTCGCCTGAGCGTATCGACGTTCGCGAAGCCGCATTTCGCGGCGACCTGCTTCGGCGTGTCGTGGCCGTTCTCGAGCAACCGGCGGGCGGCCGAGATGCGCGTCACCTCGACCCACGCGGCCGGCGTCATGCCGACCTCCGCGCGGAACAACCGCGCGAAATGGCGCGCGCTCATGCCCGCATGCTTCGCCATCTCGGCCACCGAATGCTCGAGCTCGGGATGCGCCGCGATCCAGCGCTGGACCTCCTGCAACACCGAACGCCCGGCGGGGCGCGCTTCGCCCTTGCGGCTGAACTGGAGCTGCCCGCCCGGGCGCTTGAAGAACATCACCAGTTGCGCGGCGACCCGCCGCGCGATCTCGCGGCCGAGATCTTCCTCGACCAGTGCGAGCGCCAGATCCAGCCCGGCCGTGACGCCGGCGCCGGTGCGCAGCTTGCCGTCGCGCACGTACAGCGCGTCGGCGTCGACCGCGAGCGACGGATACGCCTGCGCGAGCGCGTCGGCAGCGGCCCAGTGCGTGGTCAGGTGACGCCCTTTCAGCAGGCCGGTGGCCGCGAGGAGGAACGCGCCGGTGCAGATCGAGCCGTAGCGCCTGCTTTGCACGGCCGCCGCGCGCAGCCACGCGAGGAGGTCGGTGCGCAGCGCGATCTGGCCGGCGTTCGGCGCGCCGGCGACCAGCAGCGTGTCGATGCGCTCGGGGATGTCGGGCGCGATCCAGTCGGGCAGCAACCGCGCGCCGGACGAACTGCGGATCGGGCCTGGCCCGGCCGCGATGATCCGCAACGCATAGAACGGTTTCCCGCATTCGGCGTTCGCCTGCGCGAACACGTCTAGCGGCGCGGAGACGTCGAGCAGCTGAACGCCCGGAACGGCGAAAATACCCACGACCTTCGGCATGATCGTTGCGTGTTGTATCGAACGTGATGCGCAGCAGTATAGGGGCGCCGCTTTCGTCGTGCAGGCATCGTGTCCGTCGATCGCGCAAAATGGCAGAATTTGTCGTGACATGTCTATTTAAGACATACGTCGGACTCCGGAGAATCGAGGGTATCTTCCACGGAGGTCGACCATGACTGTGAGTGTTGCCGGCATTACCCTTCCCGCTACGCGACTGACGCGCGAGATTACCGAACTCGTGCGCGATACCGAGTCCGAGCTGTTGTTCCATCACTCGAGCCGCGTGTTTTATTTCGCGGCGCTGGCGGGCCGGCGCCGCGGGCTCGACTACGATCCCGAGCTGCTCTATTGCGGCTGCATGTTCCATGACATGGGGCTCACGCACCGGCACAGCAGCGCATGCGAGCGCTTTGAAGTGGACGGTGCCAATGCCGCCCGCGATTTTCTGAAGGGCCACGGGATATCGCAACAGGACATCGACGTCGTGTGGACGTCGATCGCACTGCATACCACGCCCGGCATTCCGCAACACATGCATCCTGTCGTCGCGCTGGTCACGGCGGGCGTCGAGATGGACGTACTGGGCCTCGCTTACCCGGAATACAGCGACGTCGAGCGGGAAGCGGTCGTGCGCGCGCATCCGCGCACGCCGCATTTCAAGGAAGACATCATTCAGGCGTTCTACGACGGCATCAAGCACAAGCCCGGCACGACGTTCGGCAACGTAAAGGCCGACGTGCTCGCGGACAGGGATCCGCATTTCCGTGCGGGCAACTTCTGCAGCGTGATTCGGGCGTCCGCATGGGCCGGCTGAGCGGGGGAGGGCGGCCGCGCCTCGGCCGACGTTGATCGACTGTCGGGCGTACGGCGCATTCGGCGCCGACGCCACCCTCGCGGCCTGGGCCGAACCCGGGGGACAAGGGGCATTCGTTCGACTCGCGTATTACCGTCGGAAAATTGTTACGTGACAACTTCGGGCAATCACGGGCGTGAATTTTATATACTGAATTTGTGTGCCCGCTCCCCGAGGCGAATCTCCGATTCGCGTGTCCCCGAATACCGGCCTGCCAGCCCGACGGGCAAACCCCGATGCTCGGCCGTCCGCAAGCATCCGGCAAAACGCCTATAATGATGGGGCAAATTGCCGGAGACAGGTCATGAGCACCATCGCTTTTCATCCTTCGGGCGTCGCCCATCCGCGTCAGGCCGAATTCACGATTCTCGAACAGTTGCTGGCGATCCGCGTTCGCTCGGGCGCGGATCTGGCCGAACTGGCGAGCGCGCGCGTCGACGTGTCGGTGATCGATCGCCTGTCCGAGCGCGGGCTGAAATCGGACGAGCTGGCCTTCATCATCCCGCGCCGCACGCTGAGCCATCGTCGCCAGGCGCACGAACGCCTGTCGCCGGAAGAGTCGGACAAGGCGATTCGTCTCGCACGCATCGTCGCGCAGGCGACAGCTACCTTCGGCGACCAGGACAAGGCGATGGCGTGGCTGCGCAACGGGCTCCAGCGCTTCGGCGGCCGCACGTCGCTCGACATGGCGAGCACCGAGCATGGCGCGCGGCTCGTCGAAGAGGCCCTCACGCAGATCGACGAGGGGTATTTCGCTTGACGACGCTGTGGCGGATCAGCAATTACGCCGACCTGAAAGGTGTCGGCGGGTTGCGGGCCGGTGGGCGCTGGCATTTCGCCGGGCAGCTGGTTGTGTATCTCGCCGAGCATCCGGCGCTCGCGTTGCTCGAGACGCTGGTTCATTTCGAAATCGCGACCGTCGCGCAATTGCCGAGCGGCTACCAGTTGCTGCGTATCGAGGTGCCCGATTCCGTGGACGTGGCCGAAATCGCCGAAGGCGATGCGCCAGAGGACTGGCGAACGAACGTCGACTGGACCCGCAGCGCCGGCACCGAGTGGCTGCACACGCAGCCGAGCGCGCTGCTGCGCGTGCCGAGCGTCGTCGTGCCGCACGCCCATAACTTCCTGTTGAATCCGCTGCATCCGGCCGCGTCCAGTATCCGTATCGCGGAAGTGATGCAAGCGCCGTACGACACGCGGATTCTGCGGCTGGTCCAGTCGAGGCCGGGCGAATAGCGAACCGGGAGGAACACGATCCGCGCCGGCGGCGCGCGTTCAGCGCTCGTGAGCGGCGCGATCCGCGGCCGCATCGGGCGGCAGCGTCTGCCGGATGCGCGTGACCGTTCGCATGCTGGCGAGGCCGAGCATCGCCGTGACATCGGCATGCGCGTGGCCGGCGAGCAACTGGCGGCGCGCATAGGTATTGCGGAGTATGCGCGGGCTCATGTCCGCTGCGCGAAAGCCGATCGCGTTCAGCGCGTCACGTACGACCAGCAGCAGGAACATGTCGTTCATCGCTCCCCCGCGCGGCGCGGGAAACAGCCGCGCCGACGGCGGCACGTCGGTCGAGTGCGCGCGCCATGCGGCGAGCGGCGCCACCGCGAACGCGGCGAGCGCGATCCGGCGCGCCGGCCGCGCGCGATCGCGCGGCACCGACAATGCCGCTGGCCGCGCGTCGAGATCGAGTGCATCGCCTGTCGCCGCGCGGATCTCGGCCGACGTGATGCCGCTCGCGAGCAGCAGCGCGACGATCGCGCGATTCCGGCAGTCGGCCGGCGTGTCGTTCGCTCGAGGCTGCACATGACGCTGCAGCGCCGCGTCGGCATCGGGCGGCAGGTAGCAGGGCTCGGGCTCGCCGTCCGGCCATGCGAGATCGCGCGTCGATCGGCCGGCCGGATGGATCGTCCGCACACCGGTGTCGACCAGATGCCGGCCGAGCCGGTCGATCAGCTTCGCATAGCGCACGCGCGTCGACGTGCCGGGCGCGCAGGTGCGGTCGAGTTCGGCGAGGAAGGCTGCGACGTGGTCGGGCCCGAATGTCGCGAGCGACACGCGATGTGCGCTCAGGTGGCGCAGGAATCGCTCGAACATCGCGACGTGCTGCACGACCGAGCGCGGCGCGAACGGCCGGCGGCCGGCGCCGGCCGCAGTGGTTTCCTGCCAGGCGCGAAACGCGCCGACGGGGTCGTGAATCCAGCGAGTCGTGTCCATCCCCGCTTTATAGCCGGACGCGGTGACGCCGGCAATCGTCCGGATGCCAGGGCGGAGCGCGGCGATGCCGACCCGTCAGGCCGCGGTACGCGTGCCGTCGATGTCGTCATCGTTCATCGTCAGGCAAACGAGCACGCGCAACAGCGTGATGAAGACGCGGAACGTATCCGGTACGCGGTTCCATTGCATCGATATCCGGATTCCTGACCATTAGCCGCCGGCCGGCATGAACGCGACCAGCCGTGCGAGGAAGCCGAGCTTCAGGCAAGAACGCAGGCGTCGTCAAGCGCGGGCAGCGTGCGCAATGGCGCTGCTGCCGCGCGTCGGGCGAAGGCGCCGCAGCCGCGCCGGCGTGGGCTTGCCTGCCCGGCCGCGCGAGCACGGCGAACGCCATTTGCGTCGCGATGTAAGCCGCATTGCGATGCAGCAGGCAAACCCGCATGCCGGTTCGGTGACGTTGCGTACACAACTTTCGGCTGCGTGACGTGATTTCCCTATTGCCGGAAAAATTTTGTCCGTGCGAGTATCGAACACGTTGCCCGGGCACCGAGGCGGTTGCCGGCAACAGGATGCCCATCGCAACGATCGACAGGAACATCGGCAGACAATGCACAGAACAGCGATTTTTCCGTATGCGTCCGCGTTGCTCGCGGCAGCCCTGCTGACCGCCTGTGGCGGCGACGTCGAGAACGAGGCGGCCCGCACGACCGCGCCTTCCGCCGATGCGAGCTGCCTCGCGGTCGACAACAGCGGCGCGACGGTCGTGGTGGGCTCGAACCAGCCGGGCGACCCGTCGTTGCCGGAAGCGTCGTCGGGCTATCGCACCGGGATGAAGCCCGTCTATGCAAAAACGTACCTCGTGGCCACGTCGAACGCGTACGCGAGCGCGGCCGGTTGCGCGGTGTTGAAGAAGGGCGGCACGGCCGCCGACGCGGCGGTCGCCGTGCAGGCCGTGCTCGGCCTGACGGTGCCCGAGGCGACGGGCCTCGGCTCGGGCGGCGTGCTGCTCTACTACGATGCGCGCGGCAAGACGCTGCAGGCATACGACGGCCGCGAAACCGCGCCGGCCGCCGCGACCGAGAACTACCTGCGCTACGTCGATGACGCCACCGATCATTCGGCGCCGCTGCCGAGCGCGCGCGCGAGCGGCCGCTCGATCGGCACGATCGGCGTGCCGCGGCTCATCGAGGCGCTGCAACAGGATCACGGCCGCTTGCCGTGGCAGAGCCTGTTCGGCGATGCGATCACGCTCGCGACCAACGGTTTCCCGATCGGCGGCCGGCTGGCCGACGCGATCGCCGCGAATGCCGCGAACCTGAAACGCGACCCCGAAGCCGCCGCGTATTTCCTGAACGCCGATGGTTCGCCGAAGACGCTCGGCACCGTTCTGAAGAATCCGGCCTACGCGCGCACGCTGTCGCTGATGGCGCAGTCGGGCGCGAATGCGCTGTATACGGGGCAGATCGCGCAGGACATCGTCGCGAAGATCGCCGCGACGAAGGGCGCGGACGGCTCGACGCTCACGCCGGGAAAGACGACCGTCGCCGACCTTGCCGCATATCAGGCGAAGCGCCGCGACCCGGTGTGCACGACCTATCGCAGTTACTGGGTTTGCGGGATGCCGCCGCCGTCGTCGGGCGGCATCGCGGTCGCATCGGCGCTCGGCATCCTCGAGAACTATGACCTGAAGTCGCTGAAACCGACGGCGATCGATCTCGAAGGCGGCAAGCCGACCGTCGCGGGCGTTCATCTCATTGCCGAAGCCGAACGGCTCGCGTATGCCGACCGCGACAAGTACGTGGCCGATACCGACTTCGTGCCGCTGCCGGGCGGCACGTGGAGCACGTTGCTGAACAAGCCGTACCTGAAATCGCGCGCGGCGCTGATCGACCCGGCCAAGAGCATGGGCACCGCGCAGCCCGGCAATCTCGGTGCCGTGCCGCTCGGCGTCGACACGACGCTGATCGAGCATGGCACGAACCAGTTCACGATCGTGGATGGCGACGGCAACGTGCTGAGCGCGACGACGACGGTCGAATCGAGCATGGGCTCGTTTCACATGACCAACGGCTTCCTGCTGAACAACCAGTTGACCGACTTCTCCGCGAACCCGCTCGACACGTCCGGCAATCCGGTCGCGAACCGCCTGCAGCCGGGCAAGCGGCCGCGCAGCTCGATGGCGCCGACGATCGTGTTCGGGCAGGCTGCCGACGGCTCGCGCGGCGACTTCGTGATGGCGACCGGTTCGCCGGGCGGCGGCACGATTCCGCAATACGTGGTCAAGACGCTGGTTGGCGCGCTTGACTGGGGGCTCGATGCGCAGCAGTCGGCGGGGCTCGTCGATTTCGGCGCGAGCAACAGCCCGACGACCACGATCGGCGGCGAGCATCCGAACGTCAACCCGGCGAACAACGGCGCGAACGATCCGCTGATCACGGGGCTGCTCGCGCTCGGGCACAAGGTATCGACGTCCGCTCAGGCGAGCGGCGTCAACACGGTGATGCGCGTGACGGTCGGCCAGTCGCCCGCGTTGCAGGGCGGCACCGATCCGCGTCGCGAAGGCATCGTGCTCGGCGATACGTTCCGGCCGTAGCCGGGCAGCGTACGCACGGCCCCGGTCCGCTCGTTAGCGGCCGGGGCCGTGCATCGTGACGCGGCCGCATCGACGGCCACGCGATCCTCATCCTTCGGAATGCAGATGAGGCGGCCGGCATGAAGCACGTCTGCCGGCCCGGACTGCGCCCGTCCATCGTCGAATAGGGCGGCCGCCCCGCCGCAACCCTCCGATTGTCAAACAGTGTGAGCCAATCGTCAGCATTTGCAACGGAAGTAACAGTCCCCGCAATTCGATCGTTTTGCACGCCGCCGCCGCTACATTAGCCCCACCTGCCGCATGTCGCGGCGAGGCATGCGACAAGCCGCACGAAGGCGGCCCGCAGCAACAACGTCTTTGGGGAGAATGACCATGAACACGATTCGCACGATTCTGCTGGGTGCCGCTCTGACGGCGATGGCGACTTCGGCTGCATTCGCACAGACGGCCCAGACCGGTGCGCAGGGTTCCGCAGGCGTCGGCGCCCAGGTCCAGACGCCGCTGCTCGGCGGCGGCGTGGGTGTGCAGGCCGGCGGCGGCGCGAATGCGGCAGGTTCGGGTTCGGGCGCGGGCGATGTCGTCGGCGGCGCGCTGAACGGCGTCGGCAAGACGGTCGGCGGCGTGGGCTCGGCAGCCGGCGCGGCGGTCGGCGGCGCGACGCAGGCGGTCGGTTCGGCGGCCGGCGCGACGAAGGATGCGGCGGCATCGGCCGTCCACGCGACGAAGTCGCACGTGAAGCGCGTCGCGGGCTCGGCGAAGAGCCATGCACAAGGCGCGGTGTCGACCGCGGGCGACGTCGCCGGCGGCGCGAAGGCGAAGGCCGGCGAGGCGCTCGAAGGCGCGACGAACTCGGTGCAGGGCGGCGCGTCGGTTGGCGTGAAGGGCTCGGCGTCGGCGCAAGGCGGCGCGCTGTAACAAGTAGCACGCATCGCGTCACGGCCCGGCCCGCTTCGATGCGGGCCGGGCTTTTCTATTGGGGAAACGCGATGTGTCGTGCGCGGTGCCTCATGTCGAAACACGGCAGCATGAGTGCATCGATATTGATTAGGATGACAGAAATAAAAAAGTGGGCGCTCGACTGAACTCGACGCCGAAAGGAGACGGCCATCGGGCCGGGGACACCGGAACGGCGTATCCACCCCGAACATTTCGGCGGCCCCCGATGCGGGGCGCTTTGGCGACTTCAAGGAGCCTATCGTCCAGGCGGCATGTCGAGTGACATCGGAGCGCCGTGGAATGGATGAGCCCGCCTTGTCCGGTGTTTCCGTATCTCTTCACGCCTGGATGCCCGGGCGGCACATTGACAGGCGCAGCAACCTGATGTCGGCGCGCAAGCCGAGCCTTTCGATGCTGCTATCAAGCAGCTATCGCTCGCAATTTTCACTTTCATGGCTCAATGACGATCGCCGTAAAGGTATTTGAAATGATTGAATAAAGTGTTTGCAAGAAAAGTGGGGGTTGGTTTATAAATACGAGCGATTTGTATTCTCTGTCGATCGCCACCATCGACGTTGATGGGGTTTCAGATGGATGTGACTTTGAGGGCCGCCTGCAAAGCAGGCTATGCCGACGTTGGGAGAATCCCGCCGAATTTTCTGAACTCGTCAGCCCGTGCCTGATGAATCGCAGGGGTAGCACGTTATTTTCGTGATCGAAGCGATGATTATCTGATTGGTGTCAATTGCGTGTCATCTTGTGATTCGCATTGGTGCTAATGAGGTATTTCATAATTAAATTGATTCGGATTGCGAAATTATAAGAAGGCGTTCGATGAAAAATGAAATGGTTGAAAATTACTTTTTTATTATCTGTAATCCGACCGTTGAAAAACGAGATCGCATCATGAATACGCTGCTAAGGATAAAGCACCCGCAGTGATCGAACGTGTCGCCAGTCGACCGACACATCCGATTCATCTCCACCGAACAATATCGAGAGAAGACGACCGCGAAATGCACCACGCGGTGCATCGGTCGTCGACACCGAAAGCGGCGTATTCGCCTGATGTCAGACAGGTGAGTGCCGGATTTCACACGAGGGAAACAAATGACTCTTTTTGACGGGATCGATCCGTCCGATTCATGGCCGATGTCGAAACCCATTGCACACGATGAATGGCGCGGCGACGAGGCGATCCGGTCCACCGGCGTCGCCCCGTTACATCCGTGTTCAAGTCAACCTGCACGATGCATGCGGCAGGCCCCTTCGATACGTGAAATTCGGTGAGACACGAGTGAATACGATGATATCCACGATGGCAGATGACGCCAAACCCGACGCGGACATTCGGCCGCGGCTCGCGACGCAACCCTCGAAACTCCTGGTGCTTGGCAAGCGCACGATCGACGAACTCGACTACGACCCATCGATGGTGCTCGAAGCCGTCGAACGGGCATACCTTGGCCTCGGCACCGGCGAATCCGACAATCCGCGCAAGCTGATGAGCCAGCCGGCGGACAAGCATTCCGTCGCGTACTCGATGCTGGGTCGAGACGGTGGACGCAGAACGGTCGGTTTCAAGACGTCGTATAAGTTCGATCCGGAACATAACCGCGAACTTCAGAAGTACTACACGACGTTGTTGCTGTTCGACGACGAAACGGGCCTGCCTGTCGCGCTGATGGACGGCAGCCTGGTCGGGTCGCTGCGCACGCCGGCGGTGTCGGCCCTGATCGCGCGCGCAGCGGCGCCGCGGGCGCGAACGGCCCTCATCGTCGGCACGGGCACGCAGGGGCGGATGGCGGCGCCGTTCCTGCTCACCGCATTGCCGGACGTCGAGCGCGTGATCGTGCACGGTCACTACGAGTCGGGAATCGACGCCGTGCGCAATACGCTGAAGCGCTTTCACCCGGATCGTGACATCGAAGTGTCGAAGGATCTCGTCGCCTCCGCGAACGAGGCCGACATCGTGCTGGGCGTGGCTGGCGCCGGTGTATCGGAGGCCGTGCGGCACGCGGCGCTGAAGCCGGGCGCGCTGGCGCTGCTGGTCGGATACGGAATTCATGCTGACGCGCTGCATTGCGCCGATTACCGCATCGCGACGAGCGAGGCGCAAATGCAGGTGACCGGCGCCGATCTCGTGGACGAAGCCGGAAAACTGCCTGCTGTCGACGCCGAGTTGCCGGACATACTGCTGGGCCGCAAGCCTGCACGGCGCAACGACACCGATATCGTTTACGCGTTCAACAGCGGAATGATCGTGACGGACATCGCGCTCGGGCGCGTGTTGGCCGATGCCGCGCTGGCGAAAAGGCTCGGTCGGGAAGTCGAACTATGGTGACGGATATTCCCCGATTGCCGGCGTTGTGGGATCCGCTACTGCGCGATTTCGTGGACGGACATCAGGCGATGATCCACGATCTTGTCGATGGCTTCGACGCACCCCTTCATTTCCTGTTTCCCGGGCGCTTCGCGCGCAATGTCGCCGAATTTCAGCGCGTACTGGACGATCGCCAGGTGTCGGGGCGCATTTACTATGCGAAGAAGGCGAACAAGGCGCGATGCTTCGCGCATGCGGCCGCGGCATCCGGGATCGGCGTCGACGTCGCGAGCACGGGCGAATTCTCGGAAGCGTTGGCCGCCGGGGTGTGCGGGACCGATATCGGCGTATCCGGGCCGTCGAAGTCGGAGGCGCTGCTGCGGCTCGCGGTTTCGCACGATGCGTTGATCGCGATCGACAGCGAGGAGGAACTCGATCGGCTGATCGCGCTCTCGGGACAGGCCAGGCGGACCGCGCGCATTCTGTTGCGCATGGCGCCCACGGCACGAGGCGATAGTCGATTCGGATTGAGTGCCGAGGCGCTGCGCGTTGCGCTGTCGACCTGTGCCGCGACGCAGGCGTCGGTCGCCCTTGAAGGGTTCTCGTTTCATCTGTCCGGGTACAGCGCGATGGAGCGCTGCAATCAGGCCGCGATGGCGATGCGTGCGTGCATGGCTGCTCGTGAACTCGGCCTTGCGCCGAACACGATCAATATCGGCGGCGGCTTCGCGATGTCGTACGCCAGCGAGAGCGACTGGCGCGCATTCCAGCGCGCACACCGGCCGGACGATTACCACGCGAACAAGGTATTCGGCGGCTTCTATCCGTATCACTCTGCCTGCAGCGGCGCGCGGATGCTCGATGCAATCCTGGCGGGCACTCCCGACACGGAGTCCGCAACACTCGCCGAACTGGCCCGCGAGTATGGCCTGAAAATCATGCTGGAACCGGGGCGTGCACTGCTGGATCAGGCAGGATTCACGGTCTTTGCCGTGCAGGGCGTGAAGGACTGCGGCGACTATGGCATCGCGACCGTCAATGGCACGAGCTTCAGCGTTTCGGAGCAATGGTTCGCCAGCGAATTCCTGCCCGATCCGGAACTGCTGAGCGCGGCGCGCGAGCCCTCGCGATCGCCGCGGACGGGCACGCCTTATCGCGCCTGTGTCGGCGGGGCGAGCTGCCTCGATTCGGACATGCTGACCTGGCGCAAGATCGCATTCGGGCAGCGCCCGGAACCCGGTGATCTGCTGATCTACCCAAACACGGCCGGCTACCAGATGGATTCGAACGAATCTTCGTTTCACGAGCTGCCGCTTCCCCCCAAGCTTGTCTTGGCACTTGACGGCGCACGGCCGCGTTGGCGCGTCGATCGCCTCTTCCAGTTTCCGGGAGCCTGACCATGAATGTACGCTTTCTCGGTGAGCAAGCCACGATCACCGTACCTGCGATCGTGTCGAAGGTATCGGATCTTGTCGGCCGCACGCCGTTGTTCGAATTGATTCGCGGCGCCAACGGCGCGCGCATCCTGCTTAAACTCGAGTCGACGAATCCGACCGGCAGCGCCAAGATCCGGATGGCAAGGCAGATGCTCGATGAAGCCGAACGGGACGGGAGTCTCCGGCCGGCCGGGCATGTGATCGAATCGACCTCCGGCAATACGGGCATGGGGCTCGCGCTGTTGTCGGCCGAGCGCGGCTATCGGTTCACCGCGGTCGTGGATCGTCACGCATCGAAAGACAAGTTGCGCGCGATGCAGGCCTTCGGCGCGGCACTCGTCTACGTGAGCGACGGCGACGAGATCGCGACGGCGGACCGGGACGCACTTGCCAAGCGCATGGCGGCCGACGATCCGGACGGCATCTGGACGGAGCAGCACAACAATCCCGCGAACGGTAACGGTTATCGCGGGCTGGCACATGAGCTGCGCGACATTCTTGGTGACCGGATCGACTTTCTGGTCGGTGCGGTCGGCACCGGCGGGTCGCTGTTCGGCACTGCGCGGGAACTGCTCGCGACCGGCCCGGCGCCGCGAGTCGTCGGCGTCGAGCCCGTCGGCTCGATCGTTTTCGGCGGCGAAGGCGGGCCGTATTATCAGTCGGGCACCGGGACACCGCCCGGCGCCGAGATCGGCGCGTTGGTCGACTATGCGTTGCTCGACGAAGGCTTCAAAGTGACGGACGCGGCCGCATTCAATACAGCACGCTATATCGCACGCAAGAAGTCGCTGCTCGTCGGCGGCTCGGCAGGCGGTGTCGTCTGGCACGCGTTGAAGATGTTCGATTCGCTGCCCGCGGGTGCGACACTCGTGGCCCTGGTCTGTGACGGCGGGGAGAAATATCTGGACACGGTGTTCAACGACGACTGGATGCGAGAGCGGAATCTGCTCGACGAGTCGGTTGCTCACGAACTTGAATCGATATTTTCCCGCGCCGTATGAAACTTCATCGGCAAGTCTGGCTCGATGCCAGACAAATCGGCGTGCTTGCCGCTCCGCTCGTTCTCACGCAGCTCGCACAGGTGGCGCTGACGACCACCGACATCGTCATGATGGGGATGCTTGGCCCGCGCGAGATCGCCGCTGGCGGTCTCGCGCTGACGATCTTCAACCAGTTCCGGACGATGGGAACCGGGCTGGTGACGGGAACCGGCAACCTCGTCGCGTTCGCGAACGGCCAGCACGCGCATGCAGAAATCATGCGGCTGGTGCGGTCCGGCTTTGCGTTGTCGACGCTCGCGGCACTGATGTTTGCATTGATGATGCTGTGCATCGAAATGCCGCTTGTCTGGCTCGGGCAGGATCCCGACGTCGCGCGGCAAACATCGTTCTATCTGGCGGCGGCCGCGCCCGGCATGTTGCCGTGTCTCTGGTTTCAGGTGCTTCGACAATATACCGTCGGATTGCGCAGGCCTGGGCCGCTATTGGCGATCACGATCGTATCGATCGTCGTCAACGCCGCGCTCGACTATGCATTGATGTTCGGCCGGTTCGGATTTCCGAAGCTCGGCCTGATCGGCATTGCGTGCGCAACCAGTTGCGTGTACCTGCTTTCCTTCATCGCGTTCCTGACGATCGCTAGGCGCCGGCCGGAACTGTCCGAACACTTGTCGCTCGCCGTCTGGCGTGCCGATGCCGATACGTTGGCGCGGACGTGGCGGATGGGTTTGCCGATTGCGGCAACCTATGGATCGGAGGCAGCGTTCTTTACCGTCCTCACGCTCGTGATCGGGACGCTCGGCGCCGATGCGCTCGCCGCCCAGACAATCGTGAATCAGGTGATCTACATCGTGTTCATGATTTCCGTCGGCTTGTCTCATGCGTCGTCGATCAGCATCAGCCATGCGTGTGCACGGCACGACTATCGCGGGGCGCGTCGACTCGGCTATACCGGGCTCGCGTCGGGCGTCGTGATCATGGTGATCGTCGCGCTGCCATATCTGGTCGCACCGGCGCGCGTGCTTGCGCCGTTTCTCGATAACCGGGTGGCCGCGAGTGCCGAAGTGCTGCGACTCGCCGGCGGGCTGCTGACGATCGCGGCACTGCTGCAAATCTTCGATTGCAGTCAGAACATCGGCGTCGGCATCTTGCGAGGGCTCGGTGACGTAACGAGTTCGTTCCGGATATCGATCGTCGGATACTGGGTCATCGGTCTGCCGGTCGCCTGGGTGGCCGGTGTGCTGCTGGGATACGGCATCTATGGCATATGGAGCGGACTCGCCATCGGCCTTGCGGCCACGGCGTCGATGTTGCTGCACAAGTTCGAGGGCCGCCTTCGCGCGATGGCGAAACGCCCGTCGGGCGGGCATTCGTGAACTGGCTAGCGGTACCGACGAGCACACGGATACAGATGCGGTGCCAGCATGCCCGGCCATACTGGCCGGCGCCGGATGCAGCGCCGTTCGCATACTGTCGACCGATGGCAGTACGCGGTTTGTCGCTGTCGCCACGCCGGCGATGTGCCCGCCGTTCGATCGATCAGGAGCGGGTGTCGCGAGATGCGTCGACCGGCTGGTTGCGTGAATCAGGATTTTTTGCCGATTCAGTCAGGGAATATTCGAACGGACGGGGAAGATTTGACTGCGTTCAGGCAGCAGGATCGGATCAATCGATTTTCCTGAATTATCGGCGTGGCAATTGACTGTCGCAAATTCAAACGATGTAAATAATCGACGGAACTATACGAGCATGCGAAATTGAAATCACGGAGATTTGTAAAGTTTTCTAGCTCGATCGGGCCGTGGCTTCTGCAAAATCGCGCTTGATGTCGAGATATTGAAACGACGTGCGTCAGTTTGTCGCAGGCATGAAACAAAATTCGAATTTTTGATGTAACTAGATAGAAAGCTTCATTACATATTTTTTTCGAAAGGTAATGTTTCTGTCTTCTGTCCTCCGATATACTTGCGCAGCGCCAGGTTTAGAGAATGAAGTCTAGGCGTGAAGTTCAGCCGCCGGCTCTTCAATTGGCCATTGTCTGGCTTGCGGCTGGTGAATGAATACATTTCGACATCGCGCGCGTGGATGAAATCGTTCTGTCATTAGGGCATGTGAAGTCCGGTTTCAATAATTGGCATGTTAATAATTCAGATGTTAATCATTCGGCGTCGTTGATCCGTACTCCTTGACAAATGTTTGTTCTGGAAGCATGGCATCGCGAGCGATGCTTGACTTGATGTTGTCATCGAATATTGGCCAGTGCCGATGTACAGGGAGTAAGCGCCAGGTGCCGGCAATCCGTTACGGTCTTGAAGCTTGGGTAAATAAACCGGGTTGCCACGGCGCGTCGACGATCAAGAACCTTGTCTTTTCAATAAGGGCCCGGAAAATTGGAGACCTTTTCTCGCATCATCGGCGAGATTCTTCGTCCCAACGGTTTGACCGAGGGGATCGATCAGCTCGCGGAAAAAATTGGACGAGTGATTCCGTTCGACAAGTGTTTGATTTTGCATGGAGGAAGCGGCGATGCAGCTTCTCACGGACTGATATATCGCTATGGTGCCGCGAACGACGCCGGAACCCGACGAGGCCTGACGCTGTTTGGAGCCGGGATCGACATTGATCGATATTTGAGTTGCTTCGCCTTGTCGGATCGTCAGGATCATACCTTTCGCTGGCGCGATCTCGACGGGGAATTGCCGCAACGCGATGCGCAGGTCAACGATGTCGCGTCATACATGCGCGGGCAGGGGGTGGTCGCTTGTATTGGCGCGCCGCCCGGCGATTCGACGGCCATTCGGACCGTCTTGCAGTTGAAGTGCGAAGACACGACGTTGCATTCGGCGTTGCTCGTCAGTCTCATTGCCATGCATTTGCATGCAGCACTGACCCAGAAGATTGCGAGACAGAGCCGGGAAGCCGCGGAATCACCTGCGGCAGGCTTCGAGCCGGATGCTTGCGCGGACCCGAACAGGATTCAGTTCACGAGAAAGGAATCCGATGTAATCAAATGGGTAGTCGAAGGCAAGACTGCGTGGGAAATTGGCCGAATACTTTCGATGTCGGAAAGAACGGTCAAGTTTCATCTGACGAATGTGTATGAAAAACTGCGTGTTTCGAACAGGGCGCAGGCGGTGGCGAAGGTTAGCCGTCTGGGATTGATCTAGGAGAGTTCGGGAATGTCTTTCAAGGAAAAGGTCAAGGCATTTGTCGCGCGTCATGGGTTTACGTACAAAGCCTATATTTTGTCGATTCTCTTTCTGCCGCCTGCCGCGCTTTATATCGCATGGAAGCGGCCGGGCTTGCCGGTCCCGGGCCGTGTCCTGCTGTGCGTGACCGGGGTGCTTGCGCCTCCATTGGTCGGCATAGCCACGGCGATGATCCTGAAAAGCGCGTTCGATCTGGTCCGGACCGCCATTTCCGTTTAGTTTGCCTGCTGCCTGCCGAATACGATTCCGCTTTCCCGAGCGTGGTTCTCGATCGCATCATCATTCATTTCATAGACGCCAATGAATGCCCGACTGCCAAGCGTACATTTGCTAGATCGTGTTCGGGCAATAGCAGGATTACATGAACCGTCGCGCAATATTCCGTATAACTACACGTCGTTTTCCGATCGCGAGATCGTGATCCGCCTGCTCGGCGAAGAGGCGTGGTCGGTGCTCGACGAACTGCGCGCCGAGCGCCGCACGGGCCGCTCGGCGCGGCTGCTCTGCGAAGTGCTCGGCGACATCTGGGTCGTGCGCCGCAACCCGTATCTGCAGGACGACTTGCTCGATAACCGAACGCGTCGCGCGTTCCTGATCGCCACGCTGCATGACCGGCTGTCCGAAATTGCAAGACGTCGTCGGGTGAGTGTGAGCGGATGGTACGACGCCGCCGGCCGCGAGCGCGCATCGCGCGTCGAGATGCTGGAAGCGGCGGCGCAGCGCGCGGTCGACGAGTTCGCCGACGAATTCGACAAGATGGCCGAGCTGCGTCGCCGCGCGACCAAGGCGCTCGGCCGCTGCACGCAGAAGGACAACATCCGCTTCGACGGGCTGTCGCGCGTGTCGCACGTGACCGATGCGACCGACTG
>NZ_LFZP01000076.1:0-15446 GCF_002925705.1 Burkholderia anthinoferrum
CATGTGAGACGGCCGGACGAAAATTGCATCTACCTGCCCGCTTGCAGCGGTAAGCATCCCGGTGCCAACGACCAATCCCTCGTCGACGGCTACGTAAAAGTCGCGTTCGACAACGCTGGCCCATTTGTCGGTTGGTGAGCCGTCAACCCACGCCGACAGGGATGCTTTCGGATAATCTTTAGCGCACGCGGCAAGCACTGAAGTCTTTCGAATATCCCACGCATCGAGCACGTCGCCACTGGTGGCTTTGCGTATCGTCAGCATTGGGAGTTCCTCGGCGCGAGCGGCCGAGACCAGCCGTCGATAAGACTCAGACTCTGGAAAACAGATACTTTGTCGTGCATGCAACCACTCCTGTTTGAGCCAATATAAAACGGAGCGGTCGAAAAGATACGGCCCCGTCATGACTGGCGGGGCCGTTGAGGAAATCTATGTGCGATGTATGAACGTCACGATTCCCACGACTCGCCAGTGGCGGTCATGGTGCACATCATAAAATTGCGCGCGTCGTAGTTCATAAGGGGAGATTGCCGTTCTAGAGCGTAGCTGTCAATAGCGATCTCAAGATTGTCACCGGTTCAGGCAGCGACCACGAGCGGCTCCAATTGGCCGAATGCCGACGGCTACGAGCGTCGGCTTCCGGCCTAAAGCGGAAAACGGCGCCAACGAGTTCCGCCATCGCCAACAACTGGCCGGATGGCGAACTTTGAGCGATCTCATGTGGGCCACTGGTGACCTCGGGCTGGTCATCTCGTCACACCGCGTTTCTGCCGGTCACGTAACGACGAGTGTAGTCGCAGGAAAAGCACCGCCGAAGAGGGGCTTTTCCTGAAGGCGCGAACCTGAGTCGAACCGGCCTAAAGGGCTTTGCAGGCCGTCATAAAATCTTTCAAGTCAGAGACTTACATTAATTGACCACCCAATTCAACCTCCTCTGAGCTTCGATGCTCAACGGCGCTGCATTGGCGACATAGAGCACGTTCTACTTCAACCTCACTCAGCGCCTATTGGCGGTTGAGGTCATAGCTTGGACGCGCTCAACCACCGTCAACTGGGCCGCAGGCTTAGGTTGCGGGAACAATGTATAGAAACCCCGCGCGTGGCCCATGGCCATCATGACCCTGACCCAAGAAATAGTCCGGTTCAAAAGTAGAGAAATTCGGCATGATGTGTCCAAGCGGACACGAAGGCCATGCCATGAAGACGAGCAAGTTTACGGAAGAGCAGATCGCATTTGCACTGAAGCAAGCCGAGCTGGGTACGAAGGTCGAAGAGATCTGTCGCAAGCTCGGAATCAGCGAGGCGACTTTCTACAACTGGAAGAAGAAATTCGGAGGATTGGGGCCTTCTGAGTTGCGCCGCTTGCGCCAGCTCGAAGAGGAAAACGCGAAGTTGAAGCGGCTCGTGGCGGATCTGAGCCTAGACAAGGCCATGCTGCAGGACGTACTCGCAAAAAAGCTCTGAAGCCTTCCCGTCGGCGCATGTTGATCGATGAATTGCGTGATCGCTATCGAACGAGTCTGACGAAGACCTGCGCGTTGTTTGGCATGTCTCGCTCGCTGTATCGATATCAGTCAGTTGCGCGTGATTCATCGGCGCTGCTCATGCGTATCAAGGAAATCACAGCTACGCGCGTGCACTACGGGTATCGGCGCGTTCACGTGGTCCTGCGACGGGAAGGCTGGCGAGATAATTGCAAGCGCGTCTACAGGTTGTATCGTGCGGACGGCCTGTCACTGCGGCACAAGCGGCCGCGACGTAACAAATCGGCTCGGCTGCGACAGCCCAAGCACATCGTGACCGCGATCAACGAAATCTGGAGCATGGATTTCGTTGCAGACGCACTCTTCGACGGGAGACGCCTTCGGACGCTGACCGTTGTCGACAACTACACACGGGAATGCCTGGCCATCGAGGTCGGACAAAGTCTGAAGGGAGAGCATGTGGTCGAAGCGCTGACGCGTATCACCGCCATGCGCGGGCACCCTGCCACGATCAAGGTCGACAATGGTAGCGAATTCATCTCGAAGGCAATGGACCGGTGGGCGTATGAACATGGCGTTGAACTGGATTTCAGCCGGCCGGGCACGCCTACTGACAACGCCAAGGTCGAAAGCTTCAACGGGCGCTTTCGGCAGGAATGTCTGAACGCACATTGGTTCTTGTCATTGGCCGACGCGCAGAGCAAAATCGACGACTGGCGCACGTACTATAACGAGGTTCGTCCCCACTCCGCATTGCAGTGGATGACACCCGCCGAATTCGCCCGTCAGGCAAGGAAATCCACCTCGCCTGACAACTCAACCAAGCCGGAAATCTCCACTTCCGACCGGGACTGATTCTGGTTCAGGGTCATTTTAACCTCGGACTCGAACTGCAGTTCGGACTAAAACCGGGGGCAGGTCACCGCAGCCTCAATCAGGAATTGAGAACATCCTCGACTAATTGGCGCGACGCAAAAAGCTCTGCGTCTGTCCGTATGCCGAGCTTGCGAAACGCCGCCTGCTTTTGAGCACTGATCGTCTTGCGGCTACGCGAGAACTTTGACGCAATGTCCGAGACCGACATACCGGCGAGAAAGCAGCGCAGGACCTCATGCTCGCGCGGGGTGAGTCCTACCTTTCCGTATGAAGCCAAATCGATCGAGAGCTCGGCGCCCCCCGCCTCAGGCTCTATGTCTTTCGAGCGGGGATCGTGCGAACTGCTCGATTCTATTCGCGCGGCAAGATCGGCGCTGACATATGGTCGACCACTTGCGACGACGCGTATGGCGTGGGCCAGCTCGCCAAGTCCCTCCCTTTTGCCGAAGAAGCCGAGCGCGCCGGCGCGCATTGTCATCTTCACGGTAGCAGCCGTGTCGCTGCTCGAGGTCATCAGAATGCGGCAGCCGGGAAACCGCGTATTCACCAACTTGACGAGGTTAAGGCCGTCAATCTCGCCCGGACCGAGCGTGTAATCGAGCAATAGGACATCAGTGCGATTCATTTCGAGCCAGCGAATCAGATCGCGCGATTTCGCGAAACTCGCCACTACTTCGATGCCGGTCTTCTCGGTCAGAAAACTGGCGATCCCGTGCTGGACTACGGCGTGGTCGTCCAGGATCACGACGCGGATCGGTTGGTGTTTTGACCTCATTGCTAACCCTTTCTCTATTTCAGAACGGCTGTGACCGGATGCGTCGCCGATCGTCGTGGTGCGCGACGGCCGGCGCCATTCCCTATCGATATCAGTTCTTCGATTTTCCGGTTAGATTTTACCCTCGTAGGTTAACTCCCTCCCCATCATTTTCCTCTCGAAAATCCATGTGGCGTTGCGCTTCTGTCGCCTGCCCCCTATGATGTTAGGTTAAGTTTTCGGTGCCAGTCGCGCGGGCTAGGGCGCCCCGGCGCGGCCGACGCGGTGGCAATCCCGCCGACAATGGGAGGAGAGGACACCAGCATGGTAAGGTGGAAGGGTCGCGCCGTCCTGATCGGCATCGTGATCGGGCTACTCCCAGCGCCCGGACAGTCTGCCGACGCGCCGCAGTTTACCGCCGAAGAAAAGGCGTGGATCGCCGCGCATCCCGTGGTCCACGCGCGTGTCGACGCGAGGTGGCGCCCGTTCGAATTCCGGCAGAACGGCATGGTCGTCGGCGTGGTGCCGTCATATCTCGACGCGATCGCCCAAATCAGCGGCTTGCGGTTCGAGTACGTCGACGGCGTCACGTGGAGCGACACATGGCACGCATTGCGCGCCGGCCGGATCGACATCATTCCCGACATCGCCTGGCACACCGTGCCCGATCTGCCGGCCGACCGTGCGGCCAACGCCACGTCGGGGGCGGCCGCGCCCAGCGGCACCGCGCTGCCCGCCAGCGGGATCGTCACGACGCGCCCCTATTTCGTCGGCACGTTGATCGTCGTCGGGCCCGAGCACCAGAACCTATTCATCGACCTGTACGATCTCGCCGGCCGGCGTGTTGCGATCAAGGGCGGAGGCGCGCTGGAGGCCGCCCTGCGCCGCGGCAGCATCCCGCTGACGCTGCTTACCTTCGACGACGAGCGAGACGCGCTCGAAGCCGTCGCCGACGGCGACGCCGATCTCGCCATTGGCCCCGATATGTCGATCCTGCCACTGGTTCAACGACAATACCGCAACGAATTGTTCGTGTCGGGCGGCCTGGCGGAACACCCTTATGCGCTGGCGATCGCCACACGCGGCGACATGACCGTCCTTGCATCCATTCTCGACAAGTCGTTGGCGGTGATTCCCGCGCGCGACGCCGAAGCGATCGCTCATCGGTGGAACGAATCGGCCGACTACGGCAAACCGTCGCTGCGCTCGATCCTGTATTACCGGCGCTGGCAGGTCGCGGCGGCGGCCGCCGGGCTGCTGGCGCTCGCCGCAATCGCAATCGGGTCCTGGCGCTCACGTACCGCTGCGGTGCGCAGCGGACGCGACAAGGCGATGTTCTATGCATTCATCAGCCATGAAATTCGGACCCCGATGCATACGATTCTGTCGTCACTGGAACTGCTGCAGCGCTCGAAGCTGCCGCCGAAGCAGGCCGACCGCGCGGATGCCGCGATGGCCGCGTCGGAGTCTCTGCTGACGCTGCTCGACGACATGCTGGAATACGCGCGTCTCGAATCGCACAACGTGACGCTCGCGCCCGAGCCGACGCACGTCGTGCAGTGGATCCAGCGCAGCGCGGACATGGTGCGCTGGCGCGTCGACGAGAAGGGTCTGAGCCTCACGCTCGAACTCGCGTGCCCGCCCTGCCTGTGCGTGCTGATCGACCCGGTGCGAACTCGGCAGATCGTGCTGAACCTACTCGTCAATGCGATCAAGTTCACGTCGGCCGGTTCGGTGACGCTGCGAGTCGACTATCTCGAAAGCAAGCGCGATCGCGCCGGTTCGCTCATGCTGGAAGTCCGCGATACCGGCGTCGGCATTGCGCCGGAATACCAGCGCCGCATTTTCGAGCCGTATCAGCGCGTCGAGCGCGCCGGCAATCCGCGCGTGGGGGGCAGCGGCCTGGGCTTATCGATCTGCCGAGGCCTCGTGGACCTAATGAAAGGCGTCGTCACCATCAGTAGCAGCCCCGACAAGGGCACGATCTTCACCGTGATCCTGCCGGCACGTCGCATCGCGCACGCGCTGCCGCCCACGCTGACGGACATGCGCGCCGCGCAGGCCGAAGCCGCGCCGCCAGAGCCCGCGCACGCGGCGCCGGACGCCGGCCGGTCGCCCCCGGTAGACGGCGGACCGTTGATCCTGGTGGTCGACGATCATGAAGCGGTGCAGCACGCGATCCGGCATCAGCTCGACGCGCTCGCATGCCGCTCGGTCGTCGCCGGCACCGGCGCACGGGCTCTCGCGCAATTCGCGCGCATGGCGTTCGACATGGTGCTGCTCGACTGCGACCTGCCCGACATCGACGGCTACACGGTGGTGCAGCGCATGCGCGACGAAGAGCGACAGCGGCAACGCGCGCGCACGCCGATCATCGCGATCTCGGCCTCCACCGGCGACGCGCATCGCGAACGCTGCTTCGACAGCGGTATGGACGGCGTGCTCGGCAAGCCGCTGCGGCTCGACGTGCTGCGCGAGATGATCGACCTGTGGTGCCCGGCCAGCGCGCCCGAAGCGGTGGTTTCGCCAATCGCGCAGCTACGAGCGGCGAAGCCAGATTTCCGCGCAATCTACCGGCAAAGCGTCGACGCGGATCTGGCGGCGCTCGACGACGCGCTCGCGAACGGCGACGTCGAGCGCGCACGCCACGCGTCACACCGCATCAAGGGGGCGGCGGCCGTTGCCGGCCACGTGGCGACGAGCGAACTGGCCGCCGAACTGGAACGCCGGCTGCAGTTCATGACAGACGGCATGCCGTTGGCGATTCGCACGCTGGGCAACGCACTGTTGCGCGCGCATCGTGCCGACATCGCGGGGCCCGCCGCGGGAACGAACGACGCAGGCGACTCCGACACATGAGCCCCCCGCGCAGACTCGACGCAGCCAACGCGGCGCGCCACGATCCTACCGCAGCGCAGCGCGGTCAGACGCGTCGCCGTCGAGCGGGCACCACGTGCCGATCGTCTTGCGCAGCGTCTCCAGGCGCAACGGCTTGCCGAGCACGCCGTCCATTCCGCTCTCCAGGCACCGCACCTTGTGCGCATCGCCCGACCCCGCCGAAATCGCGATGATCGGCACGTGCCCGGTCTTTCGTGCAGCTTCTTCCTGACGGATCATGCGCGCGAGCGCATAGCCGTCGATGTCGGGCAGGTTGCAGTCGAGCAACACCATGTCGATGCGGCCGTGCGCGATGTGCCACAACGCGTCTTCGCCCGTGCCGGCCACAATGCCGACACAGCCGAGCGCATCGCATTGATCCCGCAACGCGGCGCGCACCGTCTCGTGATCGTCGACGATCAACACGCGTTGGGTGGCCCGCTGCAACGGCACAGCTATCGCAACGCTCGTCGCATCGGTTGAAGCCGGCGCCGGGCGCGACGGTAGTGGCGGCGTTGCTTCCACCACCATCACCGGCAATTGCACGGTGAAGACAGTCTCGACGTGCGGCGTACTGTCGACCGCGATCGAGCCGCGCATCAGTTCCACTAGCTCACGGCTGATCGCGAGGCCGAGTCCGCAGCCGCCGATGCCCGGTTGCGGCGCGCGATCAGCCTGCCAGTATGGTTCGAAGACATGGATGATGCGATCGGACGCGATGCCAATGCCGGTGTCGCGCACGTCGAGGCACAACGTACCGTTGTGCCCGTGGCGTGCCGCCAGATAGCGGACGCGCAGCGTAACGGCCCCGTTCGCCGTGAAATTGATCGCGTTGACGAGCAGGTTTAACGCGATTTGGCGCACGCGAACGGGATCGATCGACACGTGCAACGACGGCGGCCCCGACACGTCGAGCGTCAACGTCAGCCCCTTTCGATCTGCACGCCAGCGCACCATGTCGACGGTTTGACGGGCCCACGCCTCGAGATCGACCGTCTGCGGCGACAGCGTGACCTTTCGCGACTCGAGGCGCGAGTAGTCAAGGATATCGTCGAGCAGCGTCAGCAGGGTTCCGGAAGCCGCTACGGCCGCATCCACCCGGCCGGCCTGCTGCACGGAAAGCTGCGAACGCTGCAGGAATTCGAGCGAAGACAAGACCGTCTGCATCGGCGTGCGGATCTCGTGACTGACGAAAGCCAGGAACATCGCCTTGTCGCGCTTGCTGCGGATGGCCGCCGCACGAGATTTCCACATCAGGTAAGCGAGCACCGCAAACGTCAACAAGGTCAAGACGATCGCCAGAACCACCGGGGCGCGATAATGCACGATCGAGCGGATCGTTGGCTTGCCGTAGTCGCCCAGCTCGATCGACTCCCGCGTGATCCCGGCCGTCTCGCTGACCGGAATTGCCGCGAGCGACTTGTCGATGATCGATGCAAGGATCGGCAGATCGGCGCGCGTGAGCATTGCGAGCGACACCGGGCGGTCGGCCAGCATACCGGACATGTAGAGTTGGCCGGTGAATTTGCGCCGCATGATCGGCAGGATCGTGACGTCGACGCCGAGCGCGGCGTCGGCATCGCCGTTGGCGACAGCGGCAAGCGCGAGCTCTTCGGTGTCGAACGTCCGCACGTCGAGTGGCACGCCGCTATGACCGACGAAGTACTCGACCGCACCGTGCCCCTTGATCGCGACGCGCCGGCCCTTCAACCGTTGCAGCGTGAAAATCATCGCTGAGTCATTGCGGGTCACGACGGTCAGCCGGCCGACCAGGTACGGTGCGCTGACGAGGGCGCCGGGGCCGATCCGTTCTGGCACCAGTTCGCGCCAGACGCCAGGGAGCAAATCGACCTTGCCGGCCGCGAGCGCATCGTACGCGTGCCCCCACTCGGTACCGGACACTGTCTCGAACACCAGACCGGTCATTTTTGAGATTGCGCCGAGGTAGCCCGCGACGAGCCCTGCGTGCCGGCCGTTGCGCAAGTATTCGATTGGATGCCAATGCGCCTCGACTGCGATATGCACGACCGGATGATCGCCGATCCAGCGAAGCTCCTCGTCGGTGAAGATCGGCTTCCAGCAGACGTTGGCGGCGCTCGCACCGGCGGAGACCGTCAACAGCAGCAGCGCCGTCAACAGGTGGCGAAGCATGCGCCCGACCGGGCCATGCGCGGAAAACCTTGCGTTCATAGTTGGTTCGCTTGCGATGGCGCGTTGGATACCCGTGTCGCTGGCATCCAACGCGCTAGAGGCTGACGGACGATGGCGTGAACGTAATCGTCAGCTTGCTGCTGTATGTGCCCGGACGCTTCCAGACCGACTGGAATTCGGGCGTCTCGAGAGTCAATGGCGTCGGCGTGCAGACGACCGGCACCGAAATGCCCGGCAGCGTGACCGAGCGACCCGCGCTGTTGTTCACGCCCTGAAGCCGCACCGTTTCGTTGTTCGGCAGCGCGATCTTCTTGCCTGCGTACGTCAGGCTCACGGTGTAGTCGACGCGCGATTCGTAGGCGCCGCTCTTGTCCGAGGCGAGCAGGACGGAATACTGGCCGTTGTCGCGGCGGTCGATCGTGAGACCGTCGCTCGCCGATACGTCGAACCATGTGCTCTGCGAGTTATAGCCGTCGTACAGGCACATGTCGACGTTCGACGTCCCCGACATCCGGCTGCCGTTCGGCAGCTTGCGCAGCTTAAGATCGACAATGGGCGTCGCGCTGGCGAACTCCGGCAGATAGACCTGGATGTTGTTCTTGTCGCTGGTGTTCAGCGTGATCGCCGCCCTGAAGATGCCGACCGTCGAATCCGGATCCCACATTTTCAGGTTCAACTGCAGGCTCCCCTTCCACGTTCCGCCGGACGGAAGTTTCTTCAGTTCATCGGCGGGAATCGTGACATAGAGCGCGCGCCCGTCCCAAACTGTATTATTAGTGCAACCGGGGACGCCAGCGCTCACCGCCTGTTCAATCGGGTGTCGGATGGTCGAGAAGACTAGAGGAATGGCATTACCGCTGCAATCTTGGCTGAGCACGTACGTTTTTGAGCCTTTGAGGTTCAGCACAGCCGTCGCCCCGGTCTTTTCTTCCTTGAACAAAAGCTTGATGACGGTCGAGTCGCCCCCCACGGCCCATACGGTTTGGGTCGGGCACGCGCCGCTCGCCGGATCGGTTGACGATTGGCAAGTCCAGGAATTTCGCCCCCACTTGGCCGGATCGCTCGAATCATATCCGCCCAATGCGCCGTCGAAGATCACGACGTCGCCCAGCGGCGCACCGCGATCCCGCGTGGCCTGTACCGTATCGTTACGATCCGCGGGCGCTTGCATGACCGCCAATGCATCGACCGACAGTACGCCCAGCATGACCGTCAGGACGATCGCCCGACGGCTAATTCGATTGATATATAGCATTTGAATAGCTGTTCCTTATGGTTTCGGAGTCGCGGGCGGCAACGCACATCGCCTTCCGGCGCACGTCCTGTACCTCACTGCGACGAGTCGGCCATGGCCGGTGCCCGCTCCCGCATCGACATCACATATCGATGCTCCAGCAGCTTGCGCACGTGGGCCTGCTTGCGCAGCGACTCCGGTAATGCGTCCGGCCCCGCCACTTCGCAGCGCACCTTGCCCACCATCATCAGCACGTCCTGCTGGCTCTCCACATGCAGCGGGCAACGCAGCAGCGTCGGTCCATCCACGACAAACAATTCGCTTTCCTTATGATCAAGTTCGGCGATGAAGCCGCCCTGGCTGTCGATCAACGGCATCGCACCGTTTAGAATCACGCTGTCCGACAGCGGCATACCACCCTTCGAGAATGCCTGGCCGACATAGGTGTACGTCACCTTCGCGTCGACATCGCGCAGCGCGAGTTGCCCCGGCACCATGAACAACGTGCGCTTGCCGAGCCCCTCGGACACGCTCGTCGCCCCTGCGGACGCCTGCGCGCCTGCGTCGTTCACTTCGGTCGTCACGGGCGTGAAGGCAGACACCGGCAACAGTGCGCGCTGGCCGAAGCCGACCTTGATTCGCGCGCTCGAATCGCTATGCACCTCGGCCGCCATGCCGCTCGCATCGTCGTGCTTGCCGACCCGCACGGCGAAGCCCGCGAGCGGATCCGACTGCGACGCGGACGCGCCGAGGAACACACCCTGGCGCGCCACCGCGAACGACGACGAGTAGCTCGCCGTCACCGATGGATTGTTGCCACCGCTGTCGCGGCTGTAGCTGTTCGCGACCGACCCGGCGACGTCGCCGTAGCGCCCCTTCCAGCGGCCCTGCACGGTACCCGTCAGGCTGTCGGTTCCATATCCCGACAGGCCAAGCGCGAGTTCCCGGTAGGTGTCGCCCTGCCAGTTCCAGTTGCGGTCGAGCGTGTAGTTCGTCGTCGTACTGTTGCGATCCGTGCGCACGTCGACGCCCGCCGATGTGTAAGCGGACGCGCTCCCGGGTCGCATCGCGGGCTCCGCCATCGACAGCGTCACGCCGACATAGCCGCCGTACTCGCTGCGAGCACCGGTGTTGCGGTTCGCGTACGCGCCGATGCGCAGGTTCGCGCTGATCTTACGCCACGTGACGGATCGCGACAGCGATGCCTGCAGCGCGCGCGACACCTCGTCTCCCTGACTGAACACGGGCGTTGCCCATGGACGGTCCGGCGTGTCCGACTGCCAGTCCCGCGACCGCCCGACGCTCTTGTTGTACGAGTAGCCGAGCATTGCCGACCAGCTTCCGAGCGGAAACGACACGGTCGCGTTCAGCATGTCATAACAGCCGATGTCGCGATACGACACGACCGCGCCATTGCACGCCGCGCCGCGCATCTGGTAGCGGTACACGCTCCACGACACGCCGTCGGCGAACGAAATCTGCTGCGTGTTGCCGCGCGAACCGTCGTTGCCGACGAAGAACGAACCGCCGGCGGAGAGCACGCCCAGCGGAAACGCATGGCGCCACTCCAGGGCCGTTTCGTTGTACACGTGCTGGCCGACAGTCGCGATGCCGCTCGTCAGCGCCATTTCCCGCAACAGCGGAATCCGCACACCGGCTGCCGCGGCCATGCCGTCGGGTGCATCCCGGTCGGACGGTCGGCCTGCCTGCGCGAACCATTGCACGGTGCGCGAATTGATGCCGCCACCGGTCTTCGTGAACGGCGTCGTCTGCGTGCGCACCTGCACGCCGTTCTCGAACACGCGCAGCGTCAGCGGATAGGTGCCTTCCGGAAAGCGCGACGTATCGAGTGCATTGACGCCGGCCTTCATGTAGATCGTGCCCAGCAGCTCCTGCCCGCGATACGCATCGATACGCGAATCGCGCGGCAACAGCAGCGTGACCGGCGTGCCTTGCTGCGCGACTTCAGGATTCACATAGGCGAGCGTCGTGCCAACGCGCACGCCGTCGAGCGTGCCGACCGGCAACATCGTGAACCCAAAGTTGCCGCCGAGCGCGCTCGCGAGGTTGCGATTGTCCATCCGACCGGCTTGCGCGTAGTGCTCGGTGCCGATATCGTGGCGGTAGTAGAGATCCTGAAGCTGGACGCGGCTGTCCGATCGCCCCGAATAGCCTGTATGGGTAAAGTTCCAGTTCCCGCCGATGAAACTCTTCCGCGTGATGCCGAGCGCACCCGTGCCGGACACGGACAAGCTTTCGTAGCCGCGCCCGCCCGACAGGTTGATCGTCTGCTGATGGATGAGGGCGTTTTCCGTCAGCGGCGACGGCTCGCGAAACCGCTGGTCGCGCTGTTCGGTGCTCACCCAGTCGCGCGCCAGGAACAACTCGATGTTCCCTTCGCCTTCGTCGTAGATCACGGCCGCGCTGTCGGTATCGACATACCCGCAGCCGTTCACGCCGGCCTGGCCCGCGCAGGCAAGGTTGCCGTTGCGCGCCATCGACTTCGACAGCGCATCGCCTATCGTCGACATGTCCGCCGTCGGGTTCACCTGCGAGCCGAGCGCCTGCAAGATGCGCGCGGGATCTTCGAAACGCACCGTGTCCGGTGTCACGAACACGCGAAACAGGCCTAGCTGCTTGCCGAGAAAACTGACGTTGATGCGTTCGTCATGTCCCGTCATGATGTCCTCGAATCCCGGCGGCACGGCCGAAGCGGCCTGTGCGACGGACGCGATGTCCACCACACACAGAGCGCTCAGGCATGCGACAACGGTCTTCTTGAGGTCGAATGGAATCATGAGGGAATAGGGATGACTTCCGAAGGACTACTATCAAAAAACAGGGCGCGCCGGTCAGGCGCGCCCGTCGATACAACGGAAGGGCTTAGCTACCCGACGCCGCGCTCTGCGTGAGGATCACGCTGACCAGGCCCTGATAGCTGCCGGACGCCGTGACGGCAGCGACAGTTTTCTGGCCGATCGACAGCGGCAGCACGTTTGAGCCCTGTGCCAGTTCGCCGGGGAAGAGTTCCGCGGCCTTCAGGGTCGCCGACGTCGTGCTCAACTCAGTGTCGCCCAGTTTGACAGTCAGCGGAATTTCCGCCGCACCCGGGCTCGTCTGGTTCTTCAGCGACGGAGCGGTCGCGAGACGGATCTGCAGATCCTTCGCCTTGTCGTTCGTGAAGATCTTCGTATTCACTACAGCGGCCTGAAGACCCGCTCCCGGCAGATATTGCATCTGCATCGTCGTCGGCAGCGCGGAGCCGTCTGCCGACAGCATTTCGAGCGTCGTGTCGACGTTGGCGGTCACCGTGATGTCCTTCTGGACGGCGTGGGCCGACATCGACATCAGCGCCGCCGCAGCGATCGGAACGTATTTCAGCATGGGTTAGTCCTTTTGACTGGTTGAAACAATGGTATGACCCGTCCGGGTCTCGTTATTCGCGCTCGGCGCGTTCATCGCGTCGACGGAATGCGTGCGCACAACCTTCTGCTGTACATCCGTCACCCCCCCCACTCGATATCGGATTCGCACATAAGGTGCGGAATGCATCCCCTCCAGCCTAAACTGCTGATCCGGGTAGACACTGCGGTCGAATTTCGTCCACCGGCAAGCAGCATCGCCCTCCTCGGACTCGCATGCACCGGCTTCGAGCAGACCGATGCGCACGTTCCCGGTATTCGTCAGCTTGCCATTCGACACGTCGAAATCTGGCACGGGCGTCTTCGGCAACACACGGATGAGCGGTGCCCAGACGAGGCTGAAGTCGACCTTACCGGACACAATCCCCTTCACCGCGAAGTCGTCGTCGGACGCCACCACCGGCTGCAGGTAGACGCGATACAGCACCTCCTTCTGCGGTACGCCCAGCGGGATTACCCGCACAAGCCGCGTCCCGCCCGCCGGCAACGCGAACTTGGCCGGCGAGATCACGATCGCGTCGTCGCCAGAGTTCATGCTGCTGTCCTCGCGCTCGTGATCCGTCGCCGGATCGATCACGCGCTTCACGATCGCCTTCACATATTGCGTCGCATCGGATTTCGAATAGATACGCAGCTCCGCAGCCGAGCCGTTGCCAGCCCCGATCGACGCCGCCATTGGATAGACCAGCATGTTCGCGTTGGCGACCGATGCGGCGAGCGACATTGAGGCAGCGGCCAGCGATTTCGTATATTTACGATTTTTCCAGTTACTAATGATTTTCATGCCTTATTTACCTGGAGTTCATCTCATGCGTTCATAAGCATTCGTGTATCGCTCGAATTCGGCTCGATGCGAATTCCAAACGGTTTTCGGCTTGCGTGAAACAGGCTCAAATAATCATGTCCGCCTTCGTTGGCGAGCGCTGGCGCCTCAAAAGCGAGCGATCGCAACGCATTTCTCTGTTTTAATTTCAACTGCTCCTTGGCGGGCAGGAGTACGAGATCCGTCCAAAACTCGACAGCGGACTACACCAGCAGATCAAGCATCATTCGCAGCTTGGCATCAACAGCAGCAATAGTCGTCATTATCCGTAACCCATAGCCGGTCGGATATAAGAATGGTCGTAAATTTGGCCGACTTGCACAAAATCGTCGGCGACGTCTGTTCGGCAAGGCGTCGTCTTTCCGAGACTAACGAGGGGCAGTTCGTCTACGCGCCCGTGTAGGGGATGGACGTTGCCACGTTCGGCGCGACCAGCAGTTCCGGTCAACGAAGTACGGTAAGCCGTCAATAAACGACGCCCTACCAATGGGCGGCAGAAGGTCTGATGCTAAGTGTCCGCGTGGACACATGCACTCAGACCGTGATGATAGAAAAACAGGACCTTCGAAGCAGACTGGTGGTTGGCCGTCGACGGGATGGTCGGCGGGAATTTGATGAAGAGGCGGTGCGGGAGCTGGTCGAGTTTTGCCTGAAGCCGGGGGTATCGATCGCCCGAGTGGCCATGGACCATGATGTCAATCCGAACCGGTTGCGTCGCTGGATCTCGCGTCATCAGCAGCATACGCTGCAAACACCACCGAGACCGGACCCGCTGGTGATAGACCGCGTATCGATCGACATCCCGGGTTCGGCATGTCGTGTTCCGATGAGTGAAGCGCAGGCATTTGTCCCTGTCGTCACGGCGCCATCGCCATCGACAGTGGCAGCCGTTTCCCCTGTACTGCCACCGGACACGTCGTTGATGGCGCTCTCGTTACATGTGCGCCTGTCGAATGGTGTCGAATTTGATCTTGGCGAGGCGAGTGTCGATGAGCTGGCCACGGTGATCCAGATGCTCGGGAGGCTGCCGTGTTCCGGTTCGACGAAGAACTGAAGGTTTATCTGCATCGGGATCCAGTCGACTTCCGCATGGGCATCAACGGATTGTCGATCCTGGTCGAACAGGCGATGCGCCTGGACCCGATGACCTCGGCGCTGTTCGTGTTCGGCAACCGAAGACGCGATCGCATCAAGATCCTCGGTTGGGGCGGCAACGGCTTCTGGTTGCTGCTCAAGCGACTCGAAGCCGACCGCTTCGTCTGGCCGAACGGAGGCGACACGATCACCCTCAGCGCTGAGCAGTTGCATTGGCTGCTCGACGGAATCGACCTGGCCGTGATCCAGAAGCATCCCCAGCGATATTACGCGCGGATGAGCTGAACACCACGCAGGTGACATGGTCTAATCGGCCATGCCGAACAGCCCCGTCATGCCGAGTGTTGAGGAATACCAGGAACTGCTCGCCGAACGCGATGCGTTGCGCGGCGAGCTTCGGCTCGTGACGGCTCAGCGCGATCTGGCCGAAGAGAAGCTGCGGGCCTACAAGCACGAACTGTTCGGCGCATCGAGCGAAGCGCGCCATGCCGACCAGCTCGGCCTGTTCAACGAAGCCGAGGCGCTGGCGACGACTACCGACGCGCCCGCTCGCGAGGATATGCCTGGCACATCGGTCGCCGCCCACACGCGAGGCAAGCGCGGGCGCAAACCACTCGATCCTAACCTGCCGCGCGAGGTCGTGCGGCACGAGTTGCCCGAGTCCGAGCGGTTCTGCGCGCATGATGGCCATGCTCTCGTCGAGATCGGCGTGGAAACGAGCGAACAGCTC
>NZ_LFZP01000043.1:0-12056 GCF_002925705.1 Burkholderia anthinoferrum
TCAGGTTCAGCTGATTCGGCCACCAGTCCTTGTTCGTCGTGCCGCTGCCTGCGGTGTGGTTGAACGGGCACTTCGATTCGTTCGACATGCTTTTTCTCCTTTACTTGCTCGTAGGCCCCCACGTGCCGGGCGCGGTTCGTGGAGCATTGCGGGGGGTAAGAAACAGAACGGGCGGGTTCTCCTGTCGCGCTACCGGACGTCGTGCGCGGCCTTCCGCACGCGTTCCCGCTGTCGCGCGCCGCAGGCGGGGCGCTCGGGGAAGCGGCCGCCGGCTGCCGTCGTGCCAGTGAGGCGGGTGTTTTTTCCGGTATCGGACATGCGATGCTCCGTCATGGCTTGACCGCAGGTGAATCGGGGGAACACAGGACCGGCGCGGGGCGGCACTCATCCGCCATACACACGATCCGCCAGGTACGCGAATGCAATCGGACGCAGGCTGCGGACCGCCGCCCTGGCGCGATGCACGATTGTCCCGCGCGACGGGACGTTCCACTGCGCGTGCTGCAATACCGACCGCATGATGACATCCTCCTTTGACGCTTGCATTCAACGTGCATCCCGCACGTCGGCTCAATGCCGATCCATGGTGAGGATTCTATATAAATCTATCAATTATTTGAATTTAATAAATTTCATCTATTTGATAGGGAAAAATAAACGGGGTCGCACGACCCCGTTCATCACGCTGCCACACACGCATGCACAACGCGCGTCAGTTCATCGTGGCCGGCATGTCGAGCTTCGCGACACCCGGCAGCTCGCACGCGGCAATCGCGTCGCTGATCGCGTCGATCGCCGGCATCCGCGTGAAGCTCTTGCGCCATACGAGCACGACGCGGCGGTCGGGCACCGGTTCGTTGAACGGCACGTACGACAACAGCTCGGCATCCGGGCCGTTCGCGCGCGGGCCGATCTCGGCGACCGACATCCGCGGCAGCACGGTGATGCCGACGCCGCTCGCGACCATGTGGCGGATCGTCTCGAGCGACGAGCCCTCGAAGGTCTTCTGGATGCCGTCGGCCGTCTGCGAGAAGCGCATCAGCTCCGGACACACGCCGAGCACGTGATCGCGGAAGCAGTGGCCGTTGCCGAGCAGCAGCATGGTTTCCTGCTTCAGGTCCTCGGCGTCGATTTCGTCGCGCTTCTCCCACGGATGGCCGGCCGGTAGCGCGACGACGAATGGCTCGTCGTACAGCGGGCGCACCATCAGGCCGGTTTCGGGGAACGGCAGCGCCATGATCGCGGCGTCGATTTCGCCCTGCTTCAGCAGTTCGAGCAGCTTCAGCGTGTAGTTCTCCTGCAGCATCAGCGGCATCTGCGGCACCCGCTGGATCATCTGCTTGACGAGCGTCGGCAGCAGGTACGGCCCGATCGTGTAGATCACGCCGAGGCGGAACGGGCCGACGAGCGGGTCCTTGCCCTGCTTCGCGATCTCCTTGATCGCGAAAGTCTGCTCGAGTACGCGCTGCGCCTGGGTGACGATCTGGTCGCCGATCGGCGTCACGCTCACTTCGCTCGCGCCGCGCTCGAAAATCTGCACGTTGAGCTCGTCTTCGAGCTTCTTGATCGCCACCGATAGCGTCGGCTGGCTCACGAAGCACGCTTCGGCCGCACGGCCGAAATGCCGCTCGCGCGCGACTGCGACGATGTATTTCAATTCAGTCAGCGTCATTGTGGGTCAATCAGAGATATACAGGCGATAGGTTTAATTTATACACCTGTTGGCACCGGTTCGCCAAGTTTCTCTGCATCGCGATGCGTCGATCGGTGGCGTTCGATCCGGCCCCGAGCCGGTGGATCAGGCCTTCAGGTACTGCTCGCGCGCGCCGAGCCAGCGCGCCAGATGCTGCGTGACGACCTCGGGATACGCGGCAATCAGCCGCGCCGCGGCCTCGCGGGCCGGCTCGATCAGCCAGCCGTCGGTCTCGAGGTTCGCGAAGCGCAGCATCGCCGCGCCCGACTGGCGCGCGCCGAGGAATTCGCCGGGCCCGCGGATTTCGAGGTCGCGCCGCGCGATCTCGAAGCCATCGGTCGTCTCGCGCATCGTCTTCAGCCGCTCGCGACCGGCGATCGACAGCGGCCCGGTGTACAGCAGCACGCACACCGACGCCGCGGTGCCGCGCCCGACACGGCCGCGCAACTGGTGCAGCTGCGCCAGGCCGAAGCGCTCCGCGTGCTCGATCACCATCAACGACGCGTTTGGCACGTCGACGCCGACCTCGATCACGGTCGTCGCGACCAGCAGCTGCACTTCGTTGCGCGTGAACGCGTCCATCACGGCCGCCTTGTCGGCCGGCGACAGCCGGCCATGCACGAGGCCGACCTTCAGTTCGGGGAGCGCGGCGGCGAGCGTCTCGTAGGTTTCGACGGCCGTCTGCAGCTGCAGCGTCTCGCTCTCCTCGATCAGCGGGCACACCCAGTACACCTGGCGCCCGGTCAGCGCGGCCTCGCGCACGCGGGCGATCACCTCGTCGCGCCGCGCGTCGCCGACGAGGCGCGTAAGCACGGGTGTGCGGCCGGGCGGCAGCTCGTCGATCGTCGACACCTCGAGGTCCGCGTAGTACGTCATCGCGAGCGTGCGCGGGATCGGCGTGGCCGACATCATCAACTGGTGCGGCTGAAAGTCGCGCGCGCCGTTGGCCGCATTCGCCGCCTTCGCGCGCAGCGCGAGACGCTGCTCGACGCCGAAACGGTGCTGCTCGTCGACGATCACGAGGCCGAGCCGCGCGAATTCGACCGTATCCTGGATGATCGCGTGCGTGCCGATCACGAGCTGCGCGGTGCCGAGCGCGGCCGCCTCGATCGCCGCGCGTTTCTCCTTCGCCTTCAGGCTGCCCGCCAGCCACGCGACCTTCACGCCGAGCGGCTCGAGCCACGCGCGCAGCTTGCGCGCGTGCTGCTCCGCGAGGATTTCGGTGGGCGCCATCAGCGCGGCCTGGTAGCCGGCGTCGATCGCCTGCGTGGCGGCCAGCGCGGCGACGACCGTCTTGCCGCTGCCGACGTCGCCCTGCAGCAGGCGTTGCATCGGGTGCGCGAGCGTGAGGTCGTGCGCGATTTCGTCGACGACGCGCGCCTGCGCGCCGGTCAGCGTGAACGGCAGCGCCGCGTAGAAACGCGTCGTCAGCGCATCGGCATCGGCCGCGCCGCGGCGCGGCATCGCGGGCGCGGCGCGCGTGCGGCGCTCCTCGTGCGCGCGCTTGAGCGACAGTTGCTGCGCGAGCAACTCCTCGAACTTGATGCGCGTCCACGCCGGATGCGAGCCGTCCATCAGCGCGGCTTCGTCGGAATCGACGCGCGGATGGTGCAGGATGCGCACCGCCTGCTCGAGCGTCGGCACGTCGAGCGGCTTCAGGTAATCGCGCTGGATCTCCGGCGGCAGCAGTTCGGGCAGCGGCGTGCGCTCGACCGCGTTCTCGATCGCCTTGCGCAAGTACGCCTGCGATACGCCGGCCGTGCTCGGGTAGACGGGCGTGAGCACCTGCGGCAGCGGCGCGTCGGCTTCGACGACGCGCACGGCCGGATGCACCATCTCCATCCCGAAAAAGCCGCCGCGCACGTCGCCGCGCACGCGCAGCCGCTGGCCGACGGCCATCTGCTTGACCTGCGACCCGTAGAAATTCAGGAAGCGCAGCACGAGCTGCTCGCCGTCGTCGTCCTGGATCTTCACGACCAGCTGGCGGCGCGGCCGGTAGGCGACCTCGTTGTCGAACACGACGCCTTCGGTCTGCGCGATGCCGCCCGGCAACAGCTCGCCGATCGGCGTGAGCGTGGTTTCATCCTCGTAGCGCATCGGCAGATGCAGCACGAGATCGATCGAACGCGTGAGGCCGAGCTTCGCGAGCTTGTCGGCGGTTTTCACCGGCTTGTCGGCGGCCGGCTTCTTCTTGCGCTTCGCGCCGGCCGCGCCTGCTTCGTCGCTCGCGGCGGCGGCGCCGTCGGCCTCGGGCGCGGCCGCCGCGGGCTGCGCGAGCCGGCCGTCGGCGCCGCGCTTCGGGCCGGCGCGGCGCGCGCCGGGGCCCGCTGCGGGCGGCGCTAACGAGGCGGCATCGTCCGCGTCGAACGGATCGGCGGAATCGGCAACGGCAGCGGGGGAACGGCGTGGTGACACGGGCATCGGATCGTCTGGGTGCTTCGCAAGGCAAGTACAATAGCGGCTTTCACGTCGTCCGAACGAACGACGCCGGCCAGGCCGCGCATCCCGTCATCATAGCGGCTCGCGCGCCCCGATCACGCGTTTCCGCCCTGCCGGCGACGCCCGCCGGCCGCTTCGAACCAGCCCGCATGTTCACGCTTTCCGATTTCGATTTCAATCTGCCGCCCGAGCTGATTGCACAAACCGCGCTGCCCGACCGCACCGCGAGCCGCCTGCTCGAGGTCGACGGCACCGTCGAGCCCGCCCGCCTCGTCGACCGCCATTTCACCGAGTTGCCGGCGTGCATCGCGCCCGGCGACCTGCTCGTGTTCAACGATACCAAGGTGCTGAAGGCGCGTTTCTTCGGCCAGAAGGCCAGCGGCGGCAGGATCGAGGTGCTGATCGAGCGCGTGACGGGCACGCACACGGCGCTCGCGCAGATCCGCGCGAGCAAGTCGCCGGGCGCCGGCACGACGCTGCGTCTGGCCGATGCGTTCGACGTGACGGTCGGCGAGCGCGTCGAGCCGTTCTTCACGCTGCACTTTCCCGCGCCGTGCCTCGACCTGATCGAGCAATACGGCCGCCTGCCGCTGCCGCCGTATATCGAGCACGATCCCGACGCGACCGACGAAACGCGCTACCAGACGGTCTACGCGAGCAACCCGGGCGCGGTGGCAGCTCCTACGGCCGGGCTGCATTTCGACCAGCCGCTGCTGGAGAAGCTCGACGCGATGGGCGTCGAGCGCGCGACGCTGACGCTGCACGTCGGCGCCGGCACGTTCCAGCCGGTGCGCGTCGAGAACATCGCCGAGCACAAGATGCACAGCGAGTGGTACGACCTGCCGCAGTCGCTCGTCGACAAGATCGCCGCGACGCGTGCGCGCGGCGGCAACGTGATCGCGGTCGGCACGACGTCGATGCGCGCGCTCGAAGCCGCGGCGCGCTCGGCCGACGAAGCCGGCCGAGCGCTCGCGGCGACGCAGGCCGAGACCGACATCTTCATCACGCCCGGCTATCGTTTCCGCGTGGTCGACCGGCTCGTCACGAATTTCCACCTGCCGAAATCGACGCTGCTGATGCTGGTGTCCGCGTTCGCGGGCGTCGAGACGATCCGCGCCGCGTACCGGCACGCGATCGAAGAACGCTACCGGTTCTTCAGCTACGGCGACGCGATGCTGCTCACGCGGCGCGACACGCCGGAGGCGCCGGGCGCGTAAGCGCGGCGTGCGCGATCACGCACCGGCCTGCGATTGCCAGCAGCCGGTGCGTGCCGCGCGGTCGCGCCGCGCGCTGTTACCCCGTTTTCCCGCCGTACGCGCTACGATGGCGCGCACCCGCTTTCCCCGCCGCCGGCTGCCCGGCGGCGTTTCCAACATGCGCCGAACTGTTCTTCGGTGGCAAGGAGAATGACGCGATGACCGAAGGTTCATCCCACGATACGCACGCTCATCCGAGCGCCCCCGTGCAGGACCGCCCCGCCAACGGGCTCGAATTCGAACTGCTGACGACCGACGGCCACGCGCGCCGCGGCCGCGTGAAGCTCAACCACGGCACGGTCGAGACGCCGATCTTCATGCCGGTCGGCACGTACGGCACCGTGAAGGCGATCCAGCCGCGCGAGCTGCACGAGATCAAGGCCCAGATCATCCTGGGCAACACGTTCCACCTGTGGCTGCGCCCGGGCCTCGACACGATCGACGCGCACGGCGGCCTGCACGGCTTCATGGGCTGGAACAAGCCGATCCTGACCGACTCCGGCGGCTTCCAGGTGTTCTCGCTCGGCGACCTGCGCAAGATCACCGAGGACGGCGTCACGTTCGCGTCGCCGATCAACGGCGACAAGCTGTTCCTGTCGCCGGAAGTGTCGATGCAGATCCAGAAGGTGCTGAACTCGGACATCGTGATGCAGTTCGACGAATGCACGCCGTACGCGACCAACGGTGTGCCGACGACGCACAAGGAAGCGGCCGACTCGATGCGCATGTCGCTGCGCTGGGCGAAGCGCTCGCTCGACGAATTCAACCGGCTCGGCAACCCTAACGCGCTGTTCGGGATCGTCCAGGGCGGGATGTTCGAGGATCTGCGCGACGAATCGCTCGCGGGCCTCTCGGAACTCGGCTTCCACGGCCTCGCGATCGGCGGGCTGTCGGTGGGCGAGCCGAAGGAAGACATGATGCGCGTGCTGCGGCACGTGGGCCCGAAGCTGCCGGCCAGCAAGCCGCACTACCTGATGGGCGTCGGCACGCCGGAGGATCTGGTCGACGGCGTCGCGAACGGCATCGACATGTTCGACTGCGTGATGCCGACCCGCAACGCGCGCAACGGCTGGCTGTTCACGCGCTTCGGCGACGTGAAGATCCGCAACGCGACGCACAAGAACTCGCTGAAGCCGCTCGATTCGACCTGCACCTGCTACACGTGCCAGAACTTCTCGCGCGGCTACCTGCATCACCTGCACCGGGTCGGCGAAATCCTCGGCGCGCAGCTCAACACGATCCACAACCTGCACTACTACCTGCAACTGATGAGCGAGATCCGCGACGCGATCGAAATGCATACGTTCGACGCATTCCGGCAGCGCTTCGCGGAGGATCGGGCGAGAGGGGTCGACTGACGGTAAATTCGCACACGGCGCGCGCGATCTTCCATCACCATCGAGTTGCGCTTATGCCGAAAAGCCGGCCTGCCGCGTGCCGGGCACGCTCCCGTGTCACGCGGCCGGCCGAAGCCATGCCTCGAACGCCGCTCGATAGCAATCCGTGCCCCCGACATTCAGCCGGCCGATGAGTCGATGCGCACTCTTCTGCAGCACGCCGGAGTCGAGGTCCGCTTGTCGCCCTGACAAGTCAGTCCGCACCGCAACATGAAAAGCGCGCACAAGCGTCTCGTTCGCCATACATCCTTTTTTATAAGCTGATCCACTTCAGGAACTTCCCCCAGAGCCCTTGCTTGTCCCGCGGGTCTTCATCCTTTCGTCCCGACGAGATGTAGTCGAAAATAAAATCCGAGACACCCTCTATGGTTAGCGGAAAATCGTCCTCGATGAACACCGGGATATTAAAATGCTTGAACGTCATCGTTATGAACATCGTAATATCATCGTGATCAATTTTGAAATCGCCGAGAATATCCGTATCTTTTGATATCTCGCTCCGCTCAACAAACCCAATCTCCCTGACAAAAATATCAATCACCGTCTCGATGATCTCCTTTTTAGACGGCACCGGTCGAGCTTCAGCTTCCATATCTCGCGTCATACGCACACTTGCCAATAACCACTGCGTCGATCACCCCCAGAGCAATAGCACCATACCCGGAAGCGCGTCCAACAACTCCGAATACACGAATCGTACCCAGAGTTTTCCGGGCAAGTCTCGCCGCCATGGAGCCGGAAGGCAATACCAATCTCGGGAAAAATTTGAGACCCACACTACTGACAATATTCGTGTATTTACTGGCCCTTGGATGCACCATGTGTCCAAGAAGTTTTTTATGGATCGGCATTCCAGCCACACCCGTCAAAACAGCCGAGCCTGTTAGACCATAATGATCTTTCGCACACTCCCACAGATCCACCCCGAGGGACGCTTCCGGTTCAGGCAATTCAGACGACGGGGAAAATGACAATACCTCGTAGCCAACATGATTTTCGGCTGGTGCAACAACAATCGCGCCGACATTACCGGGATGCCGACTCAAATCGACGAACAAGCGAGACAGATCGGGGCGAAATCCATTGATTCGTTCACGATTTATTTCGTCGATGCCCTGAATCACGGCGGAACGAAGCGACATCTGCACCTCTACTGTCAATTATCCTGACATCACCGTAACCGAAATTCCATCTCGAAAATAGCGAGATCCCATTACGCGCCGATCCAGCCCGGTGGCGAGGGGCGAATCGCTCGCGGGCCTGTCGGAATGCCCGCCGCTACCCGTTGCCGGTCTGCTCGCGGTGAGGGCTGATCGAGTACGTCTCGAACGACATCGGCCTGTCCGACTGCACGATGCCGCCCGCCACGCGACACACCGGCATTCGCCGCGGCGAGTCGATGCAAGCCGTAGTACCGTCCGCGCAGCACGGCTCGCGCCCTGCGGTTCGTCGCCGCAATCGACCAAACGGTCGAGACCCATATGCTTGACGCGTTCCACATAACGTCGGCCGGCCGACCAGGTGGCCAGCAAGAATAGGACTAGTACTAAAAACGCGCCGACATCTATCAGTCCAGATCGCCAAACATTACAATTACCTTCCATATCAGTCGCAACGTCGCCGGCTCGCACTTTAAGCACTTGATCTCAAAGCGCATGTGTCGCTCCGTTGCGGCATGGGGCCGGTGGTAGAATGACCGGCTTATTTTTCGATCTTCCCCTACGGAGAGACCAACGTGCCGTTCATTTCCAATGCCTTCGCGCAAGGTGCCGGTGGCGCCGAATCGAGCCTGATGAGCTTCCTGCCGCTCATCCTGATGTTCGCGGTGCTGTACTTCATCATGATCCGTCCGCAGATGAAGCGCCAGAAGGAACACCGCAACATGCTCGCGGCCATGGCGAAGGGCGACGAAGTCGTCACGAGCGGCGGCCTCGTCGGCAAGGTGACGAAGGTCACCGAAGGCTACATCGGCGTCGAAATCGCCGAAGGCACCGAAATCACCGTGCAGAAGGCTGCCGTCACGACCATTCTGCCGAAGGGCACGATCAAGTCGCTGTAAGGCCTTCACCGAGCGTCCGGCTCCCCGCGCCGTGCCCGCCTGAGAGAGCGGGCCGCCGCGGCGCCGGACGCGACGCTTTCACGCCAACCACCCGTTCGGCCCCCTCATGAATCGTTATCCACTCTGGAAATATGTCGTGATGGTCGTGGCGCTCGCCATCGGCCTTCTGTACACATTGCCCAACTTCTTCGGCGAAGCGCCGGCTGTGCAGGTGTCGAGCGGCAAGGCCACGGTCAAGCTCGACTCGACCACGCTGACCCAGGTCGAATCGGCGCTCGCGTCCGCGCAGATCAAGCCGGACGACATCACCTTCGAGAACACGGCGACCAGCGCGAACATCCGCGTGCGCCTGAAGGACACCGATACGCAGCTGCGCGTCAAGGACCTGCTGCAGAAATCGCTGAACACCGACCCGAACGATCCGCAGTACGTCGTCGCGCTGAACCTGCAGAGCGCGTCGCCGCGCTGGCTGACCGCGCTGCACGCGCTGCCGATGTATCTCGGCCTCGACCTGCGCGGCGGTGTGCACTTCCTGCTCCAGGTCGACATGACGGGCGCGCTCACGAAGAAACTCGACTCCGACGCGTCCGACGCACGCGCGCTGCTGCGCGACAAGAACATCCGCGACGGCGGCGTGAGCCGCGTCGAGCAGTCCGTGGTCGTCAACTTCAGCGATGCGCAGACGGCGGAAGATGCCCGCAAGGTGCTCGCCGCGTCGATCACCGAGCTGCAATGGGCGACCCAGCCCGGCGGCGGCGGCACGCAGGTGGTCGGCACCTTCACGCCGGCCGTGCAGAAATCCGTCGAGGACGCCGCGCTCAAGCAGAACCTGACGACGCTGCACAACCGCGTCAACGAACTCGGCGTGTCCGAGCCGATCCTGCAACAGCAGGGCAGCGACCGCATCGTCGTCGAGCTGCCGGGCGTGCAGGACACCGCGAAGGCGAAGGACATCATCGGCCGCACCGCGACGCTCGAGGCGCGTCTTGCCGATCCGATCAACACGCACCCGAACCCGAACGACCCCGTGCCGCCGGGCGAGGAGCTGTTCACGCAGGGCAACCAGGCGCCCGTGCTGCTGAAGAAGGACGTGATCTTCACCGGCGACCGCATCATCGACGCATCGGCCGGCTTCGACGAACACCAGCGTCCGTCGGTCAACATCCGCCTCGATTCGGCGGGCGGCCGCGCGGTGCGCACGGTGTCGCGCGAGAACATCGGCAAGCCGATGGCGATGGTGCTGTTCGAGAAGGGCAAGGGCGAAGTGCTGACGGTCGCGACGATCCAGTCCGAACTCGGCGACCGCTTCCAGATCACGGGCCAGCCGACGCCGCAGGCCGCGGCCGATCTCGCGCTGCTGCTGCGCGCCGGTTCGCTCGCCGCGCCGATGGACATCATCGAGGAACGCACGATCGGCCCGAGCCTCGGCGCCGACAACATCAAGATGGGCATCCACTCGGTGATCTGGGGCTTCTGCGCGATTGCCGTGTTCATGATCGCGTACTACATGCTGTTCGGCGTGGTATCGGTGATCGGCCTGTCGGTGAACCTGCTGCTGCTCGTCGCCGTGCTGTCGCTGATGCAGGCGACGCTGACGCTGCCCGGTATCGCGGCAATCGCGCTCGCGCTCGGCATGGCGATCGACTCGAACGTGCTGATCAACGAGCGCGTGCGCGAAGAACTGCGCGCCGGCCAGCCGCCGCAGCTCGCGATCCAGGCCGGCTACGCGCACGCGTGGGCGACGATTCTCGATTCGAACGTCACGACGCTGATCGCCGGCCTCGCGCTGCTCGCGTTCGGCTCGGGCCCGGTTCGCGCGTTCGCGATCGTGCACTGCCTCGGCATCCTGACGTCGATGTTCTCCGCGGTGTTCTTCTCGCGCGGGATCGTCAACCTCTGGTACGGCGGCCGCAAGAAGCTGAAGTCGCTCGCGATCGGCCAGGTGTGGAAGCCGGAAGGCGCGGCCGCCGCGTCGTTCACCGACGCGGACGAATCGACCGACACCGCGCGCGCCGCGAAGCTCGCCGCCCCGGCGAAGGGCAATGCGCCGCGCGCCGGCAAGCCGCAGTTGCGCAACCGCGCGCAGCAAGGCGTGTCGCCGAAGAAACCGGGCTCGACCCAATAAGGCCCCGGAGACGAAGCCATGGAATTTTTCCGCATCCGTAAAGACATTCCGTTCATGCGGCACGCGCTGGTGTTCAACGTGATCTCGCTGGTCACGTTCCTCGCCGCCGTGTTCTTTCTGTTCCACCGCGGGCTGCACCTGTCCGTCGAATTCACCGGCGGTACGGTGATCGAGGTGCAGTACCAGCAGGCCGCGGAGCTCGAACCCGTGCGCGCGACGCTCGGCAAGCTCGGCTATGCCGACGCGCAGGTGCAGAACTTCGGCACGTCGCGCAACGTGCTGATCCGCCTGCAGTTGAAGGAAGGCCTCACGTCCGCGCAGCAGAGCGACCAGGTGATGGGCGCGCTGAAGGCGCAGAGCCCGGACGTCACGCTGCAGCGCGTCGAGTTCGTCGGTCCGCAGGTCGGCCGCGAGCTCGCGACCGACGGTCTGCTCGCGCTCGCGTGCGTCGTGATCGGCATCGTGATCTACCTGTCGTTCCGCTTCGAATGGAAGTACGCGGTGGCCGGCATCATCGCCAACCTGCACGACGTCGTGATCATTCTCGGCTTCTTCGCGTACTTCCAGTGGGAGTTCTCGCTGGCGGTGCTCGCGGCGATCCTCGCGGTGCTCGGCTACTCGGTCAACGAGTCGGTCGTCATCTTCGACCGGATCCGCGAGACGTTCCGCCGCGAACGCAAGATGAGCGTGCAGGAAGTGATCAACCACGCGATCACGACCACGATGTCGCGTACGATCATCACGCACACGTCGACGGAAATGATGGTGCTGTCGATGTTCTTCTTCGGCGGCCCGACGCTGCACTACTTCGCGCTCGCGCTGACGGTCGGCATCATGTTCGGCATCTACTCGTCGGTGTTCGTCGCGGGCTCGCTCGCGATGTGGCTCGGCATCAAGCGCGAAGACCTGATCAAGGAAAAGAAGACCGCGCACGATCCGGACGATCCGAACGCGGGCGCGCAGGTTTGAGCGCTGCGCGGTTTCGGCGGATATACGAAGGCCGGTCCTGTTGAACTGCACCCCAAAAGTTGGACACCCGTCCAACCTTTGGGGTGTTTTTCATGACGAAGTACAACGAGCAGTTCAA
>NZ_LFZP01000054.1:0-8620 GCF_002925705.1 Burkholderia anthinoferrum
TCTGGACCGCGTCAGCCGATTCCATCCTCGAAAAGCTGCATCGACTTTGCTCGCGAATCAGCGGAACAGGACACTAGCGCCCGCTTCGCCTACGTTCACCAGAAGCACGACAAGGATGTCGATCGTCCGGAACGATCACGTCCGTTAATAAGGAATACATACAAACAAAACGGCATTTCCCATGCAACTGCAAAGACAGATGAAGACACCCTCGGAGGCGACATGACACAGACCCCTCAAACCACGACTTACGAACAGGAAGACCTGAAGCGCGACCTGTCGAACCGGCACGTCCAGATGATCGCGATCGGCGGCGCGATCGGCGCCGGGCTTTTCTATGGCTCGTCCTGGGCCATCCGCACGGCCGGCCCGGCCATCCTGCTCGTCTATGTGCTCGCTGCCATCGCGATCTACTTCGTGATGCGCGCACTGGGCGAGATGGCGGTCGAGGAGCCGGTATCGGGTTCCTACGTCTCGTACTCGAACCGCTACATTCACCGCTTCGTCAGCTTCCTGAACGGCTGGAACGCGTTCATCTTCCTGCTCGCCACCAGCGCGGCCGACCTGAACGCGCTCGGCAACTACGTGCACTTCTGGTTCCCCGGCATCCCGATCTGGGTGACGGCGGGTACGGCCGTGGCGATCATGTTCTGCGTCAACGTCATCGGCGTGAAGTTCTATGGCGAGGCCGAGTTCTGGTTTGCGGTCGTCAAGGTCGCGGCGATCGTCGCACTGATCGTCTTCGGCGCCGGCATGATCGTGTTCGGCATCGGCAACCACGGCGTGCCGATCGGTTATCACAACCTCGTTGCGAACGGCGGATTCTTCGCCAAAGGCGTGGGCGGTACCTTTCTCGCGATCGTGATGGTGGCCTTCTCGTTCGGCGGCGTCGAGAATCTCGGCCTCGCAGCCGGCGAAGCGAAGGATGTCCGCACGACCATGCCGAAGGCGATCAACGCGACGTTCTGGCGCCTGCTGATTTTCTACGTCGGCGCGATCGCGGTTCTGCTGATGGTGTTCCCGTGGACCTCGCTGACCACCAAGGGCAGCCCCTTCGTCGAGGTATTCACGAAGATCGGCATTCCCGCCGCGGCCGGCATCATGAACCTCGTCGTGATCATGGCGGTGCTCTCGGCCGTGAACGCGAGCGTGTTCACCAACAGCCGCACGTTCTACAACCTTTCGCTGCAGAAGAACGCGCCGGCGTTCCTCGGCGTCGTCAACAACCGCAAGGTGCCGTATCGCGCGATCCTAATGGTATTCGCAACGATGTTTGCGGGCGTGCTGCTCAACTACGTGATGCCGGAGCAGGCATTCGAGCTGTTCTCGTCGGTCACCGTGTTCGCGCTCGTCTGTGCATGGGGTTCGATCGTCATCAGCCACCTGCGCTTTCGCAAGATCCGGATCGCGAACGGCGAAGCGGACAAGCTCACCTACAAGATGCCGTTTTATCCGTACAGCAACTACATTGCGCTCTGCTTCGTCGCCGCGGTGATGGCCTGTATCGCAATCCTGCCGGACATGCGGATGTCGCTGGTGGTGTCGGCGGTCTGGGTCGCGTTCGTGTATGGCGTGTATCGCTTCTATATCCGGAACGAAGCCACGCGCACCGATGCCGCGTGCGAATCGTGCGATCCGAAGGATCTTCCGGCGTAAGCGTCCGCATCATCGATCGGATCCCGCGGGATCCGATCGGCCCCGATTCCTCTCGCCTTCAGCGCGGCCGCGCCGGCGCGCATTCGCCGAACTCGGTGCCGCGGCCGCGCATGTAGGCCCGCGGGCTGCTGCCCATCTCCAGCCGGAACGCGTAGACGAAAGCCGACGTCGAGCCGTAGCCCAGCTCCATCGCGACGCGTGTCACGCCGTGCCCGCCCGCAAGCAGTTCAATCCCCCTGAACAGGCGCATGCGACGGCGCCACGAGCGCAGGCTCATGCCGGTTTCGGCGACGAACCGGCGGGCCAGCGTGCGCGTCGACATCCCGAACATGGCGCCCCACTCCTCCGGGCCGCGCAGGTCCGCCGGATCCGCGTAGAGCGCTTCGCACAGCGACATCAGCGCTGCATCGCGCGGCCAGGGCAATGCCGACGGGAGCGCCGGCGCACGTCTCAGCTGGTCGAGAATCAGCTGGGTGATGCGCGCCGCATAGCCGTCTTCGCCGGGTTGCCCTTCGATTTCGCTCGCCTCGACGATCAGCGCCTTCAGCAACGGCGAGACGGTGAACACGCTCGGACTCGTGCCCGGCAGCGCCGGCCCCGCGTCGTCCGAGATCCACAGGCTTCGAAATTCCGCGCCCAGCAGCGAGCCGACGCGATGCCGCGCGCCGGTGGCGAGCCACACGGCCTGATCCGGCGATATGACGCAGGAACCGCCTTCCGCGATCACCGTCAGCGCGCCCGAGATCGCGTACACCACCTGATGCCAGCCATGATGATGTTCGGGAAAACAGTGGCGGGCGGGAATGAACTGCGCGCGCACCCTGAGGGGTGCCGGTGGCGCCGCGTTCGCCGGCGCCTCGATCGTTTCCCAGACCATGATGATTCTCCAGTTGGCAGATATTCTATATATTTTGTCTATTAATCGAAATACCGACACCGAGAAACTTGGTCTAATCATCGTCATGCCTGTCTCGACGACAACGCGCGCGCAATTGACAGCCGCCGCCCCGAACGCCAACGATACTTACCGGAGTTTCCCGCCTCATGGCCTGTTTCGACCGCTACAGCCTGCCCCTTTCGACGACGTCCGAACGCGCGGCCGAGCGCTATCGCGCCGGCGTCGACCTGCTCCTGTCCCTGTGGCCAGGCGCAGCCGAAACGCTCGACGAGGCGATCGCGGCCGATCCGGAATTCGCGCTGGCGCAGGCCGCCCGGGCACGCCTGCATGCGATCCGCGCCGAGGTCGGCGAGGCGCGCGCGATGATCACGAACGCGGTCGCACTCGCTGCCCGCAACGGCACGCCGCGCGAGCGCAGCCACGTCAACGTGCTGTCGCTCGCGATCCACGGGCAGTCCGCACCGGCACTGACGGCCGCGTTCGAGCATGCCGACAGCTGGCCCCGCGACGTGGTCGTGTTGTCGCTGCCGCTCGGCGCGTTCGGCCTGTTCGCGTTTTCGGGCATGGCGGATCACGATCAGGCGCGCGTCGATCTTTGCGAGCGCCATGCGCGGCATTTCGAGGACGACGACTGGTGGTTCCTGACGTATCGCGGCTGGGCGCATGGCGAAAACGGCGACGTCCGGCTCGGCCGCACGCTGACGCAGCGTGCGCTCGAATTGCGCCGGCACAACGTCAATGCCGCGCACGCGGTGGCACACGTGCTGTACGAGGCCGGCGCGAACGACGAGGCCGACGCGATGATCGCCGGCTGGCTGCCTGAATACGACCGCAGCGGCATCCTTCACAGCCACATTGCGTGGCATGCGGCGCTGATCGCGCTCGAACGCGGCGATACCGAACGCGCGCTCGCGATCTACGACGCGCAGGTTGCGCCGGCGGCGTCGCTGGGCGTGCCGATCAACGTGGTCAGCGATACCGCTTCGTTCCTCTGGCGCATGCAGGCTTACGGTCACATCGTTCCCGACGGCAAGTGGGACGATGCGGCCCGGTATGCATCGGACTACTTCCGGTAGGCCGGCTTCCCGTTCGCCGATGTCCATATGGCGTTGATCGCGGCGGCCACCGGCGCAAAGGCGGCGCTCGACGAGCGGGCGGGCGCGCTCGACGCGCTCGTCGAAGCCGGCACGCTGCGGGCCGGTGCCGTGGTGCCGGCGATCTGCCGCGCGGCGCTTGCATTCGCCGACGAGCAATACGCACGATGCGCGGCCCTTCTCGAACCCGTGGCACACGAAGCGGTACGCATCGGCGGCAGCGGCGCACAACGCGAAATCGTGCAGGACACGCTGCTGGTCGCGTGGATGCGCAGCGGCGACGCCGGCAAGGCACGCGCGCTGCTCGAGCAGCGCCTGCATCGTCGGCCATCGCCGCGCGATACGCGCTGGCTGGGTCAGCTCGTCACGGCCTGATTCGATCGTTTCCGATCGACGTCACCCGACAGCGGCGCGACCCGCGCCCTCCATTCAGCCCCGCCCGTCGACCGCCGGTGCCCCTGCCGGCTCGCACGGGCAATTCCGTCCGATGCGGCGCGAGGACGGCGTGCGAGAAAGCGGACGTCGCGCAACCGCCAAGGAAGTCATATGTGTTCAAGCATCGTGGAACCGCACACCCGGTTGCGGCACTGGCTGGTCGACGGAATCGGGCCGGTCGCCGCGATCGCGATCGCGCAGCTGTTCGGCACGGCGCTGTGGTTCAGCGCGAACAGCACGGCCCCGGACCTGATGCGGCTCTGGCACGCGAGCGCGGCCGACATCGGCTGGCTGACCAGCGCGGTACAGCTGGGCTTCATTTTCGGCACGCTTGCGATCTCGTTGAGCGGTGCCGCGGACCGATTTCGCGCGAGCCGGATTTTCGTGTGCAGCGCCGTGCTCGGGGCCGCCTTCAATCTCGGTTTTGCGTGGCTGTCGAGCGGTCTTGCCACGGGCGCGGCGTTCCGGTTCGGCGTCGGCATCTGCCTCGCGGGCATCTATCCGATGGGCATGAAGCTGATCGTCGGCTGGGCGCCGGATCGCACGGGTTCCGCGCTGGCCCAGCTGGTCGCCATGCTGACGCTCGGCACGGCACTGCCGCACGCGATGCGGGTCGTCGGCACCGGTCTGCCGTGGCAGTGGATCATCACCGCGTCGTCGGTGCTCGCGCTGATCGGCGCCGTCGTGATCGGCGTCCTCGGTGACGGCACCTATCCGCGGACGAACGCCGCCGTTGGGCGGCAAGGCAGCCCGGCCGCCGTGCTCGTGGCGTTCCGGATCCGCGCGTTTCGTGCCGCGACGTTCGGTTACTTCGGCCATATGTGGGAGCTCTACACGTTCTGGACGGCCGTGCCGCTGTTGATCGCACATACCGCGCTGGCGTCGCAGTTTCCCCGTTTCGGTGTGTCGGGCCTCGCCTTCGGCGTCATCGCCACGGGCGCAATCGGCTCGCTCGTCGGCGGAATGCTGTCGCGCACGCTGGGTAGCGCAAAGGTCGCGCTCGGTGCATTAGCCATCTCTGGGCTCTGTGCGCTGACTTTCGCACTGGCATGGCGCGTGCTGCCGCCGATGGCCATGGCGGCGCTGCTCGTCGTCTGGGGTGCGTCGGTCGTCGCAGATTCGCCGCAATTCTCGGCGCTGGCGGCACGCGCCTGCCCGCCCGCTTGGGTCGGAGGCGCGCTGGCAATCCAGAACTCGATCGGCTTCGCCATGACGGTCATCTCGATCGCAGCCACCACCGCGCTGCTCGAGAAGATCGGGCTCGATGCGATCTGGCTGCTGGTGCCCGGGCCAGTGCTGGGGCTGGCGGCATTCCTGTGGACCTCGGGCCGAGCTACGCCGACAGCATGACCCGGACGGGCAAACGGCATCGTGGTGCCGCGGGCCGGCCGATGCGCTACACACGCACCGGTGCCAGCGATCGCCTGTTGCAAGCAATATGGGGAGTTCAACCATGCTCGATCTCCAGTATCTTTCGATCCTGAAGGAAGTCCAGCGACTCGGCAGCCTGACCGCGGCCGCCGAGCGCCTCAACGTCACGCAGTCGGCGCTGTCACATATGGTCCGCAAGTTCGAGGAGCGGCATGGTGTCAAGTTCTGGACCAAGAACGGACGCGGCCTGCGCTTTACGCATGCGGGCGAATATCTGATTGCGCTGGCCGAGCGTGTGCTGCCGCAGATCGAACATGCCGAGCGCACGCTCATCGAATTTGCCGAGGGGCGACGCGGCGCACTGCGTGTGGGGATGGAGTGCCATCCCTGCCAGAAGTGGCTGACGCGGCTGACTTCACGTTATCTCGCAAGCTGGCCCGATGTCGATTACGACGTCAGGACTGCGTTCGGTTTCGATGGCGTCGCGGCGCTGCTCGGCTTTGAAATCGACCTGCTTGTCACACCCGACCCGGTCAACCTGCCCGACGTCGTGTTCGAACCGGTGATCGACTACGAGCTGATGCTGGTGGTACATGAACAGCACCCGTTTGCCGCGCGCGAATTCGCGCTGCCGCATGACCTGCTCGCCGAGGAACTGATCACGGTGCCCGTCGGCAAGGAGCGGCTCGACATCTATACGCGCTTCCTGGTCCCCGCCCATTGCCGGCCCAAATTCCATCGCACGGCCGAGCAGACCGAGCTGATGCTGCAGCTGGTCGCAGCACACCGGGGCGTGGCCGTGCTGCCCGACTGGCTGGTGATCGAGGAAGGCGCGTCCATGCCGATTCGCATGGTGCGCCTCGGTCAAGACGGTATTCACAAAAGCATCCACCTCGGCGTGCGTCGCGGGGAAGAGGAAGTGCCCTATATCGCCGGCTTTCTCGCGTTGGCCCGGCAGTTTGATGTAAGGTCAGCAGCGACACCGGTTGAACGGTCCGCGTGATGTCAGTGCCTCCATGCAAAGTGGAACACATCACTTAGAGGGGAGTTCAAAAACTTTGCTCAGCTCGCCTGAAGATGTTCCGACAGACGAGCGAGAAGCCGAGTTTCAAGAATGCTTCGTGAATTGCGGCGCGTCGCTCGAAGCGCGTACGCACACGACGGAAATTATGGACCCAGGAGTGTGTGCGTTCGACCACCCAACTATACTTGCTGGGCCCGCTACCATATTCGCTCCGGCGCTTCGCGAACATGGGCCTGACGCTGCGCTCACGCAGCGCACGTCGGTGTCGTGTGGAGTCGTAGCCGCAATCGGCGTAGACGGCGCCAGACTTCAGAAGTGGTTGACCACGGACGCCGCGAATTGGCGGAATTGCACAATGAGCGGCAGCAACTGCGTGACTTCGTTGGCGTTCGCGCCAGTCAGGATCGTGACAACAGGAACGCCGTTGGCGTCTACGAGGATGTGGTGCTTGGAACCGGGTCGCGCACTATTCGCGGGTTTAGGCCAGTTTTTCGTCGGTCACAGCGACGCGCACTGACGACGAATCGACCGCAGCGTATAACAGATCGATCTGGCCGGCCGCACCAGCAACTTGTGCAGTTGGTACCACACACCAGCCTTTTGCCAGTCGTTTAATCGCCACCAGCAAGCTGCCCCTGAGCCGAAGCCCAGCCGAGTCGGCAAGTGGTTCCACCGTATTCCCGTTTTGAACACGAACAGGATGCGGTTGACCGCCGCACGATCGGACACGCGCGGGTGACCAGGCACGCTCTTCGCACGAGGCTTCACGCGTGGTAGCAATGGCCCGATCAGTATCCACAGTTCGTCGTCAATGATCGGCGCTTCCATAATGCGCGGGCGTCACACTCATACAACAACCCTCTGATTTAAAATAACAATATATTGGTGGCAGACCGCTCGGCCAAATGGTGCTTAGATCCTTCTAACCGGAATCTTGCATCGGAATCACGAGGTCCCCATATGCGGTATCGTCGAGTCCAATCGACGCGACCCAGCGATGCACCATTCGGGCGTATTGCCGGGTCGACAGATGCGGTGACGTATGCAACCGGCTCGGAAACAGAAATCCGCGGCCTTCAGCCCTCGCGCTTCGATCCAAGCTTCGAGGCTATCACGGGTCTGTTCCGTGATCTCGAATTGGACCGGCCGCTGGGTCTTCTGCTGCATGACGGTGGCCCTCGCAGCCACGTGGCTTCCGTGACGGACGTCCTGCACCTGCAATCGCGTGAAATCGCACGCTCGAAGCTTGCTGTCGATTGCGAGATTGAACATCGCGAGCTCACGGACGTTCGACGCCATCTGAAGCCTCGTCCGGATCGCCCAAATTTCTCGGAGCTTTAGCGGCGGTTTCTGCCCGGTGAGTTTGCCCTTGTTCCATGGCACACGACGGCTAACGGCGACACTCTCGGATTTCATGACAATCTCCTTTCAGGCAAAGGGAGATTGAGTGTGCGCCTACGGACGGTCGCTACCCGACCCCGAGCAGCCTTTCACTCGCACCCAAAGCGGGCACTCGAGAACTCGTGCCGAACTTGCCATTGTCGACTACGCGTTTGCATTTCCGCAGAGGCGGAAGGCTTCGATGGATTCGACAATGGGTCTTAGGTAGCTGATGAAGGCGGAATAGCCACCCGCGCGACTAACAAAGATGGGAGCGTTTCCGACCAGCGAGAATCCAAATTCTCCCGTTTCGAGAAAACGAGCCGATTGGTAGTAGAAAACCCAGCCGACGTCAAACTCTTGGGTGTATTCGTCGACAACAACCGCGTCACAGCCTTCCCAACCTGCCTTGGTGATGGCACGTTGGGCAGCTTCCTTTGCTTGCTCGGCTGTCAGTTCCATTGGACGTTAGTGTGGTTGTTATGGACCGATTGTCACCAATTCAGATACTGAAGTCGAGTGGCTGCTTCTGGCCGATTGCAGCCTCTCGCCATCGCCGGCAACTGGCCCGACGGCGAACTTGGAGCAGTCCCGTTCAGGCCGCTGGTAAACTCGGGCTGCCAAAGCAACTTTTCCCCGTCATATGAGCACGCAACCCACAGCAGCACCTGCACCCGTCACCCCGATGATGCAGCGGTACCTGCGCCTTATTTGACGGGGCCCGATGCGCAAACCTACGCCAAGTCCTACGCTCGCCCATCA